>NZ_MJXI01000022.1:0-76635 GCF_001762705.1 Campylobacter sp. BCW_6460 | reverse complement strand
AAGATGGCAATACCCATACAGGATTTGCTCAGTTTAATTATCTTTGGTAATCTTATAAAAGATAATACTTAGTTTAATTAGTTTACTTCCCTACTTGTTAAAAATTTCATCCTGATAATTTTAAAATTATTGGGATGGATGTTGTTATATTTTTTTATTTTTGTTTTATTATTTAATTTTATAAAAATATAATTATCTTTTTATGCAACTTATAAGATAATATTAGATTTTAATGTAACTATCAAGGAAAAATATGTTTGATAAAATTCATTATTATTATTTTAATGCTAATTATGAAAAATGCTTAAACTTGAGTGAGCAATTTTTAAAAGAAAGTCCAAAATTTGCTTTAGAATTTGCTATGCTTTCTTCTTATAAACTTTCTCTTTTTCAAAAAGCTTTATATTATGCTCAAGAGCTTTTTTCTTTAAATCCTACAAGTTTTAATGGTCTTATGCTTGCTAAAAGCTATATTGAAAATTTAAGATTTGATGAAGCCTTGAATTTATTACAAACACTTTTAATTCGCAAAGATGATTTAGAGGATGAACTTAAGTTAGAATTGGCTTTTATTTATAAGCTGAGTAATAAATTAGAAGAATCTGAACAAATTTTCAAAGAATTACTTTCTAAAGATATGTATAATCTTAATCTATGGAAAAATTATGCAGAAATTTATTTTAAACATGATTTTACCAAGGCATTAAATGCACATGAGCACTTGTGTCATTTTATGCAAGATTTGATTGATAAACTACAAAAAGGAATCATTGCTGAACAAACCAATCTTAATTTAATTAAACTCGAAGATAGGCTTCATAGTAAAACCAAAGAAAATCTTACTATTTCTAAAATAGAAGATTTTTTAACTCATCAAATTTTACCCCAAAAAGCATACTTGCTTTTTAAGCTTTTTAGAATATCTGATTCTTTAGAACTTTTTCAATCACTACAAGAAGCCAATCAACACCATGCACAGTTTTGGCAAAACTATGCTAAGGTCTTAGAATTTAATTCAAACTATCAAGAAGCTTATCATGCTTATAAAAAATGTCTTAGCTTGGATTCTCATGCAACCTATCAATTTGATTTGGCTTATCTTTTGATGCGTATGGGAGTGGATGATAATTTTGAAGAGGGTAAGAAATATTATGAAAGCAGATTATTTTATGCTCATAATGAAACTTTTTCTACTTATCATTATAATGAAAGCCTAAAAGCTTTTAATAAATTTGGCGTTGATGCTTTTAAAAATAAAGAAGTTTTAGTATTTTGCGAGCAAGGCTTTGGCGATACTATAATGTATGCAAGATGCTTAGAAAAACTTTGTAAAATCGCTTCAAAGGTTTTATTTGCTCCTCAAAGTGCCATGTATGAAATGTTTAAAAATCAAATCAAATTTTTAAATCAAAATGATGATATTTTTAAAAATGTAAAGGTTTTAAAAAATCTACCTACAAATTTTGATTATGCTATTCCTATTTGTTCTTTGCCTTTTTTTATTGATATTAAGCTTGATGAGATTTCACGATTAAAAACACCTATATTGCCACAGAAAAAACCGCATAATCAAAGAAAAAAACTTGGTATTTTTTATGCTACTCCTAATGCTGAAAATTCTGATTTATTAAGAAATGTAAAATTTGAATTTTTATTTGATATATTAAAAAACTTAAATTATGAAATCATTTCTTTTCAAATGCAATTAAAAGAAGAATTACCTAAGGTAATAGAAGATAGAAGTAAGCTTATAGAAAATTGGAATGATACTCTAAATTATTTATATGATATTGACTGTATGCTTAGTATTGATAGTGCTATAGCGCATTTAAGTTTAGCTATGGATATTCCTACTATAGTTCTTTTACATCCTAGGTTTGATTGGCGTTGGGGAAAATTTGAAAATCCTAAAAGTTATTTTTGGCCAAAAGCAAAATGTTTTATCATAAAAGAACAAGAAAAAACAAAAAGGAATTTGCAAAAACTGATTAAAGATATTTTAAACTAAAGCTTAGTTTAAGAGCTTTAGGTGGAAAATTTGGTTTTTGATAACATCAGCTAGCATTTTTGGCATTTGGTTTATAATATCTTGATAATTTTGTTTTGCATCTTGATCTTTTAATGTCAAATTTAATTTTGCATTTTTTGCTGCAAGAATTTTTCCATTGCTTGTAGAAATAATTTTAAAATTAACATTAGCCACACCCTCTTTACTAGTTGTGATAAAATAATTTGTAATATTTACATAAAAATCTTGCAAATTTACCACCACAACATAATCTGTAAATTTAGCATACATTTTAGCCTTATCTTTTTCTTGTGTTAAAAAAGGACTTACATTTATAAGTTTTGCATCCTTAGGGCTAAAATATGACAAAGTTTTAGGACTTTGATAAATACCATTTGCAGCAGAATTAACCCAATTAAGCTTTAAACTTTGAATCAAATTTTTAGCAAATAATGTAGAAAATTCCTTATCACTCACCCTAAAACCATCTAAAAAATAACCAAAATTTTTCCTAAAAGTTAATACAATAGCAAAATCAATATCTTTATCTTTGGTGATTTGCGATTTTTTTTCAATCAAGGTAGAACTATCAAACAATGCTTTTTGTTGATTTAGATTTGGATTTGCAACATTTTGATTTAGATCTATTAGCTCAAAACTATCTGCGCTTTTTTCAATTTTAATAACTTTTTTCTGAGAAAAATTATTCGCTAAAAGATTAGAACTTAAAACTAAACTTAAAAACAAAATGAAACAATACCTCATTTTCATCCTTATAAACTATTTAAATATAAAATTATATTCTTTATTTTATAAAAAATCTTGTAAAAAATTCCTAGATGAAACACAAATAAAAGGACTGGATTTATAACTTAAAGGGTTATATAAAATGTATTTTTTAGAAAAATCTCCCATAAATCCTCCATTTTGATTAATCAAAAAATCTCCTGCTACAATATCCCAAATATTAAGCTTTTCAAATCTTTTATAAACTCCTGCCCTAGCCTCTAAAATAGCACAAAATTTCAATCCAGAACCTATATTAATAGCTTCTAATTGATGCTCTTTTGCAAAGTCTTCATCTTCTTTGCTAAGATGATTAACACTCAATAAGGCTTTATATTTATTTTTCTCGTATTCTTGCTGGTCAATTTGCAAAGGTTTATCGTTTTTATAAACCTTGGTTTTTGTATGAGCATAGAATATATCACCTTTTGATGGATTTTGTATAAGCGATAAAACAGGGCGATTGTCATGAACTAAACTTATCATAACACAAAATTCATCACTGCCTTTTAAAAAACCACTTGTTCCATCAAGAGGATCGATAAGCCAAAAAGTTTTTAATTCTTCACACTCTTCTTTGCTGAGTAATTTTTCTTCTGATAGAATTTTAATATCCGTAGAACCTAAAATATCATTTAGAATTTTATTAGAAGCAAGATCTGCTGATGTAAGCGGGCTTTTATCTTCTTTTTCCCAAGTTTTAAAATTTTTTCTCTCTTCTAAAATAGCTTTAGAAGCTTGATTGCTAGCATTTATAGCAATTTCTAAAAATTTATCAAGATTAAGCATGATTATAAGACTTTCTATAAGATTTTTTAAAATTATACAAGAAGATTTTGTGGAATTTTTAATTTCCACAAAAATTTTAATTAAATTTTACTAGTTTCACCCAAATAAAGTTGTCTTGGACGGACTATTTTAAGACTTTCTTGCTCTTTTTGTTCTATCCACTGAGCTATCCATCCTGGGGTGCGTCCTATAACAAATAAAGTAGCAAACATTTCATTTGGAATACCTAAGGCTTTTAAAATAAGTCCACTATGAAAATCAACATTCGGATATAACCCTCTTTGAACAAAATAATCATCATTTAAAGCAATCTCTTCTATACGCGTTGCTACTTTAATAAGATTGGTATCAATACCCAACTCATCAATAAGTTGATCACGAAGTTTTTTAAGTACTTTTGCTCTAGGATCAAAATTTTTATAAACCCTATGCCCAAAGCCCATCAAACGGAAAGGATCGTTTTTATCCTTAGCCCTTTTGATGAATTCATCTACCCTATCAACACTACCTATTTGCTCAAGCATTCTAATAACACCTTCATTAGCTCCACCATGTGCATGACCCCAAAGTGCACCAATACCTGCTGCTATACAGGCATAAGGATGAGCATGAGTTGAACCCACAGAACGAACCGTTGAAGTTGAAGCATTTTGCTCATGATCTGCATGAAGCATAAAAACTGTATCAAGTGCTTTTACTTCTATAGGTTTAAGCTCTACATGATCGTAAGGATAAGTTCTTAACATATATAAGAAATTTTCTGTAAAACCACGATCTAAATTTGGATAAGCCATAGGAAAGCCATGTTTATATCTATAAGCGGTGGCGACTATAGTAGGGATTTTAGCTACTATTCTAGCTGCCATTTCCATATATTCTTCTTTTACGTTCATATTTAAATGATCAGGATAAAAAGCACTAAGCGATGAAACAGCACCTTGTAAAACTGCCATAGGATGAGCATTATCAGGGAAAGAATCAAAAAGACGATGCATACCTTCATGGATAAAAGAACGCTTTTTCATTTCATAACGAAACGCTTCAAGACGCGTAGCATCAGGTAGTTCTTTATAAAGTAAAAGATGAACCACATCTAAATAAAGTTTGTTTTCAGCAAGCCACTCTATAGGATAGCCACGGTGCATTAAAATTCCGTTTTCTCCATCAATATAAGTGATTTTTGATTTACAAGTAGCTGTAGAAGTCAAGCCCTCATCATAAGAAAACATTCCTGTTTGTTTATAAAAACTTGACATATCCACAACGCTTGGGCCAGTTGTACCATCATATATAGGAAATTCATAGCTTTTTCCATTTCTATTATCGGTTATAGTAACGGAATTTGACATTTTCGCTCCTTTTATTGTTACTTTTATTAATTCTAACAAAAAAGGGCGATTATGAGTTTTTTTATTATTAAATTTTTAAGATTTTGTTTGCTTTTTTGAGTAAAAAAGTAACTTTCATTTTTTAGAATTGGAAAGAAATTTAATCATACTCATAACAATAATAGCCTCAAATAACGCTGTTAAAATAAGTGCTGAATAAAGCTTCTCATCAATAACCTTGCCCGAATAACCCAGAGTAGCTGTTGCTATAAGCAAGGTTAAAGGCATAGAATGACTAAGACCAAATAAAATCATATTTTTAAAACCAATTCTTTTTAAAAAAACACTTGCACATAAAATTCTTAAACCCACCATAACAAACATAAGTAAAAATGCTTGTAAAACGATTTTATAATCTAAAATCATTTTAAGATCAAAGGTTGAGCCTATATGGATAAAAAAAATAGGGATCAAAAACCCGTGTCCAAAAGTAGAAAGCTTGTGCTCAAGATCTTTTTTATGATCAAAAAAAGTAGCTATAAATGAACCTGCTATAAAAGAGCCAAGAACGATTTCAAGTTTTGTAATAACCATAGCAACAATAATCAGTATAAAAATGGCCATACAGAATCTTATATCTTTTTCATTTTTATCTTCCCATGGCATAAGCACAACTTTAAGCTGAGGATACCACCAAAAAAGCACACCAAGCATTTTAAATCCGAGCAAACAAAGTCCCAAAAAGATATTAAGATATAAAATACTTTGCGCTACATCAATAATACCTGTTCCTTCGCGCAAAAAAGCTCCCGCTATAGTCAAAAGCACAATAGAAATCACTTCAGCTAAAGTAGCTACTATCATAGCAATATTTAGCCAATAACACTCTTTTCCAAAATCCTTAAAAAGTAAAGATAAAAGCCCTACACTCATCACAGGTATAATGATAATAAATACTAAAGAAAGTCCAAAAATCCATACTATAAAAGAAGATAAAGCGTAAAGTAAAAAAATATAAAAAAAACTTTTTTTGACAACTTCTTTATCCATATTAAAAAAGGCTCTTAAATTTACCTCCATGCCCGCTATAAACATTAGATAATAAAAACCTACATTGGCTAAAAGTGCAAAATTTTCACTTTTTCCTATGAAACCAAAATACGCTATTATTGCCCCTAAAATAATTTCAGTAGCCGAAAGAGGCAAGCGTAAAATTTTTGCAATATGCGGAGAAAAAAGTAAGCATAAAGCTATAACAATAAGAATTTTTAGATCAATTAAACCTTGCGGATCAATGACACTCTGATGCAAAAGTAAATCCCATTTCTTTTAATTTTATTATATCTTGACTTGGTTCTTCACCTTTAGTGGTTAAATAATCCCCTATAACAATAGCCCCAGCACCTGCTTGAAAAATTTCATATTGTCTTTCTCGTAATACCACTTCACGCCCACCTGCTACCATTACCACGCTTTGCGGTAAAGCCTCTTTGGTATCACGCACGATTTTTAAAGCTTCATCAGCGCCAAGTCTTGGAACTTGTAGTTTTAAATTTTCATTTGCTATAAAAAAATTAATAGGCGTTGAAAAAGGCTGTAATTCTTGCAAAGATTTTCTAAAACTTAGCCTATCTTCTTCACTCTCACCCATACCATAGATTCCACCACAACAAAGCATAAGCCCTGCTTCTTTAGCGTTTAAATTGGTTTGAAATCTACTTTCCCAAGTATGCGTGGTGCAAATTTGTGGAAAAAATTCCTTAGAAGTTTCAAGATTGTGATTATAAGAAAAAATTCCTGCTTTTTTAAGTTCTTTGAGTTGCTCCACGCTTGCCATGCCATTACAGGCAATTAAAAGCAAGTTAGGCACTTCTTTTTGCACAGCCTTAGCAGCTTCGCAAACATACTCAAGCTTTTCATCATCAATCCCAAGTCCTGCTGTAACCAAACAAAAACCCAAGGCTTCATTTTTCTTTGCCATTTTTGCTTCTAAAACGATTTGTGAAAGTTCTTTACGACGATATTTTTGAATATCTGTTTTTACATGGGCACTTTGGGTACAGTATTTACAGTCTTCTGAACAATTTCCACTCGCTATATTTGAAATAGCACAAAGCATGATTTGCATTTTAATCCTTCATTTCTTTTTTAATTTTACACTTTAAACATTCTAAGAATGTACCTTTTTTAAGCTCTTTTATCACTAAAGTTTCGCCACACTCTTCGCATTTTTCTTCGCTTGGTTTGTATTTACTTATAAAATTGCATTTTGGATAAGCGCTACAGCCATAAAATTTACCGCGTTTTGAAAAGCGTTCTACGATTTCACCTTTTTGACAACTTGGACAAGTAATACCTGTACCATTAGCTTTAGCTTTTGCGGCAGTATTTTCGCTTTCATTTTTACTTTCACTTTTTAAATTTCTTGAATACTTACATTTTGGGAAATTTAAACACGCTACAAATTCTCCAAAACGCCCTTTTCTAATAGCAAGTTCCCCACCACAATCAGGACAACTTTCACCTAATTTTGTAACAGTTTTTTGACTGGCGATTTTTGTTTTTCCTTCTTCGATTTTTCTCATAAAAGGATAGTAAAATTCTTTTAAAGTTTCTTGCCAATCTGCCTTATCTTCTGCGATTTCATCTAAAGTGTTTTCAAGATTTGAAGTAAATTTGCTATCTACTATATCGCTAAAATTTTTTTCAAGCACTTCGGTTACATTAAAAGCAACCTCACTAGGAATAAGTTGTTTTTTGTCTATTTTTACATAATCACGGCTTGTAAGTATAGAAATGGTTGGTGCATAAGTAGAAGGGCGACCTATGCCTAAACTTTCAAGTTTTTTTACAAGTCCTGCTTCTGAATACCTTGAAGGTGGTTCGGTAAAATGTGAGTTCATTTCTAAATTTTGTATTTTTAAATTTTCACCTATTTTAAAATTTGGTAAAATTTTATCCTTATCCATATCACCATAAACTTTATAATATCCATCGAAAAGGATTTTTCTACCGCTTATTTTAAAAACTGCTCTATCATTTTTTACAAATACATTTTGAGTTTGAGAGATAGCAGGATTCATCTGACAGGCTAAAAAGCGATTGTAAATAAGTGTGTAAAGTTTTAACTCATCTTTGTCTAAAAATTTGGCCGCAATTTCTGGAGTAAAACTTAAATTTGTAGGGCGTATAGCTTCATGAGCTTCTTGAGCACCTTTAGCCTTTGTAGTATATACATTTGCTTGGCTTGGAAGATAATCTTGGCCAAAATTTGCTTGTATGAATTTTCTTGCATTTTCTATAGCTTCTTTGGCCAAATTTAAACTATCAGTTCTCATGTAGGTAATAACCCCCATCACGCCCTCGTGAGTATTTACTCCTTCATAGAGTTTTTGAGCTATCATCATGGTTTTTTTAGGGTTAAAACCAAGGCGATTGCTAGCACTTTGCTGTAAAGTTGAAGTCATAAAAGGAGGTGGTGGAGCGATTTTTCTTTCTTTGCTTTCAATGTCACTTATAGTATAAGCTTCATTTTTGCAAGCTTCCAGTACAAGTTTGGCACGATCTTTGTTGATAATGGTAAGTTTTTCTATCTTAGCTTTGTCAAACTCAACTAGTTCTGCATCCAAATCTTTTTGAAAAATCATATCTATGCTAAAATATTCCAGTGGTACAAAGGCACGAATTTCTTTTTCACGATCGACTATGATCTTTAAAGCCGCACTTTGAACACGCCCTGCGCTAAGTCCTCTTTGAATTTTTTGCCCCAATAAGGGGCTGAGTTTATATCCTACAATGCGATCTAAAAGGCGTCTAGTTTGTTGAGCATTTACAGAGTGCATATCTAATTTTCTTGGATTTTTTAAAGCATTTTCTATAGCGCTTTTGGTAATTTCGTGAAAAACAATGCGCGGCAAGGTATTTTCATCTTTGCCTATAGCTTTTGCAATATGATAAGCTATGGCTTCTCCTTCTCTATCCTCATCCGTTGCAAGATAGACTTCTTTGGCATCTTTGGCTTTGCTTTTAAGTTCTTTAACTAAGGCGCTATGATCACTTGTGATTCTATACTCTGGAATAAATTCATCATCTTCTATTTTAATCCCAAAGCTTGATTTAGGTAAATCTCTAATATGTCCTTTAGAAGCAATCACTTCATAATCTTTTCCCAAAAAATTTCCTATGGTTTTAGCTTTTGCAGGAGATTCTACTATGATTAAATTTTTCTTCATTTTACACCCTTGTTAAATAAAAAGCTGAATTTAGCTAAAATTATTTAAAATTCTACTTATAAAATATATTTTAAAAACAAAACTATCATAACAAAATAAATAAAATATAATTTTAAGTAATTTTAAATACAAATCATAATTTTTGGAGTATAATAAAATAAAAAAGGCAAAATTATGAATGGCAAAACTTATAAATTTCATCCAAATGATACAAAAATGGATAAAAAAATAATTCAAATTACCGAAAAATCCGGATTTAAAGCAGCTGTGTTTTCTATGGCCGCTATGACTATGCTAGGAAGTGTGGTCATTTCATCTGCTCTGCCTGCTATCAACAGACATTTTGAAGAACTTTTAACCCAAAGTGGTGCTACTCTTGCTTCAAGTTTCACATTAGCTCATCTTGATATACTTGTTCGCTTAGTTTTAACCATTCCTGCTATTTTTGTTGTCATTTTATCTCCATTCGCTGGTATTTTAATGGATAAATTTGGCAAATTAAAATTCATTCTTCCAGCTATGGTGGTTTGGACTATTTCTGGAGTAAGTGGCTTTTTCTTAAATGATATTTATGCTATACTGACTTCAAGAGCTATTTTTGGTATGGCAACTGCTTTTATAATGACAGGCGCTTCGGCTTTACTTGGAGATTATTATAGTCGCGGTGGCTTTAATCGCAGAGAAAATGCTTTAAGTCTTCAAGGATTTTTTTGTGCGGTAGGGGGTGCTGTTTTTATTTCTATTGCGGGATTTGTTTCAAGTTATTCTTGGCGTTATCCTTTTTTGGTATATGGACTTGGAATTTTAATTACCTTAATGGCTATCATTTATCTTTTTGAACCTAGAAAATTTAAATTCTATAATCATACAAAAATAGAAGCAAAAACAAATTATTGGCAATTTTTTCCTATCTATTTTATAGGTTTTTTTATCATGGTAGTTTATTATATTTCACCAACTCAACTTCCTTACTATATAGAAGAACATTTAGGATTGGATCCTAAATATATAGGTATTTCGATGTCTGTGTCTGCACTATGTTATGGTTTTTTCTCTCTAAGCTATAGATATATTATAAAATTCTTAAGTATTAAAACTATCTATGTTTTAACTCTTTTTATCGTATCTTGTTCTTTTTTGCTGCTTTTTTTAGTAGATAGCTTTTTCACAGTTTTAATCGCCTTAGCTTTGCTTGGAATGGGCGGAGGTATTATGCTTGTAAATAATACGGCTTATCTTTTTTCAATCTGTCCTGAAAATGCTCGCGCTAGGGCTTATGGAATTTTAGCAAGTTGTATATTTTTAGGACAATTTTTAAGTCCTATTATCTCTCAACCTATCGTTAGGCAAATGGGTCTTGTAGATGCTTTTTTAATATGGTCAATAGTAATTTTTATAGTGTGCATTGTGTTTTTATTTTTAAAGCAAAAACCTAGGATAAATTAGCAAGAAAAATCTTGCTAATTTTATTTATTACAAACCTACTGCACTTAAAGTTTGGTATTTACTCATATAAATTTGAGCTTCAATTTTTCTCATTGTATCAAGCGCTACTTGAACTACAATAAGTACAGAAGTACCGCCAAAATGAAAAGGCACACCCATAAATTTCACCAAAACCCAAGGCAAGGTTGCAACAAGCCCTAAATAAATAGAACCTGATAAAGTTAAACGAGAAGCCACTTCATTAAGATAATTTGAAGTTCCTTCACCTGGACGAATTCCAGGGATAAAACCGCCTTGCTTTTTCAAATTTTCTGCTATGTCTTTAGCGTTAAATACAATAGAAGCATAAAAATAAGCAAAGAAAATTACAAACAAGAAAGTTAAAACATGAAACAAATAACCATTTGGATTTAAAAAGTCATTAATGGCTTGTAGATAAGGATTTGTACTAGTTTGTAAAATCGTTGTTGGAAACATCAAAATCGCACTAGCAAAAATCGGTGGAATAACTCCACTAAGATTGAGTTTAATAGGAATATAATTCATAATGCGTTTGTTTTGATTTTGCATTACAACTTTACGAGAATAAGAAATAGGAATTCTTCTTTCTCCAAGTTCTACATAAATAATCACGCCTATAGTGATTAAAATCAAAGCAAAAATTGCAAAAGCGGTTAAGAAATTCATCTCACCTGAATTAATTTGTCCTACAGTTCCTGAAATCGCTCTTGGAATACCTGAAACAATACCTGCAAAAATGATTAAAGAAATACCATTTCCTATACCTCTTTGTGTAATTTGTTCGCCAAGCCACATTAAAAGCATAGTTCCTGCAAGCATAGAAATAGCACAAAGTGCGATAAACATATTTAAATCTTCCACCATTATAGCCCCTGCGCCACCACGACCATGTAAGCTTTGCAAACCTATAGCAACGCCTATACTTTGAACCAAAGTAATCACAATAGTCGCATAACGGATAATTTGCATATATTTTTGCATACTATCACGCTCTTTTTTCATCTTACCAATATTTGGAAAAGTTGCTGCAAGAAGCTCCATAATAATAGAAGCAGTAATATAAGGCATAATACCTAAAGAAATGATAGAAAAGCGTTCAGCCGCTCCACCACTAAAAACATTAAATAAACCCAAAGCATTGTTTTGATTGTTATTAAAAAATTCCGCAATCACATCAGCATTGACGCCAGGAACTGGCACATAAGCCAGAACCCTATAAGCAAACAAAAATGCTAAGGTGATTAAAATCTTATTCGTCAATGCTCTATTCATTATTTTGATCCGGTGACGCTAATATTCTCGTCTTTGATTTTTGATACTAAATCTTTTGCACTTGCACCAATTAATTTGATTTTATTCACAGATTTTGAAATTTTGTGAACACTTTTAATACTCTCAAATGTAATTTCACTAAGCTCTTTTACAGCTGTGATTTTTTCAACATTGATCACATAAGGTTTTTGAATTTTAGAAGTAAAACCTACTTTTGGTAGTCTTCTTTGAAGCGGTTGTTGACCCCCTTCAAAACCTCTTTTTTCATTATAACCTTTTCTAGCAGTTTGACCTTTACCCCCTTTAGTAGCAGTCTTACCCATGCCAGAACCTTGACCACGGCCAATTCTTTTAGTTTTATGCGTTGAACCCGCTGCTTTTGTTAAATTCATCTTCTTATCCTTTTAACATTGTTAAAGCTTTGATTGTAGCACGAACCACATTAGCTGAATTATTTGAACCCAAAGACTTGGTTAAGATGTCTTTAATACCTGCAAGTTCCACGATAGGGCGTGTAGAACCACCTGCGATAACTCCTGTACCTTCACTAGCTGGTTTAAGTAAAATTCTACTTGCATTATATTTTACCTCTACATCGTGAGCGATAGTTGAGCCTTTAGTTTTAACTTCAACGATATTTTTAAACGCATCGTCAACAGCTTTACGGATAGCATCTGGAACTTCCTTAGCCTTACCATAACCAACACCTACTAAACCTTTGCGGTTTCCAACGATAACTAAAGCAGTAAATCTAAATCTTCTACCACCTTTAACAACCTTAGTAACTCTGCCGATATCGACGATTACTTCTTCAAATTCTTCTCTATTATATTTTTCCATCGATTTACCCCTTATAGCCTAATGCCATTTTCTCTTAAAGATTCAGCCAAAACTGCAATAACACCATGATATACATAACCATTTCTATCAAAAACAGCTTGTTCTATCTTTTTAGCTTTTAAAGTTTTAGCAAATTCAGCAGCGATTTTTTTAGCGCCTTCTTTATTTGCTTTAACGCCAAGTTTGCGTCCATCAACTGCTGCTAAAGTTACAGCTTTTGCATCATCAATCGCTTGGATATATAGAGTTCTGTTCGATTTAAATACAGAAATTCTTGGAAAATTTTCACAACCTGAAATTTTCGCTCTAATTCTTTTTTTTCTTTTGATTCTTAAAGTTAGTTTTCTTTTTAATACATTTGCTCTCATATTCTACCCTTACTTCTTAGATGTCTTACCAGCTTTGCGGATAATGCGTTCATCAGAATACTTAACGCCTTTTCCTTTATATGGCTCTGGTGGTCTAAATTCACGAATTTGAGCAGCAACTTGACCTACAACTTGTTTATCACTTCCTTTAACTGTAATAGTATTTTTATCCACTACAATTTCAATTCCTTCTGGAATATCATAATTAATAGGATGAGAAAAACCAAGGCTTAGTTCTAAAACTTTACCTTTTAAAGCTGCTTTATAACCAACTCCATTGATTTCAAGAGTTTTTGAAAAACCTTGAGTTAAACCTACAACGATATTGTAAGCTAAAGCTCTGTAAGTTCCCCAATAAGCTCTACTTTGTCTATCTTCACCTTTTGGAGAAAAAAGAATATTATTATCTTTAATCTCAACATTTACATTTGCTTTAGTATCAAGTTCTTTTGCCAAATTTCCTTTTTTAAATTTAAGCAAATTTCCTTCTAATTTTACTTCTACTCCTGCTGGAATAGCAATCGGTTGTTTACCTATACGAGACATATTTTTCCTTTTTATTTGTCTAGGATATTTCTACTTTTTTAAAAGAATGGATACCCAATGCCATAAAAAGCAGATTTTTTACCAAATAGTACATAAAATTTCGCCGCCAACACCTGCTTTATAAGCTTCATCATTAGCTAAAACGCCACGACTTGTGCTAACTACGATAGTACCATAACCGTTTTTAAAACGCTTGATTTCATCTTTACCTTTATAAACACGACGACCAGGCTTAGAAATTCTTTTAAGCTCATTGATAACACTCTTACCTTTTTCATCGTATTTTAAAACTACATTGATAAATTTCTTTTTATCTTCTTCAATAACATTAAAACTCTCAATATAGCCCTTAGCTTGAAAAATTCCAACTAAAGCTTCTACAACTTTAGAATGTAAAAGCTTGGTTGTTTCAAGCTTTCTCATTCCTGCATTTCTGATACGAGTGAGTGAATCTGAAATAATATCATTTATCATATTTTATCCTTACCAACTTGCTTTCTTAAGGCCTGGAATCAAACCTTCATTGCCCATTTTTCTTAAGCAAACTCTGCAAATTCCAAAATCTCTATAAACCGAATGCGGACGCCCACAAATTTGGCATCTCGTATAAGCTCTAACCTTAAATTTAGGCTTGCGTGCCGCTTTTGCAATCATTGATTTTTTAGCCATCTTACTTTCCTTTTGTAAATGGCACACCGATAAGTTCTAATAACTTTTGTGCCTGTTTGTCATTTTGTGCTGTTGTAACTATAGAAATATTCATACCATGAGTTCTTAAAATTTTATCATACTCCACTTCTGGGAACATCAACTGCTCATCAAGACCGAAGTTATAGTTTCCGCGTCCATCAAAACCATCTCTACTTAAACCTCTAAAGTCTTTCACCCTTGGCAAAGCAATAGAGATTAATTTATCAAGAAAAGCATACATATTTTCTTTTCTTAAAGTTACCATTACACCCACAGGAAAACCTTCGCGAACTTTAAATCCTGCAACTGATTTTTTAGCTTTAGTAATCACAGCCTTTTGTCCTGCAATTAAAGAAATAGTATCTGCAACATTTTGCAATACTTTTTGATCTTTAGCCAACTCACCAGCACCTACGCTGATAACTACTTTTTCGATCACAGGGATAAGCATAGGATTTTTAATATCAAATTCTTTAACCAATGCAGGTTTAATGCTTTGATTGTATTTTTCTTTTAATCTCATCATCGCTTACTCCTGAACTTTTGCCACATTGGAAATATCCATTGGCATTTCTTTATTGATAAAACCACCATTTGGGTTTTTCTCACTCGGCTTAATAGCTTTTTTAGCGATTTTACATCCTTCAACTACCACTTTAAGTGTTTTTGGATATACCGCTAAAACTTTACCTGTTTTACCTTTATCATCGCCTGTGATAACCTTAACGCTATCACCTTTTTTGATTTTTAATTTAACCGCCATTATAATACCTCCGGTGCTAGTGAAACGATTTTCATAAAGCCACCATATCTAACTTCTCTGCCCACTGGCCCAAAGATACGAGTTCCGATAGGCTCTCTTTTGTTGTCAAGAATAACCGCAGCATTTTCATCAAAACGAATCAAAGAACCATTATCTCTATGAATTTCTTTTTTAGTTCTAACGATAACCGCTTTTACCACTTGACCTTTTTTAACTTTTCCATTTGGTAAAGCTTTTTTAACAGATGCAACGATTACATCACCTACGGTAGCGTATCTTCTTTTGCTACCCCCTAAAACCTTGATACACATTAATTCTTTTGCACCGCTATTATCAGCAACTGCAAGTCTTGTAAAACTTTGAATCATTACTCAACTCCTGTAGCTAATACAGATTTTAAGCGAAATGATTTTCTTTTTGAAAGTGGTCTGCATTCTACTGCAACAACAGTATCACCCACTTTAACTTCATTTCTCTCATCATGAATTAGATATTTTTTAAAGCGTTTAACAATTTTTCTATATCTTGGATGAACCACTTTTCTTTCAACCAAAACACTTGCGGTTTTTTCACCAGCGATTTTAACAACAACGCCTTGAATTTCTCTTTTAAATGCCATTTTCTCTATCCTTATCTTAAAGCGTTAATTGCTGTATTTATTCTAGCAATGTCTTTTTTTACTTGGCTAATCTCTTTTGGATTAGTAAGTTGCATTGTTTTTAGCTTTTGTTTTAAAGTGAATAAAAGCACCTTTTTTTCTTTTAGCATTGTTGCAAGCTCAGCTGCTGTTTTATCTTTAATCTCAGTATATTTCATTTTGGCTCTCTCTTGTAACAAACTTAGTTTTAAATGGAAGTTTATGCATAGCTAAAGTCAATGCTTCTCTTGCCATTTCTTCGCTTACTCCTGCCATTTCATAAATGATACGGCCTGGCTTGATATTCATTACCCATTCCTCAACAGCACCTTTACCTTTACCCATACGAGTTTCTAAAGGTTTTTTTGTCAAAGGCTTATCTGGGAAAACTCTAATCCAAGTTTTTCCTTGTCTTTTAACAAAACGAGTTAAAGCAATACGCGCTGCTTCGATTTGGCGTGAGTTAATGCGTCCTGCTTCAGTTGCTTTTAATGCAAATTCACCAAAAGTAAATTCTGTTCCACGATTAGCATAACCTCTGTTACGCCCTTTCATCATTTTGCGATATTTAGTTCTTTTTGGCATTAACATGATTATTTACCCCTTCTTGTGCGTCTTGGCTTTTTAGCTGGAGCACTTTCTTCAGTTTTTTCAGGTTGCATACCTTTGTGTAATACCTCACCTTTAAAGATCCATACTTTAACCCCTATGTTTCCATAAGTAGTTCTAGCTTCTGCAAAACCATAATCGATTTTTGCTCTTAAAGTATGAAGTGGAACGCGTCCTTCAAGATACCATTCTGTTCTTGCCATTTCAGCACCGCCTAAACGACCAGAAACTGAAACTTTAATCCCTTTAGCGCCTGCTTTTTGCGCGCCTTGAATTACTTTTTTCATTGCTCTTCTAAAAGCAATTCTTTTTTCAAGTTGAGTTGCAACACTTTCAGCAGCAAGTTGAGCTGAAGCTCCTGCTTTTCTTTCTTCTTTGATATTGATATTTACATCTTTACCGATTAAATCTTGCAATTCTTTTCTTAAATTATCAACATCACTACCTTTTTTACCGATGATGATACCTGGTCTTGCAGCAACTACAGTAACGCGAAGTTTTTTAGCAGTTCTTTCTACTAAAATTTGACTAATTCCTGCGTAATAAAGTTTTCTTTTTAAGAAAGCTCTGATTTTGTAATCTTCACCGATATTTTCTACTAAATTTGCTTTAGTTGGAAACCATCTTGATTCCCAGTTTCTATTGATTCCTAGTCTTAGACCAATTGGATTAACTTTTTGTCCCATTAGCTTTCCTTTTTCGCTGTTGCTTTTTTAGTGCTTGTTGTTTTTTTAGCTGGAGCTTTTGTTGTAGTAGTTTTTTTAGCTACTGCTTTTTTCTCTTCAGCTTTCACTTCTGCTTTTGCCACTTCTACTAAAATATGTGAAGTTGGTTTTCTAATACGACTTGCACTTCCTCTAGCTCTTGGTCTAAATCTTTTTAACACCGCAGCTGCATCCACGCGACAACTTTTTACAATCACTTCGTTTGCTTCAAAGCCACCATTTGCTACTGCACTTGAAATTGCGTTTGCGATATATTTTGCACCTTTATTTGGCATAAATTTTAAACTAGCCATAGCTAATTCTGCATTCATCCCCTGAACTTCCCTAGCAATCAATCTTGCTTTAGTTGGAGATAATCTTATGAATTTAATTAATGCTTTACTCATATCTTATCCCTTACTTACCAATTTTCTTTTGCACAGAGCCTTTATGCCCTTTAAATGTGCGTGTTGGAGCAAATTCACCAAGCTTATAACCGATATGATTTTCAGTAATATAAACTGGAATAAAGCTTTTACCATTATGAACATTAAATGTAAGTCCTATCATATCAGGAGTAATTGTGCTTCTTCTTGACCAAGTTTTAATTGGTTTATTATCATTAGCCTTTTTAGCAGCGATGACTTTTTTCATTACATGATCATCAACAAAAGGACCTTTTTTTAGTGATCTAGCCATCTTACTTTCCTTTTCTTCTTGAAATTATTAGCTTATCGCTAGCTTTTTTACGACGAGTTTTCGCACCTTTGGTTGGTTTACCCCATGGAGTTACTGGATGACGGCCTGAATTTTTCTTACCTTCACCCCCACCGTGCGGGTGATCTACTGGGTTCATAGCAGAACCACGAGTTTGTGGACGGATACCTCTATGGCGATTTCTACCTGCTTTACCGATAGTTACATTAGCCCATTCTTCATTTCCAACTTCGCCGATACTTGCCATACATTCAGCTAAAACTTGTCTCATTTCGCCACTTGCAAGTCTTAAGATAACATATTTTTCTTCTTTACCCATAAGTTGTGCATAAGCACCTGCAGAACGGATCATTTGACCGCCTTTGCCTGGCTTTAACTCAACATTATGAACAATAGTACCCACAGGAATGTTTTTAAGTTTCATTGCATTACCTGGTTTAATATCAAGTCCGCTTTCAGCAGCTGCAACAATATCGCCAACGCTTAATCCACGTGGTTGAAGAATATATCTTTTTTCCCCATCTTTATAAGCAATCAAAGCAATTCTACAATTTCTATATGGATCATACTCGATTGCTTCTACTTTACCTTCTATACCGAATTTACGACGTTTAAAATCAATAATTCTGTAAAGTTTTTTAGCACCCGCTTCTTTATGACGACTTGTAATTCTTCCATAGCTGTTACGACCCGCGTGTGCTGGAAGTTTAACAAGTAGTGAGCGTACACTTGGTTTAGCTGTAATATCTTCAGAACTTAAACCTGTGATATATCTTCTACTTGGAGTATATGGTTTATAAGTTTTAATTGCCATCTTAAGCCTCCGTATTTTCTAAGCTAACACCTTCAGGTAGCTTAACATAGAATTTTTTATAATCGTTTCTTTGACCTAAACGACCTCTAAAACGCTTAACTTTTCCATCCATTCTTAAAGAATTGATACTTTTTGGAGTTACACCAAAATACTCTTTTAAAACCGCTTTTAAACCTGTTTTAGTCATTTTTGGTGAAGTTTGAATAACTACGACACCTTGCTCTTGCAAATTCAAACTTTTTTCTGTGTAAAGTATAGTCTTTATATCAGTAATATCTGCCATAATTATCCCTCTTTTGTAATAGATTCTAATGCTGATTTTTCTATGATAACAGCATTAAATACAGATACTAAATAAGCATTTACTTCAGTTACATCAACTACATAGCAATTTGCTAAATTTCTGTAAGCTAAAAGTGTTTTTTCATCTAGTAAATCTTTAACGATTAAAGCATCTTTGACGCCAAGTTTTTTAATCACAGCGTTTGCATCTTTTGTTTTACCACTTTCAATAGCCAAAGAATCAGCAGTAAATAACGCACCTTTAGCTGCTTTATCTGCTAAAGCTCTTTCAAGCGCCAATCTTTTTTGTTTTTTATTTACTTTTTGAAAGTAGTTTCTTTCATTTGTTGGACCAAAAGCAACCGCACCGCCTACCCAAACGTTAGTTCTTGTTGAACCCGCTCTAGCACCGCCACGACCTTTTTGTCTCCAAGGTTTTTTACCACCACCACTTACATCACTTCTACCTTTAGTATGAGCTGTATTTGCTCTTAAACTTGCAAGGTAAGATTTTACATATAAGTAAAGATTGTGTGGATTTACTTCCGCATATTTTGAAGGTAAATCAAGTTCACCTGCTTTTTCTAATTTATCATTTAAAACAACTACTTTACTCATTTTGCAATCCTTATTTTACCCATAGCACCATTATAACCTGGTACTGCACCTTTAACTACTAAAATTTTGTTTTCAGCATCATAAGATACAACTTCGTTTTTAACGGTCACTTTAGTATTTCCATAGTGTCCTGCCATTTTCATACCTGGTTGAACACGACCTGGCCATTCTCTATTACCAATAGATCCGTGGCGTCTGTGAAATCTAGAACCGTGACTTGCTGGACCCCCTGCGAAGTTATGTCTTTTCATAACACCGCTATAACCTCTACCTTTAGTGTTAAAGCTTACTTTTAAAATTTTTGCTTCATTTAATGGAGTTTCATCTAAATCTCCTGCTTCAGTATTTGCTACTTCTAAAGTCGCAAATCTATTGTATTCTGCAGAAAGATTATACTTTTTTTGTTGTCCTGCGACACATTTATTACTTGCTTTACCTTTTGGATATGCTACTAAAGCCTTTCCGCCTTCAACTTCACATACTTTTGCATTTACAACTCTTAGTAAAGTTACAGCGATACTTGGATTAGTAATTGTTCTACTCATTCCGATTTTTTCTACAATATATTCCATATCTTATCCTTACTTACCCATAGCTCTTACTTCAACGCTTACTTCTGGCGCTAAATCAAGCTTAGTTAAAGAATCAACTGTATCTGGAGTCGCTGCTACTATATCTAGCATACGCGCGTGAATTCTTATTTCAAACTGCTCACGAGAATCTTTGTTAATGTGTGGAGATTTTAAAACTGTATAGCGTTTGATTTTAGTAGGCATTGGTATCGGACCTCTGATATCCGCACCTGTTCTTTTAACAGCTTCTACGATTGCTGCAACTGTTCTGTCTAGTACTCGATGGTCATAAGCTTTTAGCTTAAGCCTAATTCTTTCCATAATATTTCCTTTAAAAAGAACTCGTTAGTTAAAAACTAACCAATTTATAAAAATTGAAATGAGAGTATATAAAATCTTGTTTTCAAAGTCAAGAAATTCAATGAAAATTTTATATTATTTTCCTTTTTAAAAGGACGAAATGGAAATATTTTATTTTTTGGTGAAAATTTTAACAATCAATGAATTATATTTATTTTAAGGAATAAAATATATAATTATCCAAAAAAATTAAATTATCAAAACATAACATCAAAATGTTTTGTAAAATAATTTTTTTATATTTACTTAAGGAAAAAGCATAAAATTCATCTTTTACATTTTAACGTTTTGCACTTTTGCCTTTGGCGTAAACCTTGAAAATTCACTAACCTGCATCAATAAAGGATTAAATTCTCTTAAAGATCCTTATAGTAGAGATAAAGAACTTATTTTTATGCCTAGTTTATGATATTTTGCAATTTTATGGAATACGTGGTGCTAGAGTAGGTGCTGCAGATTATCAATGTAACATTAAAGACAAAAAGATAGTTTGCGATATTAAAAATTTTTTTGTAGGCGACGAAATTTTTATTCTTGCTTATACTGAAAATCTTAGAATTATTTACAGTAATTTCAAAGAAGATTTTGGAAAAATAAATGTCTATGCAAAAGATATTCAAATTGGCAACATTTTAAAAAACACTCTTAACAAACATCAAAAAAATAATAATTTTATTAAACTTGCTTTACAAAAATATTCTTTAAATTATGAAGGAAAAATACAAGGAGCTAAATTCAACTCACAACTTAATATCGTAAGCAAAGATTTAGAATTCAATGCAAATTTAAACAATATTTCACAAAAAGAATTTGAAAATGTTTTTAAGTATGTCAAAGAATGTGGTTTTGGCATTTTTATCTCAAGTACTTTTGAAATTTTGAAAAAATATAAAAAAGAATTACATTGCAAAAGTCAAATTTGCAGAGAAATAGAAAAAGATTTTTATTTTATGTAAAAAACAATTTAAGTTAAATTTGTCCATCTTCACATAAATTACAAAAATTTTAAAATAATTTAAAGTCTTTTATTTTAATCTCCCTTCAAATTAAAATAACCTATAAAAAATTAATAATATATATTATTCATTTTCAAAAAATCTCTTAGTTTTTCATATTCTCCATTTTCTAAATAGCGATGTTTTCCAGCCTTTAACATACCAAGATCTAATGCTCCAAAAGCAACACGCTTAAGATCCATGACTTCAAGATCAAAATGTCCAAAAAATCGTCTAAGTTCTCTATTTTTACCTTCATTTATAACTACTCTAAGCTTAGTATAACCTCCACTTGATCCAAAAATTTCAAAGTCTATAAAAGGAGCAAAACTCATAGAGGTAATTTTAGTTTTTGCATGTGCGCCTTTTTTTTCGTTTTTAATCTCAAGTCCATTTTGCATCGCTTCGATGACTTGTTTGCTCACCGTACCTTTAACTTTAAGGTAGTATTCTCTTTCTAAATCGCTATGCATTAAAGCATCGGCAATCACAGGAGAATCTGTAAGCAAAAGCAAGCCTTCACTTGCATAATCCAGTCTGCCTACACTAAGCCAAGTACTAAATTGTCTTGGCAAGGTATCGTATATAGTTTTTCTTCCACGATCGTCTTTTTTACTGACAATTTCACCTTTTTGTTTATGGTAGATTATCACGCTAAATTGCGTTCTTTTTTGTACTCTTTTACCTTTAACAAAGACTTTATCATCAAATTTAACTTCATCACTTAAAAGGGCAATTTTGTTGTTTATTTTTACTAAGCCTTGTTTAATAAGTTCATCAGCTTCACGGCGTGAATAGCGGGTGTTATGGGATATAAATTTATTAATTCTCATTTGTTCTTCCTTAAAAAGGGCGTTTTTGCCCTTTTTTACATTACAAAAATAGTTGGAACTATGGTTGGGTATTTTTTAATCTTTCTAAAGATATGTTTTCTTAAAACTTGGCGGATTTGATTTTCTAAAAATCTTGGATCATTGAGTACTTCATCTTTAACATTGATGAAAAATTGTCCTAAAACTTCAGCCATATCTTTGCTAAAAGCATGATCGTGTTTGTCAGCTACTAGCCCATAGCTAAATACTCTTGGTTTGTTGATCAGTGTTTTTGTAGCTTTGTCAATTTGTGCGATAATAACCACTATACCACTATCTGCAAGTTTTTGGCGATCTATAACTACATCATCGGCGATTTGTTTGTTGATTTGATTATCCACAAAAACTTTACCTGTTTTTACGGTTTTTATGCGTTTAACATATTTTTGGCAAAGTTCTACTTGATCACCATCACTCATAAGATAGATATTTCTTTCAGGAATACCGCATTTCATCGCTGTTTCTTTGTGTTTGGTGATGTGATTGTATTCTCCATGAACTGGTAGGAAAAATTTAGGCTTAGTAAGGGTTAGCATAAGCTTTTGTTCTTCTATACTAGCGTGTCCGCTTACATGAATTTCACTAAATTCTTGATACGCTACTTTAGCTCCTGCTTTTAAAAGATAATCAAGCACCGCAGAAACACTTGCTTCATTTCCTGGTATGGCTTTAGCTGAAATGATCACTTGATCTGTAGGTTTGATTTTTATAAATTTATGCTCATCTGTTGCCATTCTATAAAGCGCACTCATGGTTTCGCCTTGACTTCCTGTAGTTACGATAAGCACTTCATTGTCTTTATATTTGCTTACTTCATCAGCATCGATGAAAATTTTTCTATCAAGTTTGATGTAGCCTAATTCCATAGTGGTATAAAGATTTCTTTCCATAGAACGACCGATCACACAAACTTTTCTACCGTATTTTAAACCATAAGTGATAGCTTGATAAACGCGGTGGATATTAGAACTAAAGGTGCTCATGATCACCCTGCCTTTGGTGCGTGCAAAAATTTGATCAAAAGTTGGTCCTACGGAGCTTTCACTTTTTGTATAGCCTTCTTTATAGGAATTTGTACTATCGCTTAAAAGACATAAAACCCCTTCTTCTCCATAATGCGCCAAACGCCCTAAGTCTGTTGGATAGCCATCGATTGGAGTTTGATCGATTTTAAAATCACCTGTGTGGATAATCGTTCCTGCTTTTGTCTTGATCGCAAGTGCTGAAGCATCAATGATAGAATGCGTGATGTGAATCCACTCTATATCAAATTCACCTATCTCATAAACTTTGCGTTTTTCTACAGGACGAAACCATTTACGTTCTGCTTTTAAGCCATGTTCTTCAAATTTGTTTGAAATCATTCCTAAAGCCAAAGGTGTAGCGTAGATAGGAAATTGAAATTCTTTAAAGAAATAAGGCACCGCACCGATATGATCTTCGTGTGCATGGGTAATCACTATACCACGAATTTTATCTTTAATTTTTCTTACATAATCAAAATCAGGAATGATAATATCTACCCCATGCATAGTTCCATCAGGAAAACTCATACCTATATCTATTATGATTGCATCTTTATTGGTTTCAAAAACGCTAATATTTCCACCAATTTCCCCTAAGCCTCCTAAAGGAGTAATGCGGATTTTATGTTCGCTAGAATTATTATATTTTAAAGGGTGTAAGCGGCTTTCATGTGAAACACGGTTAGCTTCTATACATTCTGCAAGAGCGATTTGCCAATCTTCATTGCCTGTGAGTTTTGAAGGAAGATTGCGATTTTTTTTCTTTTTTTTCTCAGTTTTATTCTCTGAGTTTTCAGAAATTTCCTTGTTAGAATTTTGATCAATTTTTGGAGTATCATTTTCATTTTGCAAAGAATCGGCTAATTTTTTTCTGCGATTTTTATATTTATAGCGTTTATTGTTTTTTGAATTTGAGTTCGGATTTTGTTCGTTTTTATTTATCTCTTTGTTTTCGTCCATATTCATCCTTTAATTTGTCATAAATTTTAAGGTATGAATCAACGCAAATTTCATGTGGTCTGATGTTTTCTTTTAAGCCAAGGGTGCTTAAAACTTCTAAAACTTTTGCTTTATATGTTTTTAAATTTCCTAAGAGTTGTTTTCTAGGAGCTTTAAAACAGTCTTTTAGAAAATTTTTGAAATTTTCTATTTCGCAAAGTTCATCAAAATCCTTAGTTTTAATCAAACTCATCACCGCTGACATAACTTTTGGTGGAGGATTAAAACATTGTGGATCAACATCAAAAAGTATTTTTCTTTCGCAAATCATTGCACTTAAAACACCTAAGGAAGAAAACTCACTATTTCCTTCTTTAGCGCAGAATTTTTCAGCCATTTCTTTTTGCACCATTACAATAAGCCCTAGACAATTTTTATCTTCTAAAGCTTTTAATATAATGTGACTTGCAACATAATAAGGCAAATTTGCAACCAAAAAATATGGTTTTTCATCAAGACTAGGATTAAAAGCTTCGCTTGCGTCTTGATGGATCAAGTTAAATTTTCCACATTCAAGTTCTTTTTGAAATTTCTTTTTTAAAATAGGTATGAGATCATTATCGATTTCATAAGCTTTTACTTGAGAAATTTTTAAAAGTTCTTGCGTTAAATCACCTAAGCCAGGCCCAATCTCAATGATATTGTTCATCTCTTTGGGTATGGCTTGGATGATTTTTGCTAATACGCTTTTATCGATTAAAAAATTTTGTCCGTATTGTTTTTTTGCTTTAACCATAAGAAATAATTTTATCTAAAAATTCTTAATTAAGTCTTTTTAGGTAGAATTATTTTTGTAAAATTTCATAAGGATCAAAATGATTGTTTGTGCGGGTGGAAATGAAAATTTTTCTTTTGCAAAAGCTATAGGTATAGGTTTGGTTGAATCAGCTTTTCATTTGGGTCAACTTTGCTTAAAAGAAAAACCATCAAAACTCATATTTATAGGAACTTGTGGGCTTTATGATAAGGGGGAAATTTTAGAAATTTATAGAAGTTCATGTGCTTTTAATGTAGAATTTTCTAAAATTTCACATGCTTTTTATACTCCTGCAAAATATGAAATTTGCTTAGAAAAAGAAAATGTTTCTCGTGAAACAATCAAAATCAATTCTTCAAATTACATTTGTCAAAATTCAAAAGCAGCAAAAGAATTTTCGAAATTAGGTTTTTTTGCAGAAAATATGGAAGCTTTTTCTGTTTTAAGTGTAGCTAAAAATTTAAATATTGATGCAGAGTGTATTTTATGCGCAACAAATTTTTGTAATGAAAACGCTCACGAAGATTTTATAAAAAATCATCAAAAGGCAAAAGAAAAATTAGAAGAATACTTAAAAAAATATCATTATATTTAAAAATTCAAAAAGGAAAATAATTTTGAAAGAGCTTGTTAATATTTTAGATTTTTTACCTGAAGAATTAGGAGAAAAAATCAAACCGATGTTTCGCGTGAAACAAATTTATCAATGGATTTATCAAAAATACGCCAATGATTTTTCCGATATGTCAAGTTTACCAAAAGATCTACGTTTAGAACTTGCGCAAAATTTTCATTTTTCTCCTGTAAAATGCGTTAAAAATGAGCAAAGCAAAGATGGAAGTATAAAATATCTTTTTGAACTTATCGATGGTTTAAGGGTAGAAAGTGTGCTTTTGCCTATGAAAGAAGAAAAAATAGACACAGAAGGCAAAAGAATTTCTCATGCGAGATATACTATCTGTGTTTCTTCTCAAGTAGGTTGTAAAAGCGGATGTAGTTTTTGTCTTACTGCCAAGAGTGGTTTGAAAAGAAATTTAAGTGCAGGTGAGATAGTCGGACAAATTTTATGGATAAAGAAACAAAACAATATCCCTTATGAACGCCGTGTAAATATAGTATATATGGGTATGGGCGAGCCTTTGGATAATCTTAAAAATGTTTCTAAAGCGGTAAAAATTTTAGCGCAAAATGAGGGGCTTGCCATAAGTCCTCGCCGTCAAACCATCAGCACTAGCGGTTTAGCAAAACAAATCAAAGAATTAGGTCAAATGAATTTAGGTGTTTTACTTGCTATATCATTGCATGCGGTTAATGATGAGCTTCGAACTGAGCTTATGCCTATCAATAAAGCTTATAATATCGCTGCGATTATGGATGCGGTGCGTGAATTTCCTATAGATCAAAGAAAAAGGGTAATGTTTGAATATCTTTTAATTGATGGTATCAATGATAAGCTTGAACACGCTAAAGAATTAGTCAAGCTTTTAAACGGCATTAAAGCTAAAGTGAATTTAATACTCTTTAATCCACATGAAGGAAGTTTATATAAACGCCCTAGTTTAGAAAATGCGATTAAATTCCAAGATTTACTCAGTAATAAAGGTGTAACTTGCACTATAAGAGAAAGTAAAGGGCTTGACATTTCAGCTGCTTGTGGACAGCTTAAAGAAAGGGCAAAAGAACAATGACAATGTTAGATATTTTTGAAATCGTTTTTATAACAGCTGTTGTGATTATAGGTTTTGGTGGAATTGTTTTTGTAGTAACAAAAGAAAAAAAATAATTATTACATTTAATGGTGTCAAGGGGGAGACTTGAACTCCCGACCTCCGGCTTATGAGACCAGCGCTCTAACCAGCTGAGCTACCCTGACTAAAAATAAAAATATAATTATACTACTTTTTACTAAAAATTTTCTGATTTTTTTAAAAAATAATTTTATTTTCAATATTTAAAAAATTTCTTTATTTTTAAAGCTTTTATAGATATAATGAACGCTTTATTTCATAGACAGGTGTCCGAGCGGTTGAAGGAGCACGCCTGGAACGCGTGTAAAGTGCAAGCTTTCGAGGGTTCGAATCCCTTCCTGTCTGCCATTCTTATTTTTAATATTTAAAAATTATTGTTTTGTCAAAAGTTATTTTATTGTTTACAAATTCTTAAATTTTTGATAAAATATTAAAAATTTTATTTATTAGGTTTTTTATAATGCTACAATCAAGACTTTTGATGAATTTAAAAGGAATAGGAATATCTTTTATACCAAGATATTTTTTTCAAATAAATTTAGATAAAATTTTTAATGATATTTTAAAATACAATATTAAAGACTTAGAAGAAATACAAACTCGAGTTAAATATTATAATCAAATAAATGAATTTTTTACACCTACAGCAAAGGAAAAAATAGGAAAATTTCCTTTTAAAGACACCTCTTATGCTTTTGATGCTTATGAAATCAGTAAATACTTTAAAGATGAATTTTTATGGAATAAAGAATTTGGCGATGTAAGACATACTTTTAAAGAAGCAACTATTTGCAAATCAAGATCTTTGGAAAATAATATAAATAATATTTTATTAAAACTTGATAAAAATAGGCATTTTTGCTTTTTAAAAGATAACATAAACTATGAAAATAAAAAGGATATAGCAATATTTAGAGGAGCAGTATTTCAAAAACATAGAAAAGAATTTTTTGATTCTTATTTTGGTAGAACTTTTTGCGATATAGGAGATACTTCAAAACAATCTAGCCAATGGAAAAAAAACTTTTTAAATAAAAAAGAACAAATGAAGTATAAATTTATAATTTCTTTAGAGGGTAACGATGTAGCAAGCAACTTAAAATGGGCTATGAATTCTAATTCTTTAGTTTTAGCTCCAAAAATAACTTGCGAAACTTGGTTTATGGAAGGAACTTTAAAACCAAATTATCACTTTGCTTTGATTGATAATGAGAATTTGTCAGCAGTAATTGAATATTTTAAAAGTCGCCCAAAAGATGCATTGGAAATTATTAATAATGCTCATCAATATATTAAGAAATTTTTAGATAAGAAAAAAGAATTCCATATAGGAATTTTGGTTTTGACCAAATATTTTTATTATTCTAGACAACTTGAACTTAACAAAAAAAGAGATATTTTAGAATTAATCAAATAGTAAAATTACTCTCATTAATTCTCTAATTTTTCATAAAAATAAATCTTTTTATACATATATTACATCATAAATTAAAAATTTGATTTTAGTTTTCAGCCAAAAACAAGTAATATTGCGATAAAATCTCAGACTTATAAAGGGGCATTAGCTCAGCTGGGAGAGCACAACGCTGGCAGCGTTGGGGTCAGCGGTTCGAACCCGCTATGCTCCACCATATGGTTCCGTAGCTCAGCTGGTAGAGCACTACCTTGACATGGTAGTGGCCGTTGGTTCAAGTCCAATCGGAGCCACCATCACCCTTCCTTATACAAAGGATTATCATGCAAAACACTATCATACAAAAAGCCATCCATAAAGATTTAAATTCTATACTTGAAATCACAAAAGATGCTTTAAATGCTATGAAAGCTATGAATTTTCACCAATGGGATGAGAATTATCCCAATGAAATAGTTTTTCAAGAAGATATACAAGCACAAGAACTTTATGTGTTTAAAGAAAATGATGAAATTTTAGGCTTTATCTGTATCAATGAAAAATTTGAACCTGAATTTTATAAACAAGTTATTTTTAACAAAAATTATGATGATAAAGCCTTTTATCTACACCGTTTAGCCGTCAAACAAAAGGCAAAGGGCAAAGGCGTAGCACAAAAACTTTTAAATTTTTGCGAAAATTTTGCCTTGGAAAATCACAAGGCAAGTTTAAGAGCAGATACTCATAGTAAAAATTTTCCTATGAATTCGCTTTTTAAAAAGCTCGATTTTAATTTTTGTGGAAATTTTGACATACCCAATTACCAAGATCCTTTTTTAGCTTATGAAAAAATTCTAAACCAAAAAGCTTTTTGAGTTTTTCTCATAGGCTTTGATTTGTGCTTCATGTTTTAAAGTTAAAGCTATATTATCAAGTCCTTCCAAAAGACAAATTCTGTGAAAATCATCTAAATCAAAAGAAAAAATCTTATCTTTAAAAAATACTCTTTTTTCCAACAAAGAAATTTCTATATTTTTATCTTGGGATTTTTTTAACTCATCAACTATTTCCAAAACCTCATCTTTAGCAAGTTCTATGGTAAGTAAACCATTTCCTAAGGCATTGTTTTTAAAAATATCCGCAAAAGAAGGTGCGATAATAGCTCTAATACCATAATCAACCAAAGCCCAAGGCGCATGCTCTCTTGAAGAGCCACTACCAAAATTTTCAAAACTCACCAAAATAGAGCTATTTTGATATTCTTTTTTGTTAAGATTAAAATCCATATTTAAAACACTTTCTTTATCATCTAAATAACGCAAATCATGGAACAAATGCCTACCAAAACCTTGCTTAGACACTGCAAGTAAAAATTGTTTAGGTATAATTTGATCTGTATCTATGTTAGCATATTCTAAAGGACAAGCTATACCTTTATGTATAATAAATTTTTGCATATTAAACTCCTAAATACTTTCTATTATCACAAATAACACCTTCTATGGCACAAGCTGCCGCACTTGCAGGACTCATCAAATGAGTGATAGAACCTTTACCTTGTCTGCCTACAAAGTTACGATTTGAAGTTGAAGCAACTCTTTGACCTGAATTTGCTTTGTCATCATTCATACCAAGACACATAGAACACCCTGCATATCTCCACTCACACCCTGCCTCGATAAAAATCTTATCAAGTCCTAAATTTTCAGCTTCTTTTCTTACTTGCATTGAACCAGGCACGATTAAAGCTTTAACATTTTTATGAATTTTGCGCCCTTTTAAGATATCTGCGGCTATTTTAAGATCTTCTAAACGCCCATTTGTGCAAGATCCTATAAATACAATGTCGATTTTTACCCCTTCTATAACTTGATCTTGCTCTAAATTTACATAAGATAAAGCATCAAGTAAAGATTTTTGCTCACTTTGATTTTTAAAATCACTTATTTTTGGAATTTTTTCATCTATGCCAATCACTTGCGAAGGATTTGTTCCATAGCTAATTTGTGGTTGTATCTTGCTTACATCTAGAGTAATACTCTCATCATATTTTGCTCCTTCATCACTTCTTAAACTCTTCCAATACTCACAATACTTTTGAAATTCTTCTCCTTTAGGTGCAAATTCCTTTCCCTTAATATACTCAAAAGTGATCTCATCAGGAGCTATCATACCTACTTTCGCTCCAAATTCTATAGCCATATTACAAAGAGTCATTCTAGCTTCCATACTTAAATTTCTTATAAGTTCTCCGCAAAATTCTATAGCATAGCCCGTGCCTTTTGCCGTGCCGTATTGTGCGATCAAATACAAAATCAAATCCTTAGCATAAACACCTTTTTGAAACTGCCCTTTACATTCGATTTTCATAGTTTTAAGTTTGACTTGTTTTAAAGTTTGCGTTGCCATGACATGCTCTACTTCACTCGTGCCTATACCAAAGGCTAAAGCTCCAAAAGCCCCATGTGTTGCCGTATGAGAATCCCCACAAACTAAAGTAACTCCAGGCAAAGTAAAGCCAAGCTCAGGACTTACTATATGAACTATGCCTTGATTTTTATCTCCAAGTCCTAAAAGCCTTACTCCAAATTCCTTAGTATTTTGCATCAAAGTTGTAATTTGCTCTTTTGCCATATCAGAGCAAGCATTTAAATCCACACTTTTAGTTGAAACATCATGATCTATAGTAGCTAAAGTTAAATCCGCTCTTGCCATTCTACGCTTAGCCATTTTAAGCCCTGAAAATGCTTGAGGACTTGTTACTTCATGGATTAAATGCCTATCGATATAAAGTATAGGAAGTTCGTTTTTGCCTTCATAAACCACATGAGCATCAAAGACTTTTTCATATAAAGTTTTAGCCATTATTATTCTCCTTTAAAATTTCTAAAATACAATCCCCCATTTCATCAGTATTTAAATACGACTTAGCATTTAAATCCTTAGTCATTTTTCCTTGTGCCAATGCCAAAGATATAGCATTTTCTATATCCTGTGCGGCTTGTTCTTCTTTGAAACTATACTTTAACATCAAAGCCGCACTTAAAATTTGAGCTATGGGATTGGCTATATTTAAATGAGCTATATCAGGCGCACTTCCACCTGCTGGCTCATAAAGTCCAAAACCTTTATCGTTTAAACTTGCTGAACTTAACAAACCTAAAGATCCATTAATGGCAGCTAACTCATCACTCAAAATATCACCGAAAAGATTTGAACAAAGCATAACATCAAAAATGCTAGGATTTTTTACAATCTGCATCGCAGCATTATCCACATACATGTACTCTAAGTTTATATCTTGATAATCTTTTGCAACATTTGCCACCACTTCTCGCCATAAAATAGAACTTGCTAAAACATTCGCCTTGTCGATTAAATGCACTTTTTTCTTTCTTATTCTTGCACTTTCAAAAGCGATATGAGCTATCCTTTCTATCTCTTTTTTAGTGTAAATTTCAGTATCATACGCACTTTCTTTGCCTAAATCTTGCTTACCAAAATAAATCCCACCTGTAAGTTCTCTAACACATAAAATATCCACTCCTTTTTGGATAATCTCATTTTTTAAAGGTGAAACATGAGTTAAACTTTCATAAATTTTACAAGGACGCAAATTTGCAAACAAATTAAAATGCTTTCTTAAAGGCAAAAGCGAGGCTCTTTCAGGTCTTTGATCTATGGGCAAATTATCCCACTTAGGTCCACCCACAGAACCAAATAAAATCGCATCACTTTGCTCACAAAGCTTTAAAGTTTCATCACTTAAAGCCACTCCATAAGCATCTATACTTGCACCACCTATTTTAGCTTCGTTAAATTCAAAATTAAAATTGTATTTTTGCTCAATAAAAGTTAAAATTTTTAAAGCTTCTTTCATTACCAAAGGTCCTATACCATCTCCTGCTAGGATAGCTACTTTATAAGTTTTCATGCCATTTTCCTTTCTTCTACTTTTAAAGAGCGATAAATCGCATTGTAAGCACTCACAAAAGCCTGCGCTGAAGCTTCTATAACATCTGTTGAAAGTCCTTTTCCATGGAATTTTCTCCCTTTAAATTCCAAATCTACATCCACTTGTCCTTGAGCATCTACCCCTGAACTTTTTGCATTGATACTATAAGCTTTTAGCACAGGCTTTAAATTTGTTATCCTAGCAATACAATTAAAAACTGCTTCAACAGGACCATTTCCTGTGCAAGCTTCAGTTTTTAGCTCTTCTTTGATACGCATACAAACACAAGCTGTTGGGATATTGCCACTAATCACGCTTAATTTTTCAAGTATAAATTCATTTTCTTCTTCATTTTCATAGCTTAAAAACATCAAAGCTTCCAAATCATAATCATACACTTGACCCTTTTTATCCGCAAGGCGTAAAAAACGCTCATAAACATCATCTAAATTATAAGTATTTTCATCATAGCCTAAATTTTCAAGGCAAGTTTTTATCATAGCTCTTCCGCTTCTTGCCGTCATTAACATACGATTTTCATGAATTCCTATAGCACTAGGGCTTATGATCTCGTAAGTTTGCCTATTTTTAAGCACTCCATCTTGATGAATGCCAGAACTATGAGAAAACGCATTGCTACCCACTATAGCTTTATGCGAAGGTATGCTTTCATTAGTAATAGCTGAAACTAATTTTGAAGTTTTAGAGATATTTTCACATTTAATATCAGTATAAAAACCTTTTAAATAATCTTTCCTAGTTTTTATTGCCATAACCACTTCTTCTAAAGCACAATTGCCCGCCCTTTCACCAAGTCCATTTATAGTGCACTCTATCTGTCTTGCACCTTGTAAAATAGCACTTAAGCTATTACCCGTTGCCATACCTAAGTCATTGTGACAATGCACAGAAATGATAGCTTTGTCTATATTTGGCACTTTGTTAAATAAAATTTTGATGATATTAGCAAATTCACTTGGCAAGGTATAGCCCACAGTATCTGGGATATTTATAGTTTTAGCACCTGCTTTTATCGCATTTTCCACCATAAAACAAAGATTATCTATAGGAGTTCTTCCTGCATCTTCGCATGAAAATTCTACATCATCAGTATAAGATCTTGCTCTTATAATCGCTCTTTTTGCCATAGACAAAATTTCATCAAAATCTTTTTTTAATTTATCTTGTATATGCAAAGTCGAAGTGGCTATAAAAGTATGAATTCTAAAATGCTTTGCCACTTTTAAAGCTTCATAAGCCATATCTATATCTTTATCCAATGCCCTAGAAAGCGCACAAATAGTTGAGTTTTTAACCTTAGAAGCGATCTTTTGTACCGCTTTAAAATCCCCTTGTGAAGATACCGGAAAACCTGCTTCTATAATATCTACGCCTAAATTTTCAAGCGCTAAAGCGATTTGTAATTTTTGATTGATACCTAAAGAACTGCCTAAAGCTTGTTCTCCATCACGCAAAGTGGTATCAAAGATTATGATTTTATTATCTTTCATGATTTAATCCTTTAAAACCAAACAAACTAAATGAATTTAAAAAAATTCAAAAACTTGACAACAATGATAAAAACTTAAAAATATAAAAAATGATTAAAAATAAAATTGAGTTTTAAAGTGAGAGTTGCAGTAGTAGATTAAAAGTATCTTTACTTTTTTGTTGGACTGAATTTGAAATTTTAAAAATTTGTTTCATCTTTTCCTCCTTTGTTAAAATTAATTCCTAATGTATCATATTTTTAGTAAATGTGTTTGTAAAATTCTTAAATTAAGAAAATTATTGATATAATTGTAATTTTAAGTAACAAAAAGGATGTTGATGTTAAAAGAACTCTTAGAGATTAAAAAAGAAATGGAACCTGTTATCCACGAAGCCAATGTGAAATTAAATGTCCTAGCTCGTGAAGTCATAGTCCGAAAAAAAGAATACGAAATTTATGGCCCTATGGTAGATCGTGTTTATCTTGATAATGCCATTTATGTTAAAGTTATGTCAAGTGGACGCGATGTAAAAACAGACAATGTAGCTATAAAAAATGGTTTTTACATGGTTTTTGTAGCCCCTGAAAAGGAAAGTACAAAAGATATCAAAAACAAACTCAAAGTAGCTTATGAGGGACTTGATAACAAATTTATTGCTACGCTCATACGATCTTGCCAACGCTTTAAAGAAATCATAAATAAAACCCAAGCTACACTCGCTAAAGCTTCTAAAATGAATGTAGTAGTAAAAACGAATTTAGGTGAAGCAAGTGCTGCACTAAAATTTAACATCAATATAGAATACACTAGAGATACTCAAAAACTCACTCGCGAAAATTCAAAATCAGCAGGAAGCTTTAGAGATACTAAAACTTATATAAATCTTATAGTAGAAAAAAATACAGATTCTCAAATTTGTGAAAAATTACTTGATGATGTTGAAAAATACTTTATCGGTGGAGGTTAATAAAATGCAACTTTAAGTTGCATTTTATTAAAATTTATAAGCATATCCTAAATAAATACTATAGTTTGTTTGTTTAGGATCATAAAAATTTGATCCGATGCTATTTTCATAAAAATTTCTAGAATTATATCTTATTTGTTCAGCTTTAACACCTAGTTCTATTTCATTGTGTTCAGTTAGCTCATATATAGCACCTGCTTTAACTCCATAAACAAAACCATCAAATTTTTTAGATAAAGATAAACGCGAAGTTTTTAAATCAATATCTGTTCTTGCATAACCAGAATACACACCTAAAACTCCTCTTGTTTTTTCAAAAAGTTCTGGAGTAAAATCATAACCTAATAAAAATTTATTTATAGAAAAATCAGCTTCTATATTAAACTGAGGAGTTGTAATAAAATCATCAAAGCCATCAGAATTAGCATAAAGAAAATAAATTCTATGAAGTTGATTTAAACGATATCCTATTTTCAAATCTAAAACCGGAATATTTTCTATCATATCTCCATTGATCACTGAACTTTTATTCCCATTATGCTTAAGATCGCTTTTTACTTGAGCATGCATCCAAGCTGCATCAGCACCTATAAAAAAACCAGAATTCTCATCTGCTAAAGCCAAATTTGAAAACAAAGTAGCACTTGCGACAATGCTTAATAATTTTTTATTCATCCTAACTCCTTATAATAAAATTCGATCTAAAAATTTTATATCTTTTTATATTATATATTCTTCAAAGATTAAATAAGAATTTTTTATAAAATATTTAATCTTTACATAAAAATATGTGAATATTTTACTCAAATATTATTTTGGAACAACTATATCACTACGACATTCTATCACCGTATGCACATTTCCACGCGGGTTAAAATCCCCCACAACTTTAATCCATTTTGGTTTTAGTTTATCTTTTAAAGTATTGTAAATTTCATTGATACTTGCTTCATGTGAAACATTTCTATACATAAAAGTATTGATATAAAGCTTTATCGCCTTAAGCTCAACCACAAATTTATCAGGCATATATTCAAGATAAATCGTCGCAAAGTCAGGATAACCCGAACGCGGACAACAACACATAAATTCAGGCAAAGTGATTTTAATGATATAGTCATTTTTCGCATCATTTGGCCAAATTTCCATATTTTCTACATCAAATTCTTTGATTTCTTTTTCACCATAACGCATAGATTTTCCTTAAAAATTTAAATTTCGAGCAAAAATTATAACAAAATAAGTTTTTAAAACGATTATGATACAGATAAGAAAATGCAATTTTATTGCAACTCACCCCTAGCAAGAGTGAGTTAGCAATAAATTGAAGGCAGTTCAAGCCTAAGCCTAGTATTACAAGACTACCAAGATAGGCTTGTAAAGCAAGGCTTGCTCCCTTTAAGGGAGCAAAAAACAATATTTTATAGAATGCTAAGCTTAAATTATTGTTTAAGCTGGATCAAGGTTTGAAGCATTTGATCACTGGTTGAAATGGTTTTTGAGTTTGCTTGATAACCCCTTTGGATAATGATAAGTTCTGTTAAAGAACGGCTCAAATCCACATTTGACATTTCAAGAGCTGAGGTTTTCATCTCACCACGACCCCCTGTTCCTGCTTCACCTACTACGATATTACCACTATTTGCAGTAACTTTGAAAAGGTTTCCGCCGATTTCCTCAAGACCTGAGTTATTAGCCACTGAAGCCATAGCGATTTTTGCCACTGCAAAAGTTTTACCATTGGTAAATTCGCCTAAGATATTTCCTTTATCATCAACGCGGATAGCATCAGGTTTTAAGTTACCCGAAGTATAACCATCGGTTGCTTGTCCTGTTAGAGTTGAAGCAGAGTTTGAGCTTACAAGGCCGTCATTGCTTCCGCTTGTTCCAAAGGAAAGTTTGATTTGTTGATTTGGCGCAGCACCATTGTTTGGTGAAAAGCTTATAGTTTTTGGTGTATAGCTAGCCAAAGATCCATCGTTGTTAAATCTTGCACTACCCACGATGATGTTCGTAGGACCTTCTCCTGTAGTGTTGATCTCTGCAGGTTCTGGCACACGGATGATCATTTGCCATTCATTACCCCCATCTTGAGTGGTACTTTGTTTTACAAACTGTACTTCAAGACTGTGTTTTGAGCCTAAAGAATCATAGATATCAAGTGCGGCTGAAAAAGATGAAAGTTTAAGTTGTTCGCTTTCTTTGATCGATCCACCCGTTACTAAAGGACCATCCCAAGCTTTAAAGATAGCTGTAAAAGCATCGTTTGTACTCACTGTGCCTTCTTTATTAGAATAAGCAGTGATATTAAAACTCATATTTTTTGGTGTACCAGTTGCAATAGCAGCATTATTACCTGTTGCTCCTGCTGGTATAGTTGAATTTTCTTTAGCATTTGAGATAGCAAAATGCCCTGTATCATTTACCACAACTTTTACAGCTTGGTTTACATCTCCAGTTGTGCTAAATTTACCATCTCCATCATAGTCTACCCCATATCTAGCATCTCTTTGCAAAAGCTCTCTTAAATCTTCTGTGGTTCTAAACTGTCTTGCAGTAGTATTTAAAAGTCCACCATTAAGAGCATCTCTATAGTTTTTAGAAGCAGGATCGGTTAAATTAGTTCCTCCTGTAGCATCAAAACCAGGACCTCCATCAGGATTATACATAGGAGCTAAATCTACAGGATTTGAACTATAAATATATTTATGCGCAGTAACAACTTGAACTCTTTCTGTTGTTCCAGCTACAGCATTTGCGTTATCTATCCAATTTGAATTTCCATTTGCTTTTTTGGAAGCAGCTTTAAATGTATCCGTATTTTTATCATAAGTTAAAGAGTGTAATTCACCTGCCGTATTAGCTTGATTTACAGTTAAATCGATATTTTTCATATTGTCTGTGGTGCCATCAGCATTATCATTAACAAGTTCAAACCCTGTTCCATCAGATTTTTTAACCGCTTTTACTCCCGTTCCATCTCTAGTATCAGTTGGTGCAGTGAAAGTGTTGATATAAGCTATAGCATCATCAAGACTTTGTATGTCTGAGTTTTGAATTTTAACTCCATTTATAGTGATATCAAGAGTTACTTTATTATCTTTATTACCCCAAAAAATTACACCATTGCCTGTATCACCTTGATTAGCTTTATTATTTTCATCAAAAGCTGTTCCGGTTTTATTGATAGTATATTTTGCATCAGCGTATGAAACCCAAATTCCTTGACCATCTCTTAAATTTAGCCCTGTTCCACTGGCGTTAAAAAGCGATCCTGCATCCACACCTTTTTCAGTTACTTCAATCGAGTTTTTAGAAGTGGTATAAAACTGAGTCGTTCCAGTATCGTTTTCATCTTCAGCTTTGTTGGTTTTAGTATTATAACCATGAACTGAGTCAAGACCATAAAGATTTCTACTTGAAGTTCCTATATTTAAACCACTATTTAAATTTGCTTTGATAGCTACTTCGGTTGATTTTGCTGCAGGGATATGCATACCTGGATCGATGAAAATGTTTTGTGGAGTTCTTGAGCTATCTATGGTTTGATCATCCCAGTTGATATTCCATCCTTGAACAACAAAACCAGAGTTATTAACGAAATTTCCATAAGCATCAAGTTTAAAATCCCCACTTCTTGTAAGATAGTTTGTAAGACCGCCATCATCACTTACCATGAAAAAACCATCACCATTGATAGCAACGTCAGTGTTTTTATCTGTAGTTTGAACTGAACCTTGAGAGTGAATTCTTGTAGTAGAACTTACTGAAACGCCAAGACCGATTTGAAGTGGATTTTGTCCGCCTCTTCCATCAGTTGGAGTTGTAGCGATTTTTACTGTTTGGCTAAACATAGTTCCAAAATCTGCACGAGAGTATTTAAAACCAGTGGTATTAACATTTGAAATGTTATTACCTTCAACATCCATCGCAACTTGATGTGCTTGTAGTCCGCTTACGCCAGACCAAAGTGATCTCATCATCTTAAATCCTTTATAAAATATTGCTTTAAAAATTTAACGCTTTGACTTTAAAAACTTTTGCGTTTATGTGAAGTTTTACAAGCAAGTTCTGTTCCAACTTTTGAAATTTTTTATGAATTTTTTAAAAATTTATAGAAAAAATTTAAAGGTATTTTAGGAGTTTATGGAACTTTGGGCTTTTGTGTAATGAAAATTACCAAAATCATACCCTAACTCTTAAATTTGCCGCATGGGTTAAAGCCACTGCTATAGCATCTGTGATATCTAAAGGCTTGACATCTTTACTAAGTCCTAAAAGTCTTTTTACCATAAAAGCAACTTGTTCTTTGGTTGCTTTGGCTTTTCCTGTGACGGCTTTTTTCACTTGTAAGGGAGTGTATTCTGCAAAGTCTCCATGAATTTGAAGAATTTTTAAAGATAGGGCTCCGCGAAATTGTGCAAGTTTTAAAACGGTTTTTGGATTGTAAGCAAAAAAGATATCTTCTATAGCCACCTCATCAAAAGAATGATTTTTAAAAATCAAATCCAAACCCTCGCAAAGCTCTGTGATTTGATACTGTAAGATGCTTGGCTTTATCTTTATAAGCCCTGCTTCTATGAGAATATTTTTTCCTTTGCTGACTTCTATGATAGCATAACCACAATTTCTCGAACCTGGATCTATACCTAAAATTTTCAAATTCATACCTTTTGAAAATAAAATACAAAAGCGGATTTTAACCTTTTTTTATGAAATTTAAGATAAAATTTATACATTATGCAAAATTTAAAGAGAGATTATGAATCCAAGCCAAATACTTGAAAATTTAAAAAAAGAATTAAGCGAAAACGAATACGAAAACTATCTATCAAATTTAAAATTCAATGAAAAGCAAAGCAAAGCAGATCTTTTGGTTTTTAATGCTCCAAATGAACTCATGGCTAAATTCATACAAACAAAATACGGCAAAAAAATCGCACATTTTTATGAAGTGCAAAGCGGAAATAAAGCCATCATAAACATACAAGCACAAAGTGCTAAGCAAAGCAACAAAAGCACAAAAATCGACATAGCTCATATAAAGGCACAAAGCACGATTTTAAATCCTTCTTTTACTTTTGAAAGTTTTGTTGTAGGGGATTCTAACAAATACGCTTATGGAGCATGTAAAGCTATAATACATAAAGACAAGCTTGGAAAACTTTATAATCCTATCTTTGTTTATGGACCTACAGGACTTGGAAAAACACATTTACTTCAAGCGGTTGGAAATGCAAGCTTAGAAATGGGAAAAAAAGTCATTTACGCTACAAGTGAAAATTTTATCAATGATTTTACTTCAAATTTAAAAAATGGCTCTTTAGATAAATTTCATGAAAAATATAGAAACTGCGATGTTTTGCTTATAGATGATGTGCAGTTTTTAGGAAAAACCGATAAAATTCAAGAAGAATTTTTCTTTATATTTAATGAAATCAAAAACAACGATGGACAAATCATCATGACTTCAGACAATCCACCCAACATGCTAAAAGGTATAACCGAACGCTTAAAAAGTCGTTTTGCACATGGGATCATAGCTGATATAACTCCACCTCAACTAGATACAAAAATAGCCATCATAAGAAAAAAATGTGAATTTAACGATATCAATCTTTCTAATGATATCATAAACTATATCGCTACTTCTTTAGGGGATAATATAAGAGAAATCGAAGGTATCATCATAAGTTTAAATGCTTATGCAACCATACTAGGACAAGAAATCACACTCGAACTTGCAAAAAGTGTGATGAAAGATCATATCAAAGAAAAGAAAGAAAATATCACCATAGATGATATTTTATCTTTAGTATGTAAAGAATTTAACATCAAACCAAGCGATGTGAAATCCAATAAAAAAACTCAAAATATAGTCACAGCAAGACGCATTGTGATTTACCTAGCTAGGGCACTTACGGCTTTGACTATGCCACAACTTGCGAATTATTTTGAAATGAAAGATCATACAGCTATTTCACATAATGTTAAAAAAATCACAGAAATGATAGAAAATGATGCTTCTTTAAAAGCAAAAATCGAAGAACTTAAAAACAAAATTCTTGTTAAAAGTCAAAGTTAAGTGAAAGGATGTGAAAAATAAATTCTAGAGTGTGAAAAAAAGAAATTAAGCAAAGTATGATAAAATACAAATTTGATTATTTTGCTTTGAAGAATTTCACAATTTCAACAAGCTTATTATTACAACGAATTTAAATTAAAATAAACCAAGGAGAAAAAATGAAGTTAAGTATCAATAAAAATACTTTAGAATCTGCAGTGATTTTATGTAATGCTTATGTAGAAAAAAAAGATTCAAGCACCATTACTTCTCATCTTTTTTTTCATGTTGATGAAGATAAACTTCTTATTAGAGCTAGTGATTATGAAATAGGTATCAACTATAAGATAAAAAAAATCCGCGTAGAATCAAGTGGTTTTGCTACTGCAAATGCAAAAAGTATTACAGATGTTATTAAAAGCTTAAATAATGAAGAAGTTGTTTTAGAAACTATTGATAATTTCTTATTTATAAGACAAAAAAGCACAAAATATAAACTTCCTATGTTTAATCACGAAGATTTTCCAAATTTTCCAAATACAGAAGGAAAAAACCAATTTGACATTGACTCAAGTGACTTAAGTCGTTCTCTTAAAAAGATATTACCAAGTATTGATACAAACAACCCAAAATACTCCTTAAATGGTGCATTTTTAGATATAAAAACAGATAAAATTAACTTCGTAGGAACTGATACAAAACGCCTTGCAATCTATACTTTAGAAAAAGCAAATAATCAAGAATTCAGTTTTAGTATCCCTAAAAAAGCTATCATGGAAATGCAAAAACTTTTCTATGAAAAAATAGAAATTTTTTATGATCAAAATATGCTTATCGCTAAAAATGAAAACTTTGAATTCTTTACAAAACTTATTAACGATAAATTTCCAGATTATGAAAAAGTTATACCAAAAACTTTCAAACAAGAACTTAGCTTTTCAACTGAAGATTTTATAGATAGTCTTAAAAAAATCAGCGTTGTAACTGAAAAAATGAAACTTCATTTTAACAAAGATAAAATCATCTTTGAAGGTATAAGTTTAGACAATATGGAAGCAAAAACAGAACTTGAAATTCAAACAGGAGTGAGTGAAGAATTTAATCTTACTATAAAAATCAAATATTTACTTGACTTCTTAACTTCTATAGAAGAAGAAAAATTCACTTTAAGTGTAAATGAACCTAATTCAGCATTTATAGTCAAATCCCAAGGACTATCAATGATTATCATGCCTATGGTTTTATAATAAGAACAAGTAAAAGATAAAGGAAAAATATGCAAGAAAATTACGGTGCGAGTAATATTAAAGTCCTAAAAGGCCTAGAAGCTGTTAGAAAACGCCCAGGTATGTATATAGGAGATACAAACATAGGCGGACTTCATCATATGATTTATGAAGTTGTGGATAATTCTATCGATGAAGCTATGGCAGGACATTGTGATACTATAGATGTAGAAATCACTACTGAAGGAAGCTGTATAGTTAGTGATAATGGTCGTGGTATTCCTGTTGATATGCACCCAACTGAAAATATGCCAACTTTAACTGTTGTTTTAACTGTCCTTCATGCAGGGGGAAAATTCGATAAAGATACTTATAAAGTTTCAGGTGGTTTGCACGGTGTTGGGGTTTCAGTTGTAAATGCACTCTCTAAAAAACTTGTAGCTACAGTTGAAAGAAATGGAGAAATTTATCGTCAAGAATTTTCAGAAGGTAAAGTTATCAGTGAATTTGGTGTGATAGGAAAAAGTAAAAAGACAGGAACAACTATAGAATTTTGGCCTGATGATCAAATTTTTGAAGTGACTGAATTTGATTATGAAATTTTGGCTAAAAGATTTCGTGAACTTGCATACTTAAATCCAAAAATCACTATAAATTTTAAAGATAACCGCGTAGGCAAACATGAAAGTTTTCACTTTGAAGGTGGAATTTCTCAGTTTGTTACAGACTTAAATAAAAAAGAAGCTTTAACTAAAGCAATTTTCTTTAGCATAGATGAAGAAGATGTGAATGTTGAAGTAGCTTTGCTTTACAATGATACTTATAGCGAAAATTTACTCTCTTTTGTAAATAATATCAAAACTCCAGATGGTGGAACACATGAAGCTGGTTTTAGAATGGGCTTAACTCGTGTGATAAGTAACTATATAGAAGCAAATGCAAGTGCTAGAGAAAAAGATAATAAAATCACGGGTGAAGATGTGCGTGAAGGTTTAATCGCTGTTGTGAGTGTAAAGGTGCCTGAACCACAATTTGAAGGACAAACCAAAGGAAAACTTGGTTCAACTTATGTGCGTCCTATAGTTTCAAAAGCAAGTTTTGAGTATTTGACTAAATATTTTGAAGAAAATCCTATCGAAGCTAAAGCTATAATGAACAAAGCTTTAATGGCTGCTCGTGGTAGAGAAGCAGCGAAAAAAGCCAGAGAATTAACGCGTAAAAAAGAAAGTTTAAGCGTAGGAACTTTACCAGGGAAATTAGCTGATTGTCAAAGTAAAGATCCAAGTGAAAGTGAAATTTATCTTGTGGAAGGGGATTCTGCAGGAGGTTCTGCAAAACAAGGTAGAGAAAGATCTTTCCAAGCTATACTGCCTTTGCGTGGTAAAATTTTAAATGTTGAAAAAGCAAGACTAGATAAAATTTTAAAATCTGAGCAAATTCAAAATATGATTACCGCTTTTGGCTGTGGTATAGGTGAAGATTTTGATCTTTCAAAACTTAGATATCATAAAATCATCATCATGACAGATGCGGATGTTGATGGATCTCATATACAAACCTTGCTTTTAACTTTCTTCTTCCGTTTTATGAATGAACTTGTAACAAATGGACATATTTATCTAGCACAACCACCTTTATATCTTTATAAAAAAGCTAAAAAGCAAATTTATTTAAAAGATGAAAAAGCTTTGAGCGAATACCTGATAGAAACGGGAATAGAAGGTTTAAACTATGAAGGTATAGGAATGAATGATTTAAAAGATTATTTAAAAATCGTTGCAGCTTATCGTGCGATTTTAAAAGATCTTGAAAAGCGTTTTAATGTGATTTCTGTGATACGCTATATGATAGAAAATTCAAATTTAGTTAAAGGAAATAATGAAGAATTATTTAGTGTAATCAAACAATTTTTAGAAACACAAGGACACAATATCTTAAATCATTATATCAACGAAAATGAAATTCGAGCTTTCGTTCAAACTCAAAATGGCTTAGAAGAACTTGTGATCAATGAAGAACTTTTCACTCATCCACTATATGAAGAAGCAAGTTATATTTTTGATAAGATTAAAGATAGAGGCTTGGAATTTGATAAAGATATTTTAGAAGTTCTTGAAGATGTTGAAACCAATGCTAAAAAAGGTGCTACTATACAACGCTATAAAGGTTTAGGGGAAATGAATCCTGAGCAACTTTGGGAAACCACAATGGATCCAAGCGTAAGAAGACTTTTAAAAATCACTATTGAAGATGCACAAAGTGCAAATGATACCTTTAATCTCTTTATGGGTGATGAGGTTGAACCAAGACGCGATTATATCCAAGCACACGCTAAAGATGTAAAACATTTGGATGTGTAAATTTATCATTGAAGAAATGATTTCTTCAATGAGTTTTGTTTTGTAAGAGTATAGCTAGAGGAATTCTTCTTCTTGTATCGTATTTTTCTCCATAATATTTTTCAAGATAATTTAAAATTTTTTCTTCATCTTCAGGTTCTATTTCCCAAAGTCCTTCACTATCTTGCATCCATCTTATAGCTGCTAACCAAGCTTTTCTACTTGCGTGCATGTTGGTAATGAGATTGGATCCATGACAAGCTAAACAATTTGCTTCCACTAAAGGTGAATCAGGATCGATAATCAATCCTGTATCAGGGTTAATTTCAAGATTTTGAGCCCAACTTGCACTTAAAAACAATGCTAAGATCAATATAATTTTTTTCATACTTAAACTCCATAAACATTAACTCTATGGCATGCATTATTGATATATCCTCCTGGATTCCACTGTGCTAAAACCATAGGTTGACTGTTACCTTGACTATCGATAGCTCTTGCCCAAATTTCATAATATCCTTTTGTCGGTATTGATATTTGAGCACTCCATTTTTGCCATGCTAATCTATTTAATGGTTTTTCTACTTTTGCTTTAGTCCATGTTACGCCATAATCATTGCTTACATAAACTTCACTAACTTCAAGTTCGCCAGCCCAAGCTTTACCTCTAACTTCAAATTTTTTATTTGCTTTTATTTCAGAACCATTTTTGATATTGGTAATTACAGATCTTATAGGCATTGATTCTATGATTTTCATCTCGCCTTTATAGTTAAAATCTCCTGGTTTTACTGGATTTACAGGAACTTTATAAGAACCTTCCATTTTTTCACCATCATGAATTTTATTTCTTACTGAAATTTTATAAAGCCATTTACCGCTTGTACTTGCAGGATAACCACCGCAAACAAGTCTAAGCGGATAGCCATTAACTAAAGGAATATCTTTACCTTCATAAGCCCAAGCAATTAAAGTTTCATCTTGTAAAGCTTTAGAAATAGGAACCCCTCTACTAATAGGTGAAGTTTCTTCACCGTTTAATTTTGTATCTATACCATAATATCCGATATACACCGCATCATTTTTGATGCCACAATCTTTTAAAATATCTTTTAAACGCACTCCTGTCCATCTACCACAAGCTACTGCACCATAACCCCATTGAGTTCCTTTTGTGCTAGGTATAACTTCAGATCTACCATTTCCACCGCATTCAACTGTTAAGGCATAAGTATAGGTTTTAAATTTATTTTTTAAATCCTCTATGGTGTAAGATTTTTTATTGATAATACTTTCTCCATCGATTTCTAAAGTCCAACCTTTATGAAGTCTTTCTTTTATCGTTTCTAGGCTTGGTGGTAAGCCATTATTTCTAACAAAGAAATTTTCAGGTTTTGTAAAATCAGAATCAAGAGCATAAATTTCAGTTTCTGCTGTTAATGGTTTTTCACCATGATAGATAAGATCTTTTTTACCTTCTATTTTAAAATCAGGTAATTCTTTTGCCAAAGCCTTACTTCCTAAAAAATTCTCAAAAGAAAAATTTGACAATACACTAATGCCAAATAAACCAAGTCCTATATTTTTTAGAAAGTCTCTACGATTTTCTTTTTGATCGTTCTGTTTCATTGAAATATCCTTAAATATGTATATAATCTTTTATTTTATTATAAATTTTAAAAATTTAAATAATTAATTATATTAATTATTTAAATTAAAAAAATTAATTATTTTTATAATTTTACATATTAAATAAAATCATCATATGTTCGAGTTTTATTACATTTTAACTAAGTTTTTTCTACAATTAAATTTTTAAAATTATTTAAGGAATGATTTTGACTTTACTTACTAATCCTATCATTATCAGTGTTGTTTTGATGACTTTACTTTGTTTGCTTCGTTTTAATGTGCTTTTGAGTCTTTTGATTTCAGCTCTTGTTGCAGGTGTATTTTCTCATCTTGAACTCGTAGATACTATGAATATACTTATAAGCGGAATGAAAGAAAATTTAAAAACAGCTCTTAGCTATATACTCTTAGGAGCCATTGCCGCAGCGATTTCAAAGACAAATTTAACTGCATATTTGATTAAGATAGTAAGCCATTTTATATCTCATAAAAAATATTTATTGCTTTTGTTTATAGCTTTGATTTCTTGTTTTTCTCAAAATTTAATTCCTATTCATGTGGCTTTTATACCTTTGTTAATTCCACCTCTTTTAAGTCTTTTTAATAAACTTAAAATCGATCGTAGAGCGGTTGCTTGTGCTTTAACTTTTGGACTTACTACGCCTTATATGGTTTTGCCAGTAGGCTTTGGACTTACTTTTCAAGATCTTTTAAAAGATAATTTAAATGCAAATAATGTAAGTGTATCTTTAAATGATGTTACAAATACTATGTATTTTGCTGCTATTTGTATGATAACAGGACTTTTTCTAGCGCTTTTTGTGTTTTATCGTAAGCCAAGAGAATATCAAGAAGTAGAAATTGCTAAAGTAAATTTAGAAAATCTTGAAATGACTCGTAAGGAATGGGGCGTTTTAGCTGGGCTTGTTTTAACTTTAATTTTGCAAATTTTGACTATGAATTTACCTTTATCAGGGCTTTTGGGTTTTGTTTTAATGGTTATTTTGGGTGGAGTTGAATTTTCAAAAGTCAATGAAGTTTTTGATGATGGGCTTAAAATGATGGGTTTTATAGCTTTTGTTATCCTTGTTGCTGCAGGATATGGAGAAGTTTTAAAAGAAAGTGGATCAGTAGTAGAGCTTGTAAATTCAGTCGTTCCTTGGATGGAACAAAGTAAATTTTTAGCAGTATTTTTTATGCTTTTAATAGGACTTATCATCACTATGGGTATAGGTACTTCTTTTGGAACTATACCTATCATAGCTACGCTTTTTTGTCCTATTTGTTTGGAACTTGGTTTTAGTACAGCACTTATTATATTTATCTTAGGAGTAGCAGGAGCTTTAGGAGATGCAGGAAGTCCAGCTAGTGAAACAACCATGGGAACTACTGTAGGATTAAATGCTGATAAACAACACGATCACATTAAAGATACTTGCATACCAACTTTTATTTTTTATAATGGCCCATTATTGATTTTAGGTAGTATTATCGCCATGTTTTTATAATTTTTACAAATCTATCAAAATATTTTTTAATTTATTTATTTTTAAGATAAAAATTATATCGATTTTAAAAAAATATATGCTATAATCCTTTATAAAGCTAACAAAATTTAAATCAGTCTTATAAGGAGAGCAGAATGGATTTAGAAAATATCCTAGAAAATAATCAAAGCATAGGTTTATATCACCCAAAGAACGAACATGATGCCTGCGGTATCGCTGCAATTGCTAATATACGCGGTATTGCCTCTTATAAGGTTATTTGTGATGCTTTAGAAATTTTGATGAATCTTGAACACCGAGGTGGTGCAGGAGCTGAAGAAAATTCAGGTGATGGGGCAGGGATTTTGATCCAAATTCCACATGATTTTTTTAAAACTCAAGAATTGGGTTTTGAACTTCCTAAAAAGGGTGATTATGGTGTAGCACAGATGTTTTTATCACCCAATACTGATGCAAAAGAAGAAGCAAAAGAAATATTTTTACAAGGTTTAAAGGATAAAAAACTTGAATTTTTAGGTTTTAGAGAAGTGCCTTTTAATCCTAGCGATATAGGTGCAAGTGCTTTAAAAGCTATGCCTTATTTTTTACAAGCCTTTGTGAAAAAACCAAGTAAAATAAGTGCAGGACTTGAGTTTGAAAGAGTGCTTTATAGTACGCGTCGACTTATAGAAAAAAGAGCTATTAATGTGCCAAAATTTTATTTTTCAAGTTTTTCTTCACGCACCATAGTTTATAAAGGAATGCTTCTTTCAACTCAATTGAGCGATTTTTATCTTGATTTTAAAGATGTCAATATGAAATCAGCCATTGCTTTGGTGCATTCTCGCTTTTCGACTAATACTTTCCCAAGTTGGGAAAGAGCCCATCCAAACCGTTATATGGTGCATAATGGAGAGATTAATACCATACGCGGAAATGTTGATAGCATAAGAGCTAGAGAAGGCTTGATGCAAAGTGAGTATTTTGAAAATTTAGATGAAATTTTTCCCATCATAGCTAAACCTAGCAGTGATTCTGCAATGTTTGATAATACTTTAGAATTTTTAGCTCTAAATGGTCGCACTTTAGAAGAAGCTTTTATGATGATGGTGCCAGAACCTTGGCATAAAAATGAAAATATGGAAAGCAAAAAGCGTGCTTTTTATGAGTATCATTCTTTATTGATGGAGCCTTGGGATGGACCTGCTGCTATAGTTTTTACTGATGGAGTGATTATGGGGGCGAGTTTGGATAGAAATGGTTTTCGTCCTTCAAGGTATTATCTTACAAAAGATGATATGCTCATACTTTCAAGTGAAACAGGGGCTTTAAAACTTGATGAAAAAAATATCAAAGCTAAAAAACGCTTAGAACCTGGAAAACTTTTACTCGTTGATACAGCAAGAGGTAGGGTTATAGCTGATAATGAAATCAAAGAGCATTATGCTAATGCTAAGCCTTATAAAAAATGGCTTAAAAATTTAGTTGAACTTGAAAAACAAAAAAGCGGAGTTTATAAACATCAGTTTTTAAAAGAAGATGAGGTTTTAAAACTCCAAAAAGCTTTTGGTTGGAGTTATGATGAGCTTAAAATGAGTGTGGCTGCTATGGCTCAAAATGGTAAAGAAGCTATAGCAGCTATGGGTGTAGATACTCCTTTGGCTATACTTTCTAAAACTTATCAACCTTTGTATAATTATTTTAAACAACTTTTTGCACAAGTAACTAACCCTCCTCTTGATGCCATAAGAGAAGAGATCGTTACTTCTACAAGGATTTATCTAGGAAGTGAAGGCAATTTATTAAAACCTGATGAAAACAATGCAAAACGCGTAAAAATAGCCTTGCCTGTGATAAGTAATGAAGAACTTTTTGAAGTTAAGGCTTTAAATAAATTTCAAGTTAAAGAATTTTCTATACTTTATGATTATTCTAAAAAAACTTTAGAAAAGGCTTTAGATGAGCTTTGCGTTAAGATAGAAGATGAGGTTAAAAAAGGTGTTTCTATTATCATTTTAAGCGATAAAGGAGTGGATGAAAAAAACGCTTATATCCCCGCTTTGCTTGCTGTTTCTGGAGTGCATAATCATCTAGTAAGAAAAAATTTAAGAACACACACAAGTCTTATTATCGAAAGTGGTGAACCTAGAGAAATTCATCATTTTGCATGTCTTTTAGGTTATGGTGCGACTGTTATTAATCCTTATTTGGTTTATGAGAGCATACAAAAACTCATTGTCAATAAAGATTTAAATTTAAGTTATGAAAAGGCGGTAGAAAATTTCATCAAGGCAAGTTCAAGTGGTATAGTCAAAATTGCTTCTAAAATGGGAGTTTCTACCTTGCAAAGTTATAATGGCTCTGCACTTTTTGAATGTTTGGGTTTAAGCTCTAAGGTGATTGATAAATACTTCACTTCTACAACTTCACGCATTGAAGGTATGGATTTAGAAGATTTTGAAAAAGAACTCATTGCTTTACACAAACATGCTTTTAATGATACACATAAGGCTTTAGATTCTAAAGGAATTCATAGTTTTAGAAGTGCTAAAGAAGAACATTTAATCGATCCGCTTGTGATTTTTAATCTTCAGCAAGCCTGTCGTAACAAAGACTATAAAAGCTTTAAAAAATACTCGGCTTTAGTAGATGAAAAACAAGTTAATTTGCGTTCTTTGATGGAATTTGATTTTAGTGAAGCTATCAGTATAGATAAGGTTGAAAGTGTAGAAAGTATAGTTAAACGCTTTAGAACAGGGGCGATGAGTTATGGTTCTATTTCTAAAGAAGCACACGAGTGTTTAGCACAAGCTATGAATAAAATAGGTGCTAAATCAAATTCAGGTGAAGGTGGAGAGGATGAAGAACGCTATGAAATCAAAGAGGGTGTGGATAAAAACTCAGCCATTAAGCAAGTAGCAAGTGGGCGTTTTGGCGTGGATTTAAACTACTTAAGTCATGCAAAAGAAATTCAAATCAAAGTCGCTCAAGGCGCAAAACCAGGTGAAGGCGGACAATTAATGGGCTTTAAAGTCTATCCTTGGATAGCCAAGGCTAGACATTCTACTGCAGGTGTGACGCTTATTTCCCCACCTCCTCATCATGATATTTATTCTATAGAAGATTTGGCTCAACTTATTTATGACCTAAAAAATGCTAACAAAGACGCTAAAATTTCAGTAAAACTTGTAAGCGAAAATGGCATAGGAACGGTTGCTGCAGGTGTGGCTAAGGCAGGAGCGAATTTAATCCTTGTTTCAGGTTATGATGGAGGTACGGGTGCAAGTCCTAGAACTTCTATACCGCATGCAGGAATTCCTTGGGAGTTAGGTTTGGCTGAAACACATCAAACTTTGATTTTAAACAAGCTTAGAGATAGGGTAAGATTAGAAACTGATGGAAAGCTTATGAATGGGCGTGATTTAGCCATAGCAGCACTTTTAGGAGCTGAAGAATTTGGTTTTGCAACCGCGCCTTTGATTGTTTTAGGTTGTACGATGATGAGAGTTTGTCATCTAAATACCTGTCCTTTTGGTATAGCCACTCAAGATACAGAACTTAGAGATCGTTTCAAAGGCAAAGTAGATGATGTGATTAATTTCATGTATTTTATAGCCCAGGAGCTTAGAGAATACATGGCAAGGCTTGGTTTTGAACGCCTAGATGATATGATAGGTCGCGTGGATAAACTCCGCCAAAAAAGTGTGCAAGGTAAAGCAGGAAAGCTAAATTTAGATAAAATTTTAAAATCCTTGCCTACTTATAATAGAACTGCTGTGCATTTTAAAGATTATAAAGACAATAAACTTGAAAAAACGATTGATTATAGAATTTTACTACCACTTTGTAAAAATGCTGTGGAGAAAAAAGAGCCTATCAAACTTTCTTTAGAAGTAGGAAATCAAAGTCGTACTTTTGCAACTATGCTTTCAAGTGAAATTTTAAAAACTTATGGAAAAGATGCTTTAGATGAAGATAGTATCCATATCAAAGCTATAGGCAATGCAGGTAATAGCTTTGGAGCGTTTTTGTTAAAGGGCATTAAACTTGAGATTATAGGCGATAGCAATGATTATTTAGGCAAGGGTTTAAGTGGTGGCAAAATCATAGCAAAAATTTCAAATGAAGCTACTTTTTCGCCTGAAGAAAATATCATCGCAGGAAATGCTTGTTTATATGGAGCAACTGAGGGTGAAGTGTATTTAGATGGTATAGCAGGGGAAAGATTTTGTGTAAGAAATTCAGGAGCTTTGGCTGTGGTTTTAGGAACAGGCGTGCATGGTTGTGAATATATGACAGGTGGGCAAGTTGTAGTTCTTGGAGATGTGGGTGCGAATTTCGCTGCTGGTATGAGTGGGGGCGTTGTTTATATTTTTGGAAGACACAATGAAGCTCATGTAAATACCGAGCTTGTGGATATTAAAGATCTTAATGCTAAGGATGAAAAAGAATTAAAAGCTGTGATAGAAAAACATATCGCTTATACAGATTCTAAAAAGGCTAAAGATATTTTAGAAAAATTCGATAAAAAAGACTTTTTTAAAGTCATGCCAAGAGATTATGAAAAGATGTTAAAAATGCTTGATCTTTGCAAAAATGAAAAAGATCCAAATTTAGCAGCATTTTTGAAAATCACACAAAAATAAGGAGTAAAAATGGGAAATGCAAGAGGTTTTTTAGACTTTAAAAGAATGGATTTTAAAAAAATTGCTCCTAAGGAAAGGGTTTTAAATTTCAAAGAATTTACTATACCTTTGGATAAAAAAGAACAAGAAATTCAGGGCGGACGATGTATGGATTGTGGTGTGGCCTTTTGTCATACGGGCGTGATGAGCGAAGGGAAAGACGTAGGCTGTCCTTTAAACAATCTCATTCCTGAATGGAACGATCTTATTTATCGTTCTTTATGGGAAGAAGCTTATGAAAGACTTGAACTTACTAATCCTTTTCCTGAATTTACCGGTCGTGTTTGCCCTGCTCCTTGTGAGGATTCTTGTGTGTGTGCGATAAATGGTACAAGTGTGAGTATCAAAAATAATGAATTATCCATTATAGAAAATGCTTTTAAAGAAAATTTAGTAAGAGTAAATAAACCTAAGCAATACAATGGCAAAAAAATCGCTATCATAGGAAGTGGACCCGCTGGACTTGCTTGTGCTAATACTTTAAATTCACTAGGTTATAAAGTAAGTGTTTTTGAAAGAAGCGATAAAATAGGCGGACTTTTGATGTATGGCATCCCTGATATGAAGCTTGATAAAAGTATAGTTCAAAGACGGGTGGATTTGCTTAAAAAAAGCGGGATTGAATTTAAAGTGAATGAAAATATAGACAGCAAAGATAAGGTTTCAAAACTTCTAAAAGAATTTGATGCTTTGGTGCTTTGTACAGGAGCAAGTAAGCCTATAGATCTTGATATAGAAGGTAGAAAGCTAAAAGGGGTTGAATTTGCCCTTGATTTTTTAACGCAAAATACCAAAACTTTGTTAAAAACAGGCAAGGGTGCAGATACGGCCAAAGGTAAAAATGTCTTGGTTATAGGAAGCGGGGATACAAGTGTGGATTGTATCGCTATAGCGACAAGACAAGGGGCTAAATCTATAGTGCGTTTTGAAAGAAGTCCAAAAAGACCTTTGCAAAGAAGCCAAAACAATCCTTGGCCTTTAAAAGCTGACATTTTTACTACTGATTATGGTTTAGAAGAAGCCATTGCTGTATATGGCAAAGATCCTAGGGAATATCAAAAAATGACAAAGAAATTTTTAGGAAAAACTCATGTAGAAGGCGTTGAAGCAAATGATTTAAAACGCGAGTTTAAAGAAGGCAAAGCTATAAATGTCGAAATTTCAAATTCTAAAAAAACTTATAAAGCGGATTTAGTGCTTTTAGCTATGGGTTTTAGCGGGTGCGAAGAAGCTATCGCTAAAAATTTTGGAGTGAAATTAGATGAGAAAAACAACATAAGCACAGAAAATTTCCAAACCACTCATAAAAAAATCTTTGCTTGTGGAGATGCTAGAAAAGGACAATCTTTAGTTGTTTGGGCTATAAAAGATGGTATAGAATGTGCTTTGAGTTTGCATCAAAATTTAGCAAAATAATCATAAAAGTTTAAAACTTTTTCGGTGGAGTTTGCAAATTCCAAATTTAGCTATAAGTTCTTTATGAGCTTTTGTGCCATAGGCTTTGTTTTTTTCAAATTCATAACAAGGAAAGTCTTTAGCTAAGAAATTCATCACCCTATCTTTACTAACTTTTGCAAGTATGCTAGCTGCACTTACTTGCAAAATGCTAGAATCGGCTTTGATTTGTGTTTTTATCCCATTTATACCTAGGTTGGTCTTTCCATCATATAAGAAGTTATTTTCTGTTTTAAAATGCTTTTTTATAAGCTTTAAGCCTGTTTTTAAACAAGTGCTTAAGCCTAGTGCGTCGATTTGCTCTGAAGAAAAAGCAAGTATGAGATAGTTTGAATTTTTGATGATGATTTCATAAAGTTCTTCGCGTTTTTTTTCGCTTAGTTTTTTAGAATCACACAACCCATGAAGTTTTTTGTTCAATTTGCAAGCTGCCATCATCATAGGACCTGCCAAAGCACCGCGTCCTGCTTCATCAATACCAATTAAATTTATGTCAAATTCGTTTAAAAGTTCTTTTGTGTCAAATAAAGTTTTCAAAATTTTTCTAAAAAGAAGGGCAAAAATGCCCTTTTATTCTACTGTGATATCATTTTTGATTTTTTCAAAAAGCTTATCACCTATGCCTTTAACTTTTTTAAGATCATCAATACTTGTAAAATTTGCTTCTTTGCGGTATTCTAAAATCGCTTTAGCCTTAGCTTCGCCAATACCATTTAAACTTTTTAATTCTTTTAGTGTTGCAGTGTTGATATTTACAGCACCAAAGAGAAAAGCCGTTAAAGCAAAAAATAAAAATAGTAATTTTTTCATTTTCTTATCCTTTTATTAAAAAATAATTATAATATTATCTTAAAAAGGATAAGAATTTCTTAACTTAACCCAAAAATTCGCGTTTAAAATACTCTTTTGGTGCTTTACATAAAGGACAGGCTGCTGGAGCTTTTTTGCCACGATGTATATGTCCGCATACTTCACAAACCCATAATTCTTCTACTTCGCTATTAAAAAATTCTTCTTCTTCAAGCATTTTTTTAAGCGCTAGATATTCTCTTTCGTGTTCGATTTCTACTTTACCAATAGCTGTAAATAATCTTGCTATAGCCTTTTTACCTTCATCTTCAGCGATTTTTGCAAAATTTGGATACATAGTTGTGTGCTCATAGTTTTCACCTTCTGCGGCACTTACTAGATTTTTTGTAGTTACTTCTAAAGGTTTGCCATCAACGATTTCATGATATGCTTTAAATTCTGCTCTTGCATGCCATTTTTCATTTTCAGCTGCTTCTCTAAAATGTCTAGCAACCGCGTGCCAACCTTCTTCTTCAGCTACATCAGCAAACAAATCGTATTTGTTTCTTGCCATAGATTCGCCTGCAAAAGCTTTCATCAAATTTACTGCAGTTAAATCTGTAGTGATACATTTCATTTCTTCACCGCAACAACTAAGTTTACCACCGCCTACATTTTGAACTTCTACTTCATTGCCACATTTTTGGCATTTATAGGTTTCATATTGTCTCATTTTGACTCCTTTTTGATTATCAAAAAGCATTGTATTATAAAAAAATATTTTTGTCAATTAATAATTTTTATCATTTATGAAAATGTATATCAAAATAAATTTCACAAAAATTAAGCTTTGCTAAATATAATTTTAAAAAATTATTATCAGGAGTTACAATGAGAAGCGATGCGATAAAAAAAGGACATTTAAAAGCACCTAATCGTTCTTTACTTCGTGCTTGTGGTTTGAAAGATGAAGATTTTGACAAACCTTTTATAGGTGTAGCAAATAGCTATATAGACATAATCCCAGGGCATTATTTTTTAAATGATTATGCTAAAATCATTAAAGATGAGATACGCAAAAATGGTTGTGTGCCTTTTGAGTTTAATACCATAGGTGTAGATGATGGTATAGCTATGGGGCATGAAGGTATGCTTTATTCTTTACCAAGTCGTGAAATTATCGCAAATTCCATTGAAACAGTGATGAATGCTCATCAACTTGATGCTTTAATCTGTATCCCAAACTGCGATAAAATCACTCCTGGTATGTTAATGGGAGCTTTAAGGGTTAATGTTCCAACCATTTTTGTAAGTGGTGGGCCTATGGCTTCAGGAGTAACCAAAAAAGGAGAAAAGATCAGCCTTAGCTCTGTTTTTGAAGCTGTAGGGGCTTATGAAGCCAAAAAAATTAGCGAAGAAGAATTTAAAGACATAGAATGTTCAGCTTGTCCAAGCGGTGGATCTTGCTCGGGAATGTTTACAGCAAATTCTATGAATACCTTATGCGAAGCTATGGGTATAGCACTAGAAGGTAATGGAACCATCTTAGCCTTAAGTAAAGAAAGAGAAGAGCTTTTAAGAAAAGCAGCGCGTCGTATTTGTGAAATCGCCTTAGATGAGCGTTTTAAAATTCGCAATATCATCACTCAAAAAGCCGTGCGTAATGCTATGGTAGTAGATATGGCAATGGGTGGAAGTAGCAATACAGTTTTACACATGCTTGCCATTTCGCGTGAAGCAGGGGTAGCACTAGACATTAAAGATTTAAATTTCATCTCAAGCAAAGTTGCACACATAGCAAAAATAGCCCCATCGCTAAATAGTGTTTATATGGATGATATCCACAAAGCAGGGGGTGTGAGTGCAGTTATGGCTGAAATTTCAAGCAGACAAGGACATATTTTAGAACTTGATGCACTGACTATCACAGGAGAAAGTCTCAAAGAACGCTTAAAAAATGCCAAAATCAAAGATGAAAATATCATTCGTAAGGTAGATAATGCTTACTCAAAAGTAGGTGGGCTTGCTATTTTGTTTGGAAATTTAGCTGAGCAAGGTTGTGTCATAAAAACCGCAGGAATAATCGGAGAAAGAAAATTTAAAGGCAAAGCTGTTTGTTTTAACTCTCAAGATGAAGCTATAAAAGGCATTATCAAAGGCAAGGTGCAAAAAGGAAATGTTTGTGTGATACGCTATGAAGGTCCAAAAGGGGGTCCTGGTATGCAAGAAATGTTAAGCCCTACTTCACTTTTAATGGGTATGGGTTTGGGTGCTGATGTGGCTTTAATCACCGATGGTCGTTTTAGTGGGGCTACAAGGGGTTTAAGCGTGGGTCATATTTCCCCTGAAGCAGCTGAAGGTGGTCTTATAGGACTTTTAAAAGATGGAGATGAAATAGAAATTGATGTAGATGCTTATACCATCCATGCAAATTTAAGCGAAGAAGAAATTGCTAAACGCAAAAAAGAATTTGTATTACCTCAAAAAGAAGTGCCTTCAAGATGGCTTAGAATGTATCAAAAACTTGTTAGCAATGCTAGTAAAGGTGCGGTTTTGGATATGGAATGAAAGGAAAACTTTCATTCTTCTATTTCTTTAGTTATACGATTTCTTATATCTCTACGAACTATTTCCATACCCCACAGCCAAACAATATGGCCAAAAATTTCAGACAGGTGTTCATCAAAAGGAATTTCAGAAAGTGGTGGAACTTCTGCAATTAAAGGCATTACAATAACATGGGCAAAAAGATAAACAAAAAATCCAAAAACTGCACCTTGCCACATAGTAATACGGTGCCATTTTTCCGCTATCATACAGTAAGCCACTCCAAAAACAATAGAAAAACCGACATGCACTATAAAAATTGACAAAGGCATTTGCATACCTGAAAACATATAAGTCCAATCAGTAGGTAAGCCTAGTTGTTCTAGAAAAATTTTAGGTGGAGTAACACGTTCTAAAGCATCTGCTGGCCAAAAAATATTGGGATTTCTTGGAGGAAAAGGTACTTCCCAACCCCATTTAACAATAGCTCCGAAAATACCCGCTAATATACCTATAAAAAAGGCTAAAGTATAGCGCTTTTGAAAGTATTTTTTCATAATAACTCCTTTATGTTTTATACAAAATAAAATTTGAATTTATAATATTTTTATTTAAAACATATTGAAAATAGGAGTATAAAAATCTTATTTAAATTTTAAAATACTCTCTTAAACTTTCACAAATTTCAAAAAAATTCACCCCATCTATAGTAGGATTTTCTTTAAAAAACTCATACATTCCTAAAAAACCACTTTCAAGTTCTTTAGACTTTACACCATAGCTTATACTAAGTCCTGCTTCTATATAAGCAGCAATTTTATCGCAGTATTTAAGCGCCTTACCATCTATAGCACCAAATTCATTTTCATTAAAAGAACTTAAACTTCCGCTACAAAGCTCTATTTTAGCATTTTTATAAGTGCGATTTTCAAACTCATTTTTTACAAAATTTGACTCATCGTTTCTACCTTCTCTAATACCTAAAATATAAGAAAACTCAGCCCTTAAACCCTCAGGCACAAAGGGTAAAATTCTTTCATTAATAAGTTTCATTTCATAATCATTTATGATATCATGAAGCCCATCAATACCGTATTTTACAGGGCTGATAATATCACGCGTTAAAGACTCTGGCAAATCATGAAACAAAGCACAATAAAAATTATTCTCAAGTCTTTTATCGCAAGCCTTGATTTTTAGTGAGTAAAAATATCCCAAAATCGCCACCACAAGCATATGTCCTAAAACCGCAGTTTCTGGTATGCGTGGAGTTTGAGCCCAACGCTTTTGAAAGCGAAGTCTTCCGCTAAGATCGATGATTTTGGCTATTTTTTGATTTAAAGCGATTTTTCTAGCTCCTATAAGCTCATAGTAATCTTCTAATTCTTCTTCAACTTTGTTTTTAATCTCATCAATATCATTTAAAAAAGCTGAGGTTTGATAAACTATGTTAAATTCCCATCTTGTAGCAAAATACGAAGCTGCTTTTAAGATAAGCCTTTCTTTAGCGTAAGCATTGCCGTTTAAATACGCTTCAAAACGCTTTAAAAACTCTCCTTCTTCTATATCTTCTATCATAGGTTCGATTTTGCTTAAAACCCAAGCATTAACTTCAGCTTTTTTTTGACGCACGATTTCATGATACACATCAGGGCGTATATCGGTTACTACCACACGACTTAAAAACTCAAAAATTCCCCCTTCTATAATCACTCTCATATCCACATCTTTTTCCATTTTAGCGATAAAATATGCGATGATGAATTTATGAGCTTGTTTGTCAAGCTCAACCAAATTTGCCATTCTTGGATAATCATTCCAACGACTGATAGAAGCGGCTTTAAAAATGTGTTCTATGAGTTTTATGTTTATCATGCTTTTGCCTTTTTTGCAATTTAAATTTAAAAATTTTCGTTAAAATTGCGAAATTATAGCAAATTTAAGGATAAAAATGAGTAAAAAAGCACTTTGTATCATAAGTGGCGGTATGGATAGTACTTTGTGTGCTTATCTAGCCAAAAAAGAAGGTTATGAAATCATCGCTTTGCATTTTGATTATGAACAACGCACTCAAGAGAAAGAAAGAGAATGTTTTAAGCAAATTTGCAAGGCTTTAAAAGTAGAAAAATCTTATATTTTAGATGTGAGTTTTATCAAAGATATAGGGGGTAATGCCTTAACCGATAAAAGCATAGACATTCCTAAAAACGAGCTTTACATAAGCAATACCCCACCTATCACCTATGTGCCTTTTCGCAATGGAATTTTCTTAAGCATAGCAGGATCTTTGGCTGAAAAGGAAAATTGTGAGAGTATTTTTATAGGGGTGGTAGAAGAAGATGGCAGTGGTTATCCTGACTGTACTGATGAGTTTATACAAAAGGCACAAGAATTTATCAATGAAGGTACGAGTAAGAATTTCAAAGTTTGTATAAAAACTCCGCTTGTTAGACTGAACAAAGCTAAAATTGTAGAACTAGCTTTAAAAGAAAATGTACCTTTAGAACTTACTTGGTCTTGTTATGAGAGTGAAGATGAAGCATGTGGGGAGTGCGATAGTTGTTTGCTTCGTTTAAGAGGTTTTGAAAAAGCAGGGTTTAAAGATAAGATCAAATATAAGTCCTAGTTTTCACTAGGACTTAAAGCTTAGTTTAGAGTATAAAGCTTGTTTGCTCCATCTTGATAAGAAAGAATGTTGATTTTTCCATCTTTAAAGAAAATACTTCTTGCATTAGTGATAGAGCTTGGGAAAGCGATAGTTTTTACTACTTCTTCCTTAACTGGATCAATTACGGCAATCACATTGTGATTTTTGCTTAGTGCATAAATTTCTCCATCTTTAAAAGTCATAGAAGTTACATAAAGATCGCCTAAAGTTTTACCTTCTTTAAGATTTGCTTTTGGAGTAAATTCTCCTGAAAGAACACGATCTTTTAAAGAAATTTTAGAGATTACAAAAGTTTTAGCGTCTTTGTTGTTTGGAACAGTTGCAAGATAAAGATAATTTCCATCTGTGCTCATGCTTGCTACATGGTTAAATTTTGCTCTTACAGTATCAAGTCTTCCACGACCTAAACCTTCGCCTTGGCCTTTAAATTTATCATTACCTTTTACAAAATCAGCGTATTGTTTAGCGATATCTTCTTTACTTGCATTAGGATTTTTTGCAAATCTTAAGAAAGATTTGTTTGAGCCCATAAGAATGAATTTATCGTTCATATAAGGTATGATGCCAATAATTGGATCGATAGTAGCTGAAAAATAAGGATCAAGCTCAAAACCTTCTTTAACGCTAAAATTATTATCTAAGAAAGCCACATCCCATTTAGAGCTTGCTACAAATTCATTGTTGATATAATCAAGAGTATTGATGGCTTTGTCAAAATTTATAGTTTGTTCATTTGTGATTTTAAGCTCATCATTGATTTTTGCAAATGGAGCATTGTTGATATCATTATCAAATTTTATGCCAAGTTTTTCACTTGCAGGTGCAAAAGCATAATCAGGAGCTTTAACATCGCGCTTTCCTAAGAAAGAAATATTTTGCCATAAACCATTCCAACCTTCTTTACTCCAAATGATGTATTTTGGATTTAAGCTAAATCTTACAGGATCGCCTTGTCCCACATAAGGAGGAATTCCTGTGCTTACAAAAGCTTGGAAAACATTTGAAGCTACTACAATCGCACTGATAACTACAGCTGCGAGAGAAAATTTCGTATATTTTCTAAATTTTTCTCCATTTAATTCTGCTTCAAAAGCATTAAATTTAGGAGCAAAAGCAAAAATCACACCTAAAAGCAATACAACAGCCCAAAATACCACTTCAGCCCAAAAATAAGTATGGATACCAAAAACTGCTAAACCAAAACCTTGATCTAAATCTCTATGAGCGTGATTGCCATAGTGAGCAAAAGATTGATAAAGGCCTACTGCTGTCATGATTAAAAGAGCAGCAAGGTATTTACCTTTCATACCATAACGAACAATGAAAAGCGCCATCACACCGATAAAGATCATTGCTTCTCTTTGTCCCCAGCAAAGTGTGCAGGGACTATCACCCAACATATAACCAAATACAAAATTTGCAATACCTACAGGTAAGAGTATGATCAAAAAGCCTGCTAAACACATTAGTGAGTAGAAATTTTTTGTTTTATTGATTTCGTTCATTTAGCCCTTCCTTACAGATTCATTATTGTTAATAGTGCGCCTGTTTTGTGGCCAACATAGAAAAAAACCATTAAAAGCCAAGCTACCATTACTAAACCAAAAGCCAAATTTTCTTTTTCTGGTTTTTTGATAATCAGTATCAAGGCGATTAAAACTAATAAAAGTTCAAGAAACTCCATAGTATCTCCTTATGAAATAAAAACCGTTAATTTTACTTTAAAAACATAAATTAAAGATAAATTTTTTATTAAAATTTCGTGTTAATTTAAATTAACACGAAAAAAGTTACTGAAAGCTACTTAATTTTTCAGAGAGTTTAGACGCACCATTTAGAACATTTTGAGAGATATTATTGATTTCGGATGATAAATCTTTAACAGAATTTGCAAGTTCATTAACCTTGTCTATGCTTGTTCCTAGGATAAGCATTTTATCTTTTACTTCCATGCTTTTATCTTTCATGGTTTGGGTTGATTCTATAGAGCTTTCTAGTTTATGCATAGAATTTACAAGTTCTTGTTGTAAATCATTGGTTTTTAAAGAGGTTTCTTTCATAGAATCGTGGATAAGATCCATCAAGGCTTTGTTGTCATTGATTTGTTGGACTATAGCATTAACAGTAGCATTTATATTTAAAAGAGATTTACTTGTTTTATCGGCAAGTTGACCTACTTCATCAGCAACAACTGCAAAACCCCGTCCATGTTCGCCCGCTCTTGCAGCTTCAATAGCTGCATTCAAGGCAAGTAAATTGGTTTGATCGGCTATATCTCTAATAGAACTTGTAATTTCTATGATATTATCTGCACTTTGAGTTAGATTATCCATATTGGCTACTATATTTTGCTCTTTTTCATTATTTTCATTTATTAAATTTATAAGTTCAGATAGAGTAAGTTCTACCTTATCCATCAGTATGTGCATATCTTGCATATTTTCTATGCTTTCTTGCGCTAAATTTCCCGCAAGATTGATATGATCATCTAAGACATAGGTGATTTCTTTAACACCTTGAATTTGTTCATGTTGTGAATTAGAACTGTTTTCAAGCATCATAGAGTTGTTTTTGAGCTTTTGTGAATTTTGATGACTTGATTTAGCATTTTCTATGGCTTCTATGATTGAGTTTTGAACGGTGGATATAAATGAATTAATATATTGAGCACTTTGTCCAAGTTCGCTTTTTGGATCTATATTTAAACGAGAGTGTAGATTGGCTTCTTTACTAGCTAAATTAGCGCTTAGTTTTTCTAAAGTATGAATTGGCATGATGACTTTTTTTAGTGTTAATAAAATAAAAAATACAAATAATACAAGAGTGATTCCAAACACTATTAAAGCGATATAAAATTTAAATAAATTGGATTGTTCTATAGTATTTTGGGTGAAAGTGTTAAGTTGTTTTAACTCTTTCATAAGAGAATTATTCTCATAAATAGAAGAATTATCTTGCATAATAGAAATCTGTTTTACAATCATTTTATAGTGTTTTAGAAAAAGTTGTAAATTTTCACTTTTTGTATCGTTTTTGATTTCTTTCATAAGATTGTTGAGTTGATTGAGTGTTGTTTTTTGTAAAATACTTTCAGTTGAAAGAACGCTTAACATAGAACTCATTGTTCTATAGTTGTTTTTATTTGTTTCATGGTTTTGTTCTAATTCTTCAAAATAATTTTTAGCCAATTCAAACAAATAAAGTTTTGAATTTACTGCTATGGAATTTGCGGATTTGAAATAATTAAGCTGGATTAGTTTGGCATTAAAAATTTCTTCCGCTTTGCTTATATCAATCCCAAAAGTTTTAAGTTTTTTAAAGTTTTCTTGCATTTTTTTTATTGCTTGAACACTTGGATCATAGTTAATAAAATTAAAACTATTTTGAAAAACGGAATTGATTTTTTCATCTGAAATTTGTAGCTGCTGAACTATGTTTATTAAGTCTTTATTATCTTTAGATGAGGAGTAGTTGTTAAAAATAATACCTAGCAAAACAAGAATAAAAGCTAAAACTAGTGTAGATAAAATAATAAATTTTATCAAAAATGAACTTTTTTTATTTGTCATGATATTCTCCTGTCAAGCTTTCTAGGAATGCAACTATATTATCAACTGTTTCTTGATCTAAAAATTTTCCTAGTTGATAGTAAGCCATAAACTGAACACAAGCATCTAAAGTAGGTATAGAACCATCATGGAAATAAGGCGCGGTTTTGGCTATATTTCTTAAACTAGGAACCTTAAATATCATTTTATCAGCTTCTCTTTTTGTGATTTCATAGCGTCCTAAATCTTCTTGATTTGGGTATTCTTCAAAAATACCGATTTTTTGAAACATATTTCCACCTATATTTTGACCTTGATGACAAGAAATGCAGCCATTAGCTTTAAAATCTTCATAACCTTTTTTAGCTTGAGCTGAAATAGCATTTTGATCTCCGCTAAGATAGCGATCAAAAGGAGAATTTGGAGTGATTAAGGTTTTTTCAAATTCTGCAACTGCAAGAGCTATGTTTTCTACCGTAACTTCTCCATAAAGTTTTTTAAAAGTTTTTACATAATCTTCATTAGAATTAACTTTTTGTAAAAGAAGTTCAGGACTTAGTCCCATTTCTTTTGGATTAAAAAAAGGCACCTTTGCTTGTTCTGCTAAATCTTTGGCTCTGCCATTCCAAAATTGCACAAAATTAAACACAGAATTAAAGGTTGTAGGAGTGTTAAAAGGTTTATCAAGTTGATTATCAACTCCTATTGAAAATTCAAGTCCATCAACGCCGTGTTGATCAAGCCTATGGCAGGTATTACATGAAACTTTTCCATCTTTGGATAAGCTTTTATCCATATAAAGACTTTTTCCAAGCTTAGCTTTTTCTTTATCATAAGGGATGGAATTTGGAATAGGGGTTATCATATCTACTGCAAAGACTATATTTGCATAAGATAAACATAAAATTATTATTATTTTTTTCATAATAAATTTCTACCTTAAGTTTAAATTTCTCAGAATGTCATTATACTTTAATTTTGGTAAATTGTTTAATATATTGATATTTTTTATTTAAAGTTTTTTTATTTTATTGCAAAGTTCTCCTAAATTTTCTATGACACAACGTACTTTATCTCCTGATTTTAAAAAAGTAGGTGGATTTAACCCCATACCTACTCCACTAGGAGTTCCCATAGATATAATGCTTCCAGCTTTTAAAAGCATGCCCGCGCTAAGTTCTTCTAAGACATAAGCAATATCAAAAATAAATAATTGGGTGTTAGAGTTTTGGCGTAGTTCATCATTGACATAGCTTTGAAGTTGGAGTTTAGGAGGATAAGAAATTTCATCTACGCTTGTGATATAAGGTCCCATTATAGTGCTACCTTCAAGACTTTTTGCTCGGTAGAATTGTTTGTGGCGTTTTTGAAGTTCGCGAGCTGAAATTTCATTGATAATAGTATAGCCAAAGATATAATTTTTTGCATCTTTAGCTTTGATTTTATAAGCATCTTTACTTAAAATAAATGCAAGCTCACATTCATAATCAAGCTGAGAAGTTACATCTGCATGTAAAGGTATATCACCAAAAGGCGGCGTAGCTTGATTGCAGCGTTTTCCAAAATATACAGGATATTCTCTTTCTTCAAATTTTTCACCCTTAAATTTGGCAGATTCTTTGGCATGATCTAAAAAATTAATCCCAAGACATATAATATCTTGACGAGGTTCTATAATAGGAGCTAGATAATCTTCTTTTGGAATTTCATAGGCTATTTTAGAATCCAAGTCTGTAAGCTTGTGTTTAAATTTATCAAAATAGATAATAAATTCATTCATATCGTTAGTTTCAATGCCAAGATCAGCAAAACTTACAATTTTTCCACTAGAATTTAGTACTCCTAGATTGGGTTTTTGATCCTGTATAAAATTAACAAATTTCATTAGAAAATCTCGCTTTTTTATTTAATTATACTTAAAGTTTTAGCAAGAATTATTTTTTTGTTTTAAAATTTGGTAAAAAAGTGATTGATTGTAGCGTAGTGAAACATCATTTTATTTTATGGAATTGTTGAAAATTTCTTTTATGTTTATTTTTGAGTTGATATCAAAATTTTGATTTTTATATTGAAATTTCAAACGATAAGAATGCAAACACAAACGCAAGGCACCTGTAAGTTTTAAGCGTTCTTTAGGATTTAATTTTTCATCTAAAATGCTTTCGATTTGTTCTTTGCTAAGCCCATAAAGCGGATCTCCTAAAATGGTATGGTTTTTATAGTGCAAATGCACTCTTATTTGGTGTTGCCTGCCTGTTAAGGGTTTGCAAAGTAAAAGAGTGGCGTTGATTTTAGGAAAGTATTCTAAAATTTCAAATTCAGTGATAGCCTGTTTTCCTTCTTTGCAAATTTGCATTCTTGTTTTTATATCATCGTAGTTTTTAGTTAAATTTATAGCTTTATCAACTATAAAATTTTCTTCTATTTTTCCATGAGCTAGAGCAAGGTATTCTTTTTGAACTAGTTTTTTTTCAAACAAGCTTTTAAGATCAATTTGAGCTTTTTTATTTTTGGCTACAAGTATAAGTCCGCTTGTTTCTTTATCAAGCCTGTGCGCTACGCAAGCTTCTTTTCCCCAAAGATGCCAAATTTCATCACTAAGACTGTATTTGCAATGTCTACCATTTGGATGGCTTAAGATCCCACTTTCTTTTTCAAGTATGGCAAAGTCTTCATTTTCAAAGACAATTTCTACTCCTTTGGGGTTGTTTTCATAGACTATAAGCTCTACTAAACCATTTAAAATTTTATTCTTTTCTTCTACTAAAATTCCATCACAAAAAAGTCTTTTTTTGTCTATGAGTTTTTGTGCTTCATTTATGCTAATTTTTAAATTTTCCATAAGGACTTGAAACGCCTTTTTTCCATTGTTTGAGAGTTTTATTTTTATGTAGGCCATTTAATAACTTTCTTAGGATAATTTGATATAATTTCCGTTTTTTAAAATATAAAATTATAGCTAAAAAGGTTTCAAAGATGGTTCAAAGATATAGCAGAGAAATCATGGCTAAAAAATGGGACATGCAAGCAAAATATGATGCGTGGTTAAAAGTAGAATTAGCTGCTGTAAAAGCTTGGAATAAACTCGGTCTCATTAATGACACAGACTGCGAAAAAATTCTTAAAAATGCAAAATTTGATATTGCAAGAATAGACGAAATAGAAAAAACCACAAAACATGATGTTATCGCTTTTCTTACAAGTGTAAGTGAAAGTTTGGGAGAAGAGAGTCGTTTTGTGCATTATGCAATGACAAGTTCTGATTGTATAGATACAGCTGTTGCTTTACAGATAAAAGAGAGTTTGGAGCTTATTTTAGAAGATGTTTCTTTGCTTTTAGAAGTGATCAAAAAGCGTGCTTTGGAGCATAAAAACACCTTAATGGTAGGAAGAAGTCATGGAATTCATGGAGAGCCTATCACTTTTGGTTTGGTGTTAGCTATTTGGTATGATGAAATTTTGCATGCAAAAGAGCTTTTAGAACATGCAAAAGAAGTGATAAGCTATGGAAAAATCAGCGGTGCAATGGGAAATTTTGCTCATGCACCTTTGGAATTTGAAGAAGAAGTTTGTAAAAATTTAGGTCTTAAAGCCGCTCCTGTTTCAAATCAGGTGATTCAAAGAGATCGTTACGCTCAAGTTATTTCTGCTATTGCGATTTTAGCTTCAAGTTGTGAGCAAATCGCTGTAGCCATAAGACATTTTCAAAGAACTGAAGTTTATGAGGCTGAAGAGTATTTTAGTGTAGGACAAAAGGGAAGTTCAGCTATGCCACATAAAAGAAATCCCGTTTTAAGTGAAAATATCACAGGGCTTTGTCGTGTGCTTAGATCTTTTGTAACTCCAGCTTTAGAAAATGTTGCACTTTGGCATGAAAGAGATATATCTCATTCTAGTGTCGAAAGATTTATTTTGCCTGATGCTTTTATCACGGCTGATTTTATGCTTATGCGTCTTACAAATATGATTGATAAGCTTTTGGTTTATCCTGAAAATATGATGAAAAATTTAAATCTTACAGGCGGGCTTGTATTTTCAGGGAGGGTGCTTTTAGAGCTTCCATTTAAAGGCATTAGTCGTGAAGAAGCTTATAAAATAGTTCAAAGAAATGCTATGAAAGTTTGGGCGGATTTGCAAAATGGCAAGGCTGCTATCAATGAAAAAAATGAAAGTTTGTTTTTGTTGGCACTTTTAGAGGATGAGGATTTAAGAAAAAGTTTGAGCGAAGAGGATGTAAGAAAATGTTTCGATTATAACTACTATACAAAAAATGTTGATGCAATTTTTAAAAGAACATTTAAATAAAAAGCAAGGAAGGCAATGAAAGTTATTAAAAGAAATGGTCGCACAGAAGAATTGGATATTTCTAAGATTAAAAAATGCACCTCTGATGCTGTAAAAGATTTAGAAGGTGTGAATTTAAGCGAACTTGAACTCGATGCAAAGATTCAATTTCGCGATGGAATTTCAACTGAAGAAATTCAAAAAACTTTAATTAAAACCGCGGTAGATAAGATAGATATTGATTGTCCAAATTGGACCTTTGTTGCAGCTAGACTTTTTTTATTTGATTTGTATAAGAAAGTTAATGGTATGAATCGCTATAATCATTTGCGTGAATATTTTGAAAAGGGCGAAAAAGAAGGAAGAATTTTACTTGGTCTTAAAGAAAAATACGATTTAGATGATTTAAATGCTTATATTAAACCTGAACGCGATATGCAATTTACTTATCTTGGTATTAAAACTTTATATGATAGATACTTGATTAAAGATAGTAAAGGTATGCCTATAGAACTTCCTCAACAAATGTTTATGGCCATTGCGATGTTTTTAGCGCAGAATGAATTTAATCCCCAAGAATGGGCAAAGAAATTTTATGATCTTATTTCTAAATTTGAACTCATGCTTGCAACTCCAACTTTATCAAACGCTAGGACAACGCGCCATCAACTTAGCTCTTGCTATATAGGTTCAACTCCTGATAATATTGAAGGCATTTTTGATTCTTATCAAGAAATGGCTTTGCTTTCCAAATTTGGTGGCGGTATAGGTTGGGATTGGTCTAAAGTGCGTGCTATGGGTGGAAGCATAGATGGACATAAAAACGCTGCAGGAGGGATCATACCTTTCTTGAAAATTACTAATGATATTGCCGTGGCAGTAGATCAACTAGGAACCAGAAAAGGAGCTATAGCCGTTTATATAGAACCTTGGCACATGGATATAAGTGATTTTATTGATTTGCGTAAAAATTCAGGTGAAGAAAGACGCCGTGCTCATGAACTTTTCCCTGCTTTATGGATCAATGATCTTTTTATGAAGAGAGTAAGAGCTAATGATAAATGGACTCTTTTTGATCCTGCAGATACAGCGGATTTGTGTGATTTATATGGCGAGGCTTTTGAAAAACGCTATGAAGAATATGAAAAAGATGAAAGCATTACCAAAGAAATCATAGAAGCTAAAGAGCTTTGGAAGAAAATTTTGCTAAATTATTTTGAAACAGGCTTGCCATTTTTATGTTTTAAAGATAGTGCTAATAGAGCAAATCCAAATGCTCATGTAGGAATTATTAGAAGTTCAAATTTATGTACTGAAATTTTTCAAAATACCGAGCCAAATTATTATCAAATTAAAGTAGTTTTTGAAAATGGAGATGAGCTTCATTTTGATGAAGAACAAAAGGTCGTAATCGATGGGGGATATGAAAAACCAGCCAAAAAAATCTCAACTTTAGATAGTATTGATGGTAATAAAGTTTATATAGTAGAAAAATATAAAAATGATGGAAAAACAGCCGTTTGTAATCTAGCAAGTATAAATCTTAGCAAAGTATATACCAAAGAAGATATAGAGCGTGTTGTGCCAACGGCTATTCGTATGCTTGATAATGTAATTGATTTAAATTTTTATCCTCATAGAAAAGTAAAAGATACAAATTTAAAATCTCGCGCCATAGGTCTTGGAGTCATGGGTGAGGCACAAATGCTTGCTGAAGCTAAGATTCATTGGGGAAGTGATGAGCATTTAAATAAAATCGATGAAATCATGGAGCAAATTAGCTTTGAGGCTATTAATGCGAGTTCAAATTTAGCTCTTGAAAAAGGTTCTTATGAAGATTTTGAAGGATCAAACTGGAGCAAGGGGATTTTTCCTATTGATGTAGCAAGTCCTAAGGCTAAAGCTTTAACTTTAAGAGAAGGTTTATTTGATCAAAGTGAATGCGATTGGGTTAAACTTAGAGAAAAAGTTAAAAAAGATGGTATGAGAAATGGTTATTTGATGGCCATTGCACCTACTTCTTCTATTTCTATCTTGGTAGGCACTACGCAGACTATAGAACCTGTTTATAAAAGAAAGTGGTTTGAACAAAATTTAAGTGGTATGATACCTGTTGTTGTGCCAAATTTAAGCCTTGATACTTGGCAATACTATACTCCAGCCTACGAACTTGATCAAAAAATTCTTGTAAAGGCTGCTGCTGTGCGTGGTAAGTGGATCGATCAAGGGCAGAGTTTAAATATCTTTTTGTCACTCGATAAAGCAAGTGGGGGATATTTAAATGAAATTTATCAACTCGCTTGGGAGCTTGGAGTAAAATCTACTTATTATTTAAGAAGTGAAAGCCCTGATAGTGAAAAAGTCAATGTTGCAGATCGTAGCATAGAATGTGAAGGTTGCCAATAAATACTAAAACCCAATGAAAAACATTGGGTTTTAAAAGATTAAGAATTGTAAATTTCTTTGTCTAGAGCTTTTAGATTTTTTGCAGTACAAAGTGCCGAAGTCATAGCTCCTGAGACATTGCTTGCTGTTCTTGCCATATCTATAATAGGATCTATGGCTAAAATCAAACTTAGCATGACAAAATTATTACCAAATCCAATCCCTGCTAACATAATAGAAGCTGCCATAGTTGCGCTTCCAGGTACCCCAGCTATACCCAAGGATCCAATAACAGCTACCAAAACTATCATCAAAGCAAATGTAAAATCAATATGTGTATGTGTAGCAAAAGCTACAAAAACTGCCGCTAAAGCCGGAAAATATCCTGCACAACCATTAAGTCCTGTTGTTGTACCTATAGATGCTACAAAATTAGCTATAGCTGAATTAACTCCAAATTTATTTTGCAAAGTTGAAGTGGTCATAGGCAAAGCGCCTAAAGAAGATCTTGAGCTAAATGCAAATAACCATACAGGAAAGGCTTTTTTTGCATATTTTATAGGGTTTAGCCCTTGTGAAGCAAGAAGTAAAAAATGCACCCCAAACATTATAAACATAGCTATATAAATAAGTATTATAAAAAGTCCAGCTGTTTTGATAGCTTCAAAACCATTGCTTAAAAGCACATTAGCCATCATACAAACTACAGCATAAGGCATAAATCTAATAACTGTAGCAGTCATGTTTATCATAATATTATAAAAGGTTAGGATAAAATTATGAAAACTTTTAAAGGCTTGTTCATACTCTTCTTTTTTAGAAATTTTTTTAGCACTAATTCCTATAAAAAAAGAAAAAATGACAATAGCTATAATATTTTCTTTATTAATAGCTGTAATGATGTTGCTAGGTATTAGCCCTAGTATAATATTTGAAAAAGTTTGAATTTCGCGAATTTGTTTATCTCCTTCATGTATAGCAAAATTACTTCCTAAATCAAAACTATAACCTAAAAATATACCCAAGGTTGCAGCTATGGCTGTGCTAAAGAGTATCCAAAAAAGACTTATTCCAAGCAAGGAGGATATTTTGATATTTTTATCAATTTCTATAATTACTTTTATAATGCAAATGCTTACAAGAGGAACAACTAGCATTTTTATAAAAGCTACAAAAACAGAACTTACAAATGCAAACCAATGTTTTGTTTCACTATACCAAAGTATATTACTTGCTTCTTTAGCATCTGGAAAATTTGCCAAATATTGCAAAGCAAAACCAAACCCCAAACCCATTAAAAGCGCAAATAGCATGCGAAGAGAAAAATTGATTTTTATATCCCGCATTTTTTTTAATGCGTAAAAAACAACGCAAAGCATAGCAAGAGTAGTTATAGTATGAGCTTGTGAAATCATTAGAAAATCTTGAAAAAATTGTTTATCCATAAAAAGTCCTTATAAGAAACTATAATCAAGCACAAGGTATATGAAAATATACTTGTATAAAGGCTTGATTTTATATAATGGTAGCATAAAAATATTTTAAATAAGATAAAATTAGTATGATTTATTCTATATCTTTATGTAAGCAATGTTCAAATATAAATTTGTGTTCTTGTGGTAAGGCTTCAAATAAAGCATTTGCTAAATTTCTAATCTCCCAAAGAGCTGATTTTGAACTACGCAAAGATATGAAATTTTGTAAACTTCTTGCATTAATTGTTAGTGTAAGTTCGGTTTTATAGCTTTCTGGTAAGCAGTATTTGGCTATATCTAGACTAATGCTTTTTTGTAAAATAGTGCGTAAATTTTCTAAGGCTTTAATGCTTGCGTTATCAACCTCTTCATTACCACAAAGCACAAGATAACGGCTTGCATTTTCAAAATCTCCTATTTTAAATTCAGCTTCATTGCGAAGTTCTTTTAAGGTATAACGCGTGCTTTTTACACTAGGACTAGTGTGACGGTGTCTTGCAACTTCTTGTAAGCAAGCTCTTGAAATTCCTTGTATATAAAAAGTATAGTTTAGATGTTCTAAGGTTGAAGCGTGTTTGAATTTGTTGCCCACGCGATCGATAAGTTCTTTATCTTTTTCGCCACCGCAATCGCCTTTTTCAAAGCTTTGCCAACAAGTTCTTGTTGCATGAGAACAAACAGATAATGGAGTGTGAAAAAGTAAAGTGATTTGCATGCTTATTCCTTTTTTGATAAAAATATTTTTTGTAATTCTTGCATTTTTTACTTAAAATTCTAATGAAATAAAAAGTTTTATCAAGCTATAATTAGATAAAAAAATAAGGCTTATTATCAATGAAACAAACAAAATATATTTTTGTAACAGGCGGAGTTTTAAGTTCTTTGGGTAAAGGGATAGCTGCTGCTTCTATCGCAACACTTTTAAAAAATTCAGGGCTTAAAGTGAGTATTTTAAAAGCTGATCCTTATATCAATGTCGATCCAGGCACCATGAGTCCTTTTGAGCATGGGGAAGTTTTTGTAACTGATGATGGAGCAGAAACGGATCTTGATTTGGGACATTATGAGCGTTTTTTGGATGAGAGTTTATCTCAAGATAATAACTTTACTACAGGACGCGTTTATCAAAGTGTGATTGAAAAAGAAAGGCGTGGAGAATATCTTGGCAAAACCATTCAAGTTATCCCTCATATAGTAGGAGAAATCAAAGATCGCATTAAAAAAGCAGGAGAAGGCAAAGATATACTCATCGTTGAAATAGGCGGAACTGTTGGGGATATAGAAGGCTTGCCTTTTTTAGAAGCTATTCGTGCTTTGCGTTTGGAAGTGGGTAAAAATAATGCTATGAATATTCATCTTACTCTAGTACCTTTTATCAAAGCTGCAGGGGAATTAAAAACAAAGCCTACTCAACATAGTGTAGGCGAGTTAAGACGCATAGGCATTAGTCCTGATATGATTATTTGTCGTAGTGAAAAAGCTCTTGATAGGGATTTAAAAGATAAAATTGCTATTTCTTGTGGTGTGGAAAAAAATTGTGTGATAGAAAGTGTTGATGCGGCTAGTATTTATCAAATTCCACTTAATTTTTTAAAGCAAGATATTTTAAGTCCTATTGCTGAAATTTTGGATTTGAAAAATTTAAAACCTAATATGGAAAATTGGGACTCTTTGGTAAAAAGAGTTATAGCTCCAAGCAATGAAGTTAAAATCGCTTTTGTAGGCAAATATGTGGATTTAAAAGAAAGCTATAAAAGCCTTACTGAAGCTATTATACATGCAGGTGCAGCCCTAGATACTAAAGTGGAGTTAAAATGGGTAGATAGTGAAAAACTTGAAAATATGGAAAGTGCTGAAGTATTTAAAGATGTGAGTGGAATTTTAGTTGCAGGGGGATTTGGATATCGTGGTGTAGAAGGTAAGATAAAAGCCATTCAATACGCAAGAGAAAATAAAATTCCTTTTTTAGGAATTTGTTTGGGTATGCAGCTTGCTTTGGTGGAATTTGCTAGAAATGTATTAAAACTTAAAGATGCAAATTCAAGTGAATTTGATGAGAAATGCCAAAATCCTGTGGTTTATTTGATTGATGAATTTATGGATACAAATGGAGAAAAACAAATTCGTACTGCAAAAACTCCTTTAGGCGGAACTATGCGTTTAGGAGCTTATAAATGCGATATTAAGGAAAAATCCCTTTTGGCTAAGGTTTATAATGAAGCAAAAAGTGTAAAAGAACGCCACCGCCACCGTTATGAAGCAAATCCAAAATATAGAGCAGATTTTGAAAAACACGGTTTGATTGTAAGTGGTGAAAGCAAAGGATTGATCGAAGCAGTTGAGCTTAACTGTCATCCTTTTTTCTTGGCTGTGCAGTTTCATCCAGAATTTACATCAAGACTTGAGCATGTTAATCCTGTGATTTGCGGTTTTATCAAGGCAGCTATAAACTATGAAGATAATTAATAAAAATGAAATTAAAAAAATTTTGGCTTCACGCTTTGAAAAAGATTTGCATACCAAACTTTGCGATCTGCCTTTGCCATGCTGTTTAAAGGATGCATATAAAGCAGCTAATCGCATCAAAGAAGCTGTAGAAAAAAATGAGAAAGTCGCCATAGTAGGGGATTATGATGTTGATGGAATCATTTCTTGTGTTATTATGGCAGAATTTTTCGATGATATAGGTTTTGATTATATAGTAAGAATTCCAAATCGTTTTAAAGATGGATATGGATTAAATGCTGAGATTATCAACGAACTTGATGTGAATTTAATAATAACAGTAGATAATGGAATAGCTGCTCTTGAAGCAGCCAAACTCTGTAAAGAAAAAAATATAGATTTGATTATCACTGATCATCATATGCCTCAAGATGTTTTACCTGATGCTTTTGCCATTATCAATCCAAAGCAAAAAGATTGTGATTTTCCAGAAATTGAAATTTGTGGAGCTCAAGTAGCATGGTATTTGATAGCAGCTTTAAAAGAAGTTTGCAAGCTTAAATACGATATGAGTAAATTTTTAGAACTTTTGGCGATTGCAATTATTGCAGATATGATGGAGCTTAGAGATTTAAATCGTGCTTTAGTAAGGCGTGGTATAGATCATATTAACAAATCTAAAAGAGCTGCTTTTCGGGCTATTAAGCATTATTATCAAAAGGATAAATTTGCTCTTGATAATATAGGATTTTTAATTGCTCCGCTTATAAATAGTGCTGGAAGAATGGATGATGCAAGTATTTCTTATGAATTTTTACACACTAAAGATTTTAATAAAGCTTTAGAATATCTAGAGCAAATTGTTAGTTTTAATGAAAGTCGTAAAGATGAAGAAAAACAGCTTTTTGAAGATAGTTTAAATCAAATCGATGAAAACGATTCTTGTATTGTGGTATCGGGTTTAAATTGGCATGAAGGGGTTTTAGGGATTGTGGCAAGTCGTTTAGCTAAACATTTTAATAAACCTGCTTTTGTATTTTCTCAAAATGAAGAACACTTAAAAGGCAGTGCAAGAAGTGTTGGCAAGATTGATATTTTAGCTTTAATTTCTAAGACAAATACTATATTAAGCAATTATGGTGGTCATAAAGGTGCTGCTGGAATCAGTTTAAACTCTGAAAATTTTGAACAATTTAAAAATAAAATCAAAAAAGAATGTTCGCAAATTTCTGAAAGTGAATTTTTGGACACAGATGAAATTTTAGGAATCTTAGAACCTAGCGAAATTGATTTTGAAATGCTTGAAATTTTAGAATCTTTTGAACCTTTTGGACATAAAAATCCACGACCTTTTTTTGTTTTAGAAAATCTTTGTGTAAAAAATAAAAAACTTCTAGGTAAAGATGAAAAACACTTAAAGCTTATTTTAACCAAGGAAAATAAAACCATAGAAGCTTTATTTTTTAATTTTGATAAAGAGCCAGAATTGAATCAAAATATTTCTTTGCTTGGAAGTATTTCTAAGAATGAATTTAGAGGATTAGTAACTCCACAATTTGTTATTAAAGAAATTTTATAAAATTTATAAAATTTTTATTTATTATTTATTAATATTATATAAGTTTCATTAATGAAACGAATTTTAACAAACAAGGGGAGAATTGTGAAAAAGTTACTATTGTGTGTATTAGTATTTTTATCTATAGGAGCATGTATGGCAGAAGCTAAACCAAAGATTGCTATTTTAGCAACAGGTGGAACGATAGCAGGTTCTATTGATAGTGCTGTTGCCACAACAGGTTATACAGCTGGGGTTGTTGGTGTAGATGTTTTAATCAAAGCAGTTCCACAAATTCAAGATTTAGCTAATATTAGCGGGGAACAAATAGCAAATATCGATAGTTCAAATATGCGTGATGAAATTTGGCTAAAGCTTGCTAAAGAAATCAATAAGCTTTTTGCCGAAGGGGTGGATGGTGTGGTTATAACTCATGGTACTGACACTATGGAAGAAACTGCTTATTTTTTAAATTTAACCATTAAAAGCGATAAGCCTGTAGTTTTAGTTGGCGCTATGCGTCCATCAACTGCTATAAGTGCAGATGGGTCAAAAAATCTTTACAATGCTGTAGCATTAGCTGCTGATAAAGAGTCTAAGGGTAAGGGTGTTATGGTAGCTATGAATGATAAAATTTTAAGTGCTAGAGGCGTGGTAAAAACCCATAGTTTAAATGTTGATGCTTTCTCTTCTCCTGATTTTGGGGATTTGGGTTATATAGTAGATGGTAAAGTCTTTTTCTATAATAATGTTACTAAAGCTCATACAAAAAACGCTCCTTTTGATGTAAGCAAACTCACAAGTTTGCCAAAAGTAGATATTCTTTATAGTTATTCAAATGATGGTAGTGGCGTCGCTGCAAAAGCTTTATTTGAACATGGAACTAAGGGCATAGTTGTTGCAGGAAGTGGTGCAGGAAGTATACATGAAGATCAAAAAAATGTTTTAAAAGAGCTTATGAAAAAAGGACTTGATGTTGTTGTAAGTTCAAGGGTTGTAGCAGGTCGTGTTGCTGTGAGTGATTCAGATGAAAAATTAGGTTTTATTAGTGCTGAAGATTTGAATCCTCAAAAAGCAAGAGTTTTACTTATGTTAGCGCTTACAAAAACAAGTGATCCTAAAAAAATTCAAGAGTATTTTTTAAAATATTAAAATTTTTTAAATATTTCTAAACTTAGGGAAATTATCTTCCCTAAGTCAAGCCTTTTAATCCCAATAATAGTATATTATATCTTGCATTTTTTATTATCATTAAAATATAACCCCCCCCCCATTTTTCAACCCACCAAATACTTATATAAATACTTACACAAATATTTATACTATTTAATCCTTTATTTAATCCCCTTTTAAGTTTAATTGGTTATACTTTCATTTCCTTTTTTGAAAAAAGGACTTAAAATCTTTTAAATTATAAAGTTTCACTAACTGAGTAGATTTTA
>NZ_MJXI01000021.1:0-46335 GCF_001762705.1 Campylobacter sp. BCW_6460 | reverse complement strand
ATCGTGGGTGATGATACTACGCCTTACTGGCAGGGGGAAAGTAGCTCATTGCGGACTTGTTAAATGTCTTCATTACTTACTTTATATATAAATCCTATGTTTATTTTTATTGTTGTTTTAGATGATGCTTAGAATTGTGTTTAAAAAAGAGTTTGTTGCTGTTTAGGGTTTTTAAGAGAATAGGGTGTTTTTAGGAGTTTGGAAGGTAATAGAGGATAAAAATTTAAAATTTTCTAAGTTAAAATTACGTAAAATATATTAGCAATATTTTTGAAAAGATGTCGAAAATTTGAAGGCATCAAAATGGATTTTATAAAATTTCTTAATCATTTTCAACCCATATCTAAATCTTCTCAGCAAGCTAGTGTATATAAATCTTTTAAGTTGAATTTAAAACCAAAGATTCTTAATGAAAAAGACGAAAATTCCTCTTCATTTCAAGATCAAAAAACAGATGTAGCTCAAACTATGCTTCAAAGATTAGAAGATGAAAAAGTTTTCAATCAAAAGGTAAGTGATAAAGTGAAAAAAGCTGAAAGAGGTATGACTACTATATATTTTAGAGATCCTATTACAAATAAACTCGTTCGTAGTGCTTTAAGTTCAACAGCCATCAATAAAATGGGGATTGAATTTGACAAAGAAGATATGACTAAAAGACTTGATGGATCATATATATTAAGTGGAAAAGCTGAAAATTTCGTGGCTGGATGGTATGCTGATATAGCATATACTAGAGCTTATGTAGCTAGCGATAGAAATAATGATGGATATTTAGAAGATTATGAGCTTGAAGATACGAAAAGTGGTTTTGTAGCACAGGAAACAAATTTAGGACTTTTTGTGCAATCTTATACACAATTAAATGGTAGCGTGGATACTCTATTTGGTTTTGAAAAAGATTTTAGAGAAATGCGTCCAGATGATACTAAAGATACAGATTATGCTGGTAGAACTATAGGTTTAGAGCTTGATAAAATGATAAGACAAGATGGAGATTTTAATGGAGAGCTTAGTTTTAGCGAAACTGGCATGCAAGTAGTAAAAACCAAAGCTCCAAATTCTGGATGGACTGAAAGCGTAGGTATGTTAACTTTAACTAAATTTAATCAAACTAATACAATAGAAATTAAAGATATCTTGGATAAATTAGGTAAAGGTGTAAAATATGATGATTTAAGTGAAGATGAAAAATCTTTACTTAAAATGCAATTATCTGATAAAATTTTTGATGAAGTTGAAAATAAAGAAACTGGGGGTAAAAAACTTGTTTTTAATCCGGATAAATTTAAAATTTTCTATGAAGGTTTTGTGGATTTATTCAAACAAAGAAGTGCAAAAATGCTAGGTTTAAAACCTGAAGATGCAACTAAACTTAATTATGACAATCTTGGTGAAATTGTCAACGAAATGAAGCAAACTTATTTTGATACAAATTCTACAAGTTATGGAAAAATATCTGATTTGATTAAAATTTGGGCTTAGTTTTTATAATTATCTTATAAAGTGTATTGTTATTTTTATTTTGATATATTGTATTCTTATAAAAAAGTAACTAATAAAAGTTTAGTCATATAGACTAAATAAAATTAAGTATATTTTTTTATATTTATACTTGACAAAATAACACTCAATGTTGTATAATACTTCTAGCAATCAAAAAATAGAGTGCTAAAAATTTAAGGAAAGAGCTATGAAAAGCCGAGATAAAAAGGATTTGATTTTAGATTCCATCATCCAAACTTATCTTTTAGATAATGCTCCTATTGGTTCAAATGAATTGAATTTAAATCTTTGTATTCCTGCTTCAACTATACGCGTCTATCTTAAAAGGCTTAGCGACGAGGGGTTGATCACTCAGCTTCATATAAGTAGTGGTAGAATTCCTACTATTTTGACAATGCAAAATTATTGGCAAAGTTTTTGGAAAAAAGAACAAGATCAAGATATCAATATCAAAAGTGAGAATTTTTTAAAAGAGTTGAGCAAAGAATTTGAAATTTACTGTCTTGTTTATGGTGGAAGAAGTTTAGTGCTTAAAGAAGTGCTTGATCTAAATGCTAAGTTTATAGTGCTTGATTTTAAAGAAGAAGAGCTAGTTTTAAAATATGAAAAAGAAGCATGGAATTTTTTACAAAGTCTTATAGGATTAGATCTTTTTAGCATAGAAAGAATAGCTTTGAGAGTTCATTTTATGGATCTTGTAGAAAAAATAGCTAGCTTAAGACAAAATTTGATTTGCTATAGAAGTAATGAAGAAAGAGCTTATCAAATTTATCAAAATGATGAATTTGTTAAGCTCTTAGATTGTGGAGTTCATCGTTATTTTAAAGAAAGTCTTGAATTTGAACCTTTATTTAAAGAAGGTTTTATGGGGCTTAAGGTGGATGCGCAGTTTTTGGGTGAAGATGTAAATATTATCTTAGCAGGTAGTGTTTATACGGATTATAAAAAAATATTACAATACATAAAGGAGGCGGCGTGAGCGAGCAAAAGCAAGAATTTGAAAACGAAAACGCAGAAAATTCTGAACATTTACAAGATGAGAATTTGCAAAATATCGAAGATGTTGAGCAAAACAAATTGCAAAAAGACTATGATGAATTAAAAGACAAATATATGCGTGCAAACGCTGAATTTGAAAATATTAAAAAAAGAATGGAAAAAGAAAAGCTAAGCGCTATGGCTTATGCAAATGAAAGTTTTGCAAAGGATTTGCTTGATGTTTTAGATGCTTTAGAAGCAGCTATCAATGTCGAATGCCATGATGAAATTAGCTTAAAAATCAAAGAAGGAGTGCAAAATACTTTAGATTTGTTTCTTAAAAAACTTGAAAGGCATGGAGTGGCTCTTATCAAAGAAGAAAAAGAGTTCGATCCAAATTTACATGAGGCAATGTTTCATGTAGATAGTGAAAATCATCAAAGTGGTGAAGTGGTTACCGTGCTTCAAAAAGGCTATAAAATAGCCGATCGCGTAATCCGCCCAACTAAAGTTAGTGTAGCAAAATAAATTTTAATAAAAAGGATAAAAAATGAGTAAAGTTATAGGTATAGATTTAGGAACAACCAATTCTTGTGTTGCTGTGTATGAACGCGGTGAGAGTAAAGTAATCCCAAACAAAGAAGGTAAAAATACAACTCCTTCTGTGGTAGCTTTTACAGATAAAGGCGAGGTTTTAGTAGGAGATAGTGCAAAACGCCAAGCGGTGACTAACCCTGAAAAAACTATTTATTCTATTAAAAGAATTATGGGTTTGATGATCAATGAAGACGCGGCTAAAGAAGCTAAAAACAGACTTCCTTATCATATCACTGAAAGAAATGGCGCTTGTGCGATCGAGATCGCAGGTAAAATTTATACTCCGCAAGAAATTTCAGCAAAAGTTTTAATGAAACTAAAAGAAGATGCTGAGGCTTTCTTAGGCGAGAGTGTTGTAGATGCTGTTATTACTGTACCTGCATATTTTAACGATGCGCAAAGAAAAGCGACAAAAGAAGCAGGAACGATAGCAGGACTTAATGTATTAAGAATTATCAATGAGCCTACTTCAGCAGCTCTAGCTTATGGACTTGATAAAAAAGATAGTGAAAAAATTGTGGTTTATGATCTAGGTGGGGGAACTTTTGACGTTACCGTGCTTGAAACTGGCGATAATGTAGTAGAAGTTTTAGCAACAGGTGGTAATGCTTTCTTAGGGGGTGATGATTTTGATAATAAACTTATAGATTTTCTAGCTAATGAATTTAAAGATGAAACAGGCATAGATCTTAAAAATGATGTTATGGCTTTACAACGCTTGAAAGAAGCAGCAGAAAACGCTAAAAAAGAATTAAGTTCAGCTAATGAAACTGAAATTAATTTACCATTTATCACAGCAGATGCAAGTGGGCCAAAACATTTGGTTAAAAAACTCACTAGAGCTAAATTTGAAGGTATGATTGATTCTTTAGTGGCTGAAACCATCACTAAAATCAATGAAGTAGTAAGTGACGCAGGTCTTAAAAAAGATGAGATCAAAGAAATCGTTATGGTAGGAGGCTCTACTCGTGTTCCTTTAGTGCAAGAAGAAGTGAAAAAAGCCTTTAATAAAGATCTTAACAAGTCTGTAAATCCTGATGAAGTTGTGGCTATTGGTGCGGCGATTCAAGGTGCGGTTATAAAAGGCGATGTTAAAGATGTGCTTTTACTTGATGTTACTCCGCTCTCTTTGGGTATAGAAACTCTAGGCGGGGTAATGACTAAGATTATCGAAAAAGGTACAACTATCCCAACTAAAAAAGAGCAAGTTTTCTCAACCGCTGAGGATAATCAAAGTGCTGTAACTATCAATGTTTTACAAGGGGAAAGAGAATTTAGTCGTGATAATAAATCTTTAGGAAATTTCAATCTTGAAGGAATTCCACCAGCACCACGCGGTATGCCACAAATCGAAGTTACTTTTGATATTGATGCAAATGGTATTTTAACTGTTAGCGCAAAAGATAAAGCAACAGGTAAGGCTCAAGAGATCAAAATCACAGGTTCAAGCGGACTTAGCGAAGAAGAAATTAACAACATGGTAAAAGATGCTGAACTTCACAAAGAAGAAGATAAAAAACGCAAAGAAGCTGTAGATGCTAGAAATGCAGCTGATAGCTTGGCACATCAAGTAGAAAAATCTTTAAGTGAGTTGGGTGAAAAAGTTGCCACTGCTGATAAAGAAAACATCCAAAAAGCTCTTGATGATTTGCGCGAGACTTTGAAAAATCAAAATGCAAGCAAAGAAGAGATTGAAAGCAAAATGAAAGCTTTAAGCGAAGTTTCTCATAAATTAGCTGAAAACATGTATAAAAAAGATGAGCCAAATGCAGCGAACGATAAAAAGAAAAAAGATGACGATGTAATCGACGCTGAAGTTGAGTAATCCTAAAATCTTCATTCAAGCCTTGTTAAAAGGCTTGAACTCAATTCTATTTTATCTTATTTAATTTTTAAAAATTTTTTAGTAGTGATTTTATATAATATATTATTAATAAAAACATAAGGAACGCATCATGGAACAAAGCCAATTCCAACCCATTATCAACTTCATATGGAGTGTGGCAGATGATTTGCTTCGTGATGTTTATATGAAGGGTAAATACCGCGATGTTATCTTACCCATGACAATCATAAGAAGAATTGATGCGGTTTTAGAGCCTACAAAAGATAAAGTTCTAAAACCTACAATACCTATAAAGATGAATTTGAAAATTTAGAATCTTTGCTAGGTGGAAAACAAGGGAATAATCTAGGCTTTTTTAATTATTCTCGATTTAATCTACAAACCCTTCTAAACGATCCAAAAAACATAAGAATAAATTTTGAAAATTATTTGGATTGTTTTAGTGAAAATATCAAAGATATCATTTTAAAATTTAAATTCAAAAACCAACTTGACACCTTAGAAGAATCAAACATACTTTTTGGAGTGATAGAAAGATTTTGCTCGCCTAAGGTAAATTTCGGTATAGAAGATATTTTAGATGAAAAAGGTAATGTTATCCATAAAGGCTTGAGTAATCTTGGCATGGGGTATGTTTTTGAAGAGCTTATCCGTAAATTTAACGAAGAAAATAATGAAGAAGCCGGAGAGCACTTTACCCCAAGAGAGATTATAGAGCTTATGACTCATCTTGTATTTTTGCCTGTAAAAGAGCAGATCAAACAAGGAACATGGCTTATTTATGATAATGCTTGTGGAAGTGGTGGTATGCTAACAGAATCAAAAGAATTTATCACAGATCCTGAAGGACTTATACAGTCAAAGGCAAATATTTATCTTTACGGACAAGAAATCAACCCTGAAACTTATGCTATATGTAAAGCAGATATGCTGATAAAAGGCGAAGATCCAGATCATATAAAATTTGGTTCTACCTTAAGCAATGATCAACAAAACTTACAATTTGATTTCATGCTTAGCAATCCACCTTATGGTAAGTCTTGGGAAAATGATCAAAAAATTCTAGGCGTAGAAAAGAAAGGCTCAAATTCAACTTGCAATGACTCAAGATTTAGCGTAGGTATCACGAGCAAAAGCGATGGGCAAATGATGTTTTTGCTCAATACGCTTAGCAAGATGAAAACAGATACCCCTTTGGGTTCTCGTATCGCAAGCGTGCATAATGGAAGCTCACTTTTTAACTCAGATAGCGGTATGGTAGCTATAAGAAAGCATATCATAGAAAACGACTATCTTGAAGCTATAGTCGCCCTACCTACTAATATGTTTTATAACACCGGCATTCCCACTTTTATATGGATCATCACCAACAAAAAGTCAGAACACAAAAAAGACAAAGTCCAGCTTATAAACGCTACAAATGAAGAATATTTTTCAAAAATGAAAAAGTCTTTAGGCTCTAAACAAAATGAAATGACTAAAGAACATATAAAAAAATCACTAAATTATTTTTAGAAAATGCAAGCAACAAAGATTGCAAGATTTTGGATAATGAAGACTTTGGCTATACTAAAATCATCATAGAAAAACCAAAAAGCATAGAATTTCTAAAAGATGATGAAAAATTTGCAAAACTAAAAGACAAAGATAAAATCTTAGAAAAATTACAAGAATTAGAACAAAATCCACAAGACTTTAAAAACAGAGAAGAATTTATCAAATTTTTAGGTGTAAAGCTTAAAAAAGCGAAGAAAATCTCATCATCGATAGTGACAAAACCAACAATACTGAAAAAATTCCACTCAAAACAGACATACAAAACTACTATGACACAGAAGTAAAGCCTTATGTAGCAAACTCTTGGATAGCGTGGGAGAGTGCAAGTGTGGGCTATGAAATACTTTTTAATAAATACTTTTATACCTACACACCACCAAGAAAGCTAGAAGAGATAAATAACGAATTAGAAAAGCTAGAAAAAGAAGTGCAAGATCTTTTAAGAGAGATTATGCAGTGAGAGTTTTTAAAGATAGTGGCATAGAATGGCTTGGAGAAATTCCAGAGCATTGGGAGATAGTTCCTATTAGATATTGTTTTAATGAATTTAATGTAAGATGTAATGATAATAACTATCCATTGTTATCTGTAACTATAGCAAATGGTGTGGTTTATCAAAATGATATAACAAACAAAAAAGATACTTCTAATGATGATAAATCAAGTTACAAAATAGTTCCTATAGGTGCAATAGCTTACAATAAAATGAGAATGTGGCAAGGTGCTGTTGGTATAAATATGCTTGAAAAAGGTATAGTAAGTCCTGCTTATGTTGTAGCTATTCCAAATAAACAAATAAATATTAGTTTTAGTTATTATTTATTAAAATCAAAAAATATGATTAGTGAATATGAAAAATATTCTTACGGACTTTGTTCGGATATGAATAATTTAAGATATGAAGATTTTCAAAATATTAAAATTCCACTTCCGCCCTTAAAAGAGCAAGAGCAAATTGCAAATTTTTTAGATGAAAAATGCGAGCAGATAGCAAATTTCATAGAGAAAAAAGAAAAACTCATTAGCCTTTTAAAAGAGCAAAAACAAGCCTTTATAAATGAAACTATCACAAAAGGACTTGATAAAAATATAAATTTCAAAGATAGCGGTATAGAACATTTAGGGGAGATTCCACAACATTGGAAGATTGTGAAATTAAAATATTTAGGAAGCTTTCAAAATGGAATAAGTATCAATTCTGAAGCATTTGGAGTAGGATATCCTTTTGTTAGTTATGGAGATATTTATAATAATATTTGTATCCCTTATAATATTAAAGGGCTTGTGAATTCTACAGAAATTGATAGAAAAATATATTCTGTAAAACAAGGTGATATCTTTTTTACTAGAACTTCTGAAACTATTGATGAAATAGGTATAAGTTCGGTATGTTTAAAAACTATTGAAAATGCAGTATTTGCAGGTTTCTTGATACGCTTTAGAGCTGATAAAAAAGTTTTAGATAATAATTTTGCAAAGTTTTATTTTAGAAGAAGCTTTAATCAATCCTTTTTTGCAAAAGAAAATGGTTTAGTAACTAGAGCTTCTCTTAGTCAAGAGTTGTTAGGTAGATTATCCGTTGTTATCCCACCCCTAAAAGAACAAGAGCAAATCGCAAAATTTCTAGATTCTGAAATTTCTAAAATAGATGCTATAATAGAAAAAACCAAAAAACAAATAAAACTCATAAAAGAATACAAAACCACACTCATAAACCAAGCCGTTTGTGGTAGGATTAGTTTATAAAAAGGAGAAAACAATGAAGATTATTCAAGTTAAGATAAAAAATTTTAGAAGCTATGCAAATGAAGTTATAGTTGATTTTGAAGATTTAACGGCATTTGTCGGAAAAAATGATATAGGAAAATCTACTATTTTAGAAGCTTTAGATATTTTCTTTGATGGAGGTGTAATCAAAATAGATAAAAACGATATAAATAAAGAATGTGTAAAAAATGGAGATAATGAAATTCAAATATCTGTAGTTTTTGATAATTACCCTAAAAAATTAGTTTTAGATGCATCAAATCTCACCAATTTAGAAGAAGAATATTTATTGAATCAAAACAATAAATTAGAAATTATTAAAAAATACCCAAATGCAGGAAAACCTAAAATTTTCCTCAAAGCATATCATCCAACTAATGAAGAATGTAAAAATTTGCATTCTTTAAAAATTACAGACCTTAAAAAAATTACCAAAGAAAAAAATATAATGTGTGATAATTTAACAAAAAGTGCAGAATTAAGAAAGGCTATTTGGCAACATTACTCTGATAATCTTCAATTGCAGGAAGTGGAAATAGAGCTTAATAAAGAGGAAGCAAAGAGTATTTGGGAGCAATTAGAAAGAAAATTGCCACATTATGCTTTATTTCAAAGCGATAGAACAAATAATGATGGAGATAATGAAATACAAAATCCTTTAAAAAGTGCAGTAGCTCAAATTTTTAAAGACGAAAAAATTTCTGATAAACTTCAAGCTATAGCCGAAGAAGTAATAAATAAACTACAGGAAGTTACAAATTTAACTCTTGAAAAATTAAAAGATATGAATCCAGAAATTGCTAAAACTTTAAATCCTAAAATTCCGACCATAGAGCAACTTAAATGGGCTGATGTGTTTAAAAGTGTATCTATTGCTGGAGATGAAGACATTCCTATTAATAAAAGAGGAAGTGGGGTGAAAAGAATGATACTTTTGAATTTTTTTAGAGCTGAAGCTGAAAGAAAGAAAAATAATAATGAAAAAAGCAATATTATTTATGCCATAGAAGAACCTGAAACTTCACAACACCAATATCATCAAAGATTACTTATAGAAGCATTAGAAAAATTATCCAAAGAGGAAGGAATTCAAATTATTATTACAACTCATAGTCCAAGCATTGTTAAACAACTTCAATTTGAAAATATAAGATTAGTTAAAAACAATAATAATATAAAAGAAATTGTAAAATTGCAAAAACATGTACTTCCTATTCCTTCTCTTAATGAAATCAATTATTTGGCTTTTGATGAAGCAGATGAAGAATATCATAATGAATTGTATGGTTATATTGATTTGCAACAACTTTTAAAAGAATATTTTAAAGATAAGCCGACGCAAAAATATGTAAATAGTAAAACTGAAAAAGAAGAGTATCCTGCAAAAACAAAATATATAAGAGATCAAATACACCATCCTGAAAATACACATAATCCTAAATTTACTTTTGAAGAGTTGCAGCAATCTATTAAAGATATGCGAGATTTTATTCAAGCTAATAAAGGGAGCTAACAATGACTAACTACCAAGAAAAAGATTTAGAAGATTTCATAGAGTCTTATTTGTTAGAAAACCATGCCTATATCAAAAGAACAAATGAAAATTACGATAAAAATTTATGTTTCGATACAGAAATTTTTGAGAATTTCTTGCAAGCTACACAAAGTGTAGCATTAGAAGAGCTTAAAAAGCGTTGTGGGCAAAACTATAAAAAAGAACTTTTTGATCGTATTTTCTCACAGATCAAAACTAAAGGCATAGTTAAAGCCTTGCAAGGCTATGTAGAGATCAAAGGTATCAAAATTTACCTAGCCTTTGCCAAGCCAAATACCAATGCAAACGAAGAAAGCGTGAAAAAATACGAGCAAAACACCCTTTCTATCATACGCCAGCTTTACTATAGCACGCAAAATAAAAACTCCCTTGATATGGTGATCTTTTTAAATGGCTTGCCTCTTATCACCATAGAGCTTAAAAACCATTTCACCGGACAAAATGTCTTTCACGCTATAGAGCAATACAAAAAAGATAGAAACCCAAAAGAAGCTATATTTAACTATACGATAGTGCATTTTGCGCTAGATCATGATCTTTGCTATATGAGTACGAAATTAGATCAAGATGCGACTACATTTTTACCTTTTAACCTTGGTTTAAATAATGGTAGTGGCAAAATAGGCCTAGCAAATGGAGCAGGTAATCCGCCAAGTGATGGTATAAAAACAGCTTATTTGTGGGAGAAAATCTTTAAAAAAGATACTTTGCTAAATTTATTTTTTAATTTTGTGCAAGTTGTAAAAAAGAAAAATGAAGAAATCATCATATTTCCTAGATGCCATCAATTCGATGTAGTAGAAAAGCTACTCGCCCATGCAAAAGAAAACGGCACAGGGCAACGCTACTTGATCCAGCATAGTGCAGGAAGTGGCAAGAGTAATTCTATATCTTGGCTTGCACATAATCTCGTAAGCTTGCATAGACTTGAAAAAAATATCTTTGATTCTATCATCGTAGTAACCGATAGAAAAGTGCTTGATAGTCAAATAAGAGAAAATGTAAAATCCTTTTCGCAGACAAAAAATTTAGTAGAAGCTATCACTCATGGAAGCAAACAGCTTAAAAATGCTTTAGAAAAAGGTAAGAAAATCATCATCACAACTATACAAAAATTTCCTTTTATTTTAGATGAAATCAAAACTTTAAAAAGCAAAACTTTTGCTATCATTATCGATGAAGCTCATTCAAGTCAAAGCGGAAGCAATGCTCAAAAATGGCAGAAGCCATAAGGGATAAAAGCGGCGATGAAAGTCAAAATTTAGATGATGAAAATTTAGAAATCATAAAAAATAAAAAACTCCAAAGTAATGCTTCTTATTTTGCATTTACTGCTACGCCTAAGCCAAAAACCTTAGAAATGTTTGGTATGCCTTGTGATGTTAATGGAGGGCAAAGGTTTATCCCTTTTCATCTTTACTCGATGAAACAAGCCATAGAAGAAGGTTTTATACTTGATGTATTAAAAGGCTATACAACCTATAAAAGTTACTATAAAATCATATCTTGTACAAATGATAATCTAAAATACGACAAAAAAAGAGCAAGCGCAAAACTAAAAGCCTATGTCCAAAACAATATCAAAACAATCGAACAAAAATCACAAATCATGTGTGAGCATTTTTTTCAAAATAGCTTTAAAAAGATAAATGGTAAAGCAAAAGCTATGATTGTAACAAGCTCAAGAGAAAATGCTGTAAAGTATTATCTTGTTTTTAGGGAATATTTAAGAAAAAATTATCCACATTTTAAAGCCATTGTAGCTTTTTCAGGTGAAGTAAATTTAGAAGGTGAAATTTATAGCGAAAGTGCTTTAAATGGTTTTGCGGAAAATGTTTTAAAAGATGAGTTTAAAAAAGATGAGTATCGTTTTTTAATCGTTGCGGAAAAATACCAAACCGGATTTGATGAGCCATTATTACATACTATGTATATGGATAAAGCATTAAGTGGGGTAAGTGCAGTACAAACTCTATCAAGACTAAACCGGAACTTGCAAAAACAAAGAAAACACTTTTGTGCTAGATTTTGTAAATACTCATGAAGATATAGCAAAATCTTTTAGTATATTTTATGAACAAACTTATTTAAGTGAAGCCACAGATGATAATAGAATTTTTGATTTAAAGGCAAATCTAAATGAGTATGAAATTTATACCCAAGAAGAAATAGATGATTTTGCAAATGCTATTTTAAGAAAAGAAAAAGAAAATATCATTCATGCAAAATTGGACATAATGCTAGATAGATTTAATCAAAAAAGTGATGATGAAAAATTAGATTTTTATAATAAAGCAAAAACTTATCTTAAAGAGTATTCTTTTCTTGCACAAATATTGCCTTATGAAGACATAGAGCTTGAAAAACTCTATATATTACTTAAAAAACTTGCTAGTAAGATCATCTTGCTTAAATCAGAGGATTTAGCTAAAGGAATTTTAGATAATGTGGATTTTGATAGTTATCGCTTACAACTTGATAAAACACAAGACATCGTTTTACAAGGAAATGGAGAGCTAAAGCCTTCTTTTGCAGATGGTTCGAGCAAAAGTGTTGAAGCTGAATTAGCAGAACTTTCAAACATCATCAAAGATTTTAATAACAAATACGCAAATATAGACTTTAATGAAAGCGATAAAATTGCTAAAATCTTATATGATATAAAAGATGATATAGCAAAAAATGAAAGAATACGTGAAACTTTTAGCAAATCCGATATACAAAATTCTCGTATCGAGTTTGATGCGCTTTTAAAAGATAAAATTCAAGATATCTTGGAGTTAAATTTAGAACTTTTTAAACAATTTAATCAAAATATAGAATTTAAAGACAAGATAGCAAATACCATGTTTAATATGGTTTGTAATGATTTTTAAAGTATAAAATTGTCAAAAAAGGATAAATGTTCGTGAGTGTAGATTTTTTTAAAACCTTTGATATTTCAAATAATGAAAGATTAAAAGCTAAAAAAGTGCAGGGTAAAAAATATGAAATTTTTCTTAATGAAAACGAGCAAAGTCTTATAACTCCTAAAGTGTCTTTTAAAGAAATTTTGAGGTATTATTATCTTTATCCAAAAAATGCCATTCCTTCTTTTAAATTACCTTTTTTCAAGCCTGATTTGAGTGGTTTTAGCACTCCGCATATTACTTGGCTTGGACATTCTTCGCTTTTTATAAGTTTTAAAGAATATAAAATTTTGATTGATCCTATTTTTAACACTCATGCTTCGCCTATTTCTTTTATCAACAAGGCTTTTAAAAATGCTCCTATTTATAATGTAAATGATTTTAATGAAATTTTTGCTGTGATTATCACGCATCCACATTTTGATCATTTAGATGCTAAGAGTATAAAAGCTTTAAAAGATAAGGCTAAAATTTTTATCACACCTTTAAAAGTGGGAAATTATCTAAAAAGCTATGGGGTGAGTGAGAAAAAAATCATAGAGCTTGATTGGTGGAGTGGCATAGAATTTGGTGATTTAAAAATCATTGCAACACCTGCACAACACAGTTCAAGTAGGGGAGATGGTAAAAACAAAACCCTTTGGGCTTCTTTTGTGATGGAATTTTTAAGTGTAGATAAGAGAGTGTTTTTTAGCGCAGATGGAGGGTATTTTACACATTTTAAAAAAATAGGTGAGTATTTTGGAGATTTTGACTTAGCTTGTCTTGAAAGCGGACAATTTAATATCGCCTGGCCATATTCACACTCTTTTCCTGAGCAAATTTTAAAAGAAGCAAAAGATCTTAATGCAAAAGCTGTCATGCCTATACATTGGGGGAGATTTTTAGCAGGAACTCATGCGTGGAATGAGGTGGTAAAATTTCTTTATGAAAATTTAGATTTACCCCTTATCACACCAAAAATTGGCGAGGCTTATGAAGTAGGAGCTAAATTTAAACAGGATTTTTGGTGGAAAGAAGAATAAATTAACACAAGTTTATAATTTATATTTTGGTTTTTGCTATAGTTTTATAAAACTAAAAAAGGAGATTTTGTGAAAATCATTCAATGGAATAGGGCGGAATTTAGCTCAAAAGAAGTGAAAATCAATGTTTTAATTGACAATGAAAAAGGTAAAGAAATTCAAATTTTATTAGCTAAAGATAGTGTGATGAAAGAGCATAAAGCTCCTTTTGCTATACATGTTCAAGTTTTAAGCGGTAAAATTTGGTTTGAAGTGGAAAAGGAAAAATTTGAATTAAATGCTTTAGATATGATAAGCCTAAAGGCAAATGTAGCGCATTCTTTAGGTGGATTAGAAAATTCTATAATAAGATTGAGTTTAAATAAATCAGATAGTATTCAAAGGGTAAATGCTGTGCTTAAAAAGCCTTGATTTTATTTTGATTTTATAAGGTTTTAATTTGCCTAAATAATTCTAGGCTTTAACCTAAGAATTATTTATAGTTTTTAATGAAATTTGCTATTCTTTCTAAACCTTTTTTGATAAGCTCATCGCTTGTGGCATAAGAAAGTCTAAAGTATCCATCCGTGCCAAAACCTATGCCTGGAACAACGGCAACTTTTTCTTGTTCAAGTAATTTTTGGCAAAATTTCATAGAATCTTTTTCTATTTTTTGTATATTTACAAAAAGATAAAAAGCACCTTCTGGTTTATAAACACTGATATTTGGGATTTGTTTAAGCATATCTAAAGCTAAGTTACGGCGTTTTTCAAAGGCTTGACGCATTTTTTCTATATCTTTATCACATTTCCCATTTAAAGCAGGAATGGCTGCATGTTGAGTAATGGAGCAAATATTTGAAGTGCTTTGTCCTTGAAGTCTTTTAACGGCTGAAATTAGGGCTTTATTTTTGCTTGCCATATAGCCAAAACGCCATCCTGGCATAGCTCCACATTTGCTAAGTCCGTTAATAGTCACAGTGCGTTTTAAAGCGTCTTCGCTTACACTTGCAAAAGCTATAAAATCAAAACCATCATAGCGAAGTTTTTCATACATTTCATCACTTAAAACGGTAATTTGAGTTCCTTCTAAAACTTTAGCAATTTGAGTTAATTCTTCTTTAGAATAAATCGATCCTACAGGATTTGAAGGAGAATTTAACATTAAAACCTTGGTTTTAGCTGTGATAGCTTTTTTTAGTTGTTCAGCGGTAATTTTAAAGCCATTTTCTTCTAAGCCTTCTATAAATACAGGTTTTCCACCTGCAAATTTTACCATTTCAGGATAGCTTACCCAGTAAGGACTAGGGATAATCACTTCATCATCTTTTTCTACTAAGCATTCTATACATTCAAAAAGAGAGTGTTTTGCACCTACATTGGTGATGATTTCATTTGTTTCGTAATTAAGATTATTATCTTTTTTAAATTTGGTTTGAATAGCTTTTAATACTTCAGGAATTCCTGCAACAGCAGTGTATTTTCCACATCCTTTTTCAATAGCACTTATAGCGGCATTTTTGATGGTTTGTGGTGTGTCAAAATCAGGTTCACCTGCTGAAAAACTAATAATATCTTCGCCTTTAGCTTTAAGTTCATTGGCAAGCGCAGTGATAGCTAAAGTGATAGATTCTTCTAAAACTTGAGATCTTTTTGTAAGCATTTTTCAATCCTTAATAGTTTTTGTTTAATTTTAGCAGAAAATTGCATTTTTGTAATAAATTTAATTTAAAAATGAGTTATAAATTTCAGCAAATGTGAAAATTTGTATTAATTTTGTAGGAAAAATTAATACGCATAATAATATGTATAATTTTATGTATTATAAAAAATTATTATTTTTGTGATTCAGGTCGTTTTAATATAAGATTTTCAAGTTCTAAAATTTTCTTTTCTAGCTTTTCTAGTTTGTCATCGCAATTTGCATCTATAGCTCTAATGTTTTTATTTTTACGCTCTTCGATAATATAAGCAGGAATGCCAACGGCGGTTAAATTTGCACCTACATCCTTAACAACTACGGCATTTGAACCTATTTTAGCATTTTCTCCTATGGTGATATTGCCAAGTATTTTTGCGCCTGAACCTATAATCACTCCTTTTTTTATGGTTGGATGACGTTTAGCACCTTTTTCAAGGCTTGTTCCACCTAAAGTAACGCCTTGATAAATTAAAACATCATCTTCTATGATCGCTGTTTGACCTATAACCACCCCATTGGCATGATCTATAAAAATACGTCTTCCAAGTTCTGCTCCAGGATGTAAATCTACTCCAGTTAGAAATTGCGAAATTCCACTAATCATTCTGGCAATGCGTTTAAAATTTCTTATGTAAAAAAAATGTGCAAAACGGTAATTTACCACAGCCCATACTCCAGGGTAATTAAAAAAAAGTTCTATAGAAGAATTAAAAGCTGGATCTTGTGCCTTTGGTTGAGAAAAATCTTCTTTTATAATACCCCAAAAATTCATCTAAACTCCTATACTTTTTAAATAACCATTATCATTTAAGAAGAGATAAAGTTCCCCTAAAATATGTTTTTTTTGTTTGTCATTGACAAGCTTAGAATTACTTATGCGTTCATTAAGTATATTCATGATAGCGTGTATATCATAGTCTAAATCTTCTAAGGCATCAAGTATGGACTGTGCTTCTATAATCCCCTCAACTTCATAGCCTTTTTCATTGATACTTATAATAGCTTCAGTAGGATGAGTAAAAAGATTGTGTTTCATTCCAAGTACTTCTTGATAGGCGCCTACAAGGAAAAACCCTAGAAAATAATTTTCTTTTTCTACATCTACATCGTGCAAAAATAAAGGTTTATCTTTAGAGTATGAAATTTCTCCATCACTATCGCAGGTTATATCCCAAATACTTGCACTTCGAGTCGGTTCTTCATCTAAGCGATCAAGTGGCATGATGGGGAAATTCTGTTCTAAGCCCCAAAAATCAGGTATGCTTTGAAAGAGCGAAAAATTTACCAAATACCTTTCTTGTACTTCATCTTGTATGGCAAGTAAATCCGCAGGATTTTGCTTATCGCCTAAAAGCAAGATGGCTTTTTTTGTAATCAAATGAGTTAAAATTTCAGCATTGGAGCGATCTTGTAAATCCACATAGCCCAAATCAAAAAGAGTTAAAATACTCTCTAAATGATCTATGCTATCGTGCAAGTATTCTAATGCATTGGAAGGTTTTATGCTTTTATAAAGATCATAAAGCTCATCGATAAGTTTTGGATTTTGTTTTTTAAGTATGAGTTTGTTTTCTGCATATTCTTGAGAAAAAAGTTCCAATACAGGAGCGATTAAAACAGCGTGATTAGCTGCTACAAAACGTCCACTTTCTATAAAAATATCAGGTTCTAAATCTTTTTTTTGTTCAGCTATATTTTTTAGGATAAAAACTACATCGTTAGCGTATTCTCTTAGGGTGTAATTTCTACTTTTTTCATTTTTAAATTGTGAGTATTCTACAGCCAAACCACCACCAAGATTAATAGCTTTTAGATTTTTAGCCCCCATTTTTCTAAGTTCTGTATAGATATTTCCTGCTTCATTTAGGGCTTTTTTTAAAGGATGAATTTCGGTAATTTGTGAGCCTAGATGAAAGTGAATCATGGTAAATTGTTCTAAAAGTTTGTTTTCTTTGAGTAAATTTACTGCTTCTATGAGTTCAGTGGATGTAAGTCCAAATTTAGAATTAATCCCACCGCTTTTTGCCCAAATTCCAACTCCAGCAGAATGCAAACGCACACGTAAGCCTATATTTGGTTTAGGTTTAAAGCGTTCTTTGGCTATGTCTATGATAGCTTCAAGTTCATTAAGTCCTTCTATGGTTAAAGTGATATTATGCCCCATTTCAGCTGCGATAAAGCCTATATTGATAAGTTCTCTATCTTTAAAACCATTTACTGTAATAGGTGCACCTTCGTTATTATAAGCCATAGCGAGTAAAAGCTCTGCCTTAGAACCTGCTTCAAGTCCGTAGTTATAGTCTTTTCCAAGCTTTACAAGATTTTTTACAAAACCAGGGTATTGATTTACCTTTAAAGGATAAACAGCGTTAAATCCTCCTTTATAGCCAAATTCCTTTCTTGCTTTATTGAAATTTCCGTAAATATTTTCAATTTGTTTTTGAATAAGATGAGGAAATCTCAAAAGCAAGGGTCCTTTATACCCATCATCTCTTAATTCTTTGACTATATCGATGATGGCAGGTTTTTTTTCGTGATTGATGCAAACTTTACCATTTTTGATAATGAAATTTTCATTTCCCCAAATATCAATACCATAATCCATTATAAAACCTTCTTTAAGTCTGAAATTTTAATCATTTTTTCTTCTTTTTTTGCTAAATTTTTATAAAACAAACTTTCACTTTGTGCTTCATTTTCTCCCATACAAAGAAAAATTTCAGCATTATTTTTATCTGCGTTTTCAAGATGTTTAGCTAGTTTTCTTGCTTCATAGCTTAAAAACACTTTATATTCTTTTCTTAAATTTGTAGCGATATGCAAAAGTTTTTGGATATAAATTTCATCCATAGCACAAAGATAAATTCCTTCTCTTTGAACCTTTTCTTCTTTTTGTTCTAAAATAGCTATAATTCTTTCTATGCCCATGGCAAAACCTACACCAAAACCACTTTTTCCATCAAGATATTCAATAAGTCTATCATATCTTCCGCCCCCAGCAATAGCAGCTTTTGCACCAATTTCATTGCTAATGAATTCAAAAGCCGTTTTAGAGTAGTAATCAAGCCCTCTAACAAGTTTAGGATCCACTTCAAAATCCACTCCATTTTCTCTTAAAACGCTTTGTAAAATTTCAAAGTCTTTTTGACAAAATGAGCATAAATTTTGATTTAAAAGCGGAGCATCGTTAAGTAAGCTTTGGCAATGTTCATTTTTACAGTCTAAAACACGAATGGGATTTAAGTTTTTTCTACGCAAACAATCCTCGCAAAAACCTTTTTTGCTATCTAAAAAATGTATTAAATTTTCACGATATTTTGGCATACATTCTAAACAACCTAAAGAGTTAATCAGTAGTTTAAATTTAATATCTAAGCGTGAAAAAATTTCTACCAACATTAAAATAATATTTGCATCTTCATAAACGCTTGCATTTCCAAAACTTTCAACGCCAAATTGATGAAATTCTCTTAAGCGTCCCTTTTGGGGTCTTTCATAGCGGAACATAGAGCCATGATAAAACCATCTTTTTACACTAGTGTTTTTATCGAGTTTTTTTTCTATATAGGCACGCACCACCCCAGCAGTTCCTTCAGGGCGCATGCAAACATGATTTTCGCCTTTATCAATAAATTCATACATTTCTTTACCTACTATATCAGAACTTTCTCCTACGCTTCTTTTAAAAAGGGTGCAAAGTTCTAAATGCGGCGTGTTGATAAAAGTAAAGCCATAGTTTTTAGCTACTTCTTCACAGGTTTTAATCACTTTTTCATAATAATATGCATCTTTATCTAATAAATCTTTCATTCCTTTTAAAGCGTTAATCATTGTAAAAATTCCTTTATTTGTTGGTGTAATTTTTCTTTATTTTCTTTTGCGTTAAGTGTTAAAATTTCTATAGAAATTTTTTCTTTTAAAAAATGAAGCACTTTTTCGAGTTTATCTTGCACGCTTAAAAAATACTCAATGCCACGTTTTTCTATGCTATCTAGTTCTTTTTGATTGAGGCGTTCTTGGATAAGGTTTGCATCTCCTTTTAAAAAGATAATTTTTTGTGGAAAAAAATTTTCTAAAGCAAAACTATTTAAAGCAAAAAGCAAATCGTTTTCAAAATCTTTGGCATAAGCCATGCCTGAAATAAAACTTCTATCGCTAATAATGAGTTTGTTTTGATTGGTTTTTAAGATTTCTTCAAAATGTTGAGCACGATCAGCTAAAAAAAGCAAGAGTTCAGCTCTTTTGCTAATAGGATGAGTTTTATTAAGTAAAATTTCTCTTAAATGTTTTCCAAGTTCTGTTCCGCCAGGTTCGAGTGTGAAAATGGCGTCTTTATAAATTTCTTTTAAAAGTGAAATTTGCGTACTTTTTCCTACGCAGTCAATACCTTCAAAAACTACATACAAGATTGATCCTTTAAAAAAGGTAGAATTTCTTTTGGAACAAGAGAACTTACATCACCCCCATGTGCTACTATAGAACGCACAATAGAACTTGAAATAAAAGCATGTTTTAGACTTGGCATAAGATAAATGGTTTCCATATCTTCCCAAAGTGCGTGATTTGCATAGCCAATTTGCAATTCGTATTCAAAATCACTCACCGCTCTAAGTCCACGGATTATAGTATTAACTTTTAATTCTTTGGCTAAATCTACAAGTAAATTATCAAAAGCAATGATTTTAACATTTTTTAAATTTTGTGTTGCAAGCAGGGCTAGTTCTTTGCGTTTTTCTAAATCATAGCAAGGTTTTTTATGTTCACTTTTTGCTATGGCAACGATGACTTCATCAAAAATTTTTAAAGCTCGTTTTATAACATCTAAATGCCCGTTGGTAATAGGATCAAAAGTCCCAGGATATAAACAAGTCATTTTTGCTCCAATTTTTTTTAAAAATATAACAAATTTAAACTAAAAATTTTGCCATTTTTCATATAAATTGTGTTTTATTTCTAAAAGATCTAGCCATTTACCTACGATAAAATTTTCCATTTGTTCTAGATTGTTTGCTTTAGAATAACTTGCGATAATAGGAGGTGCGATAATAACTCCCATTTGGCTAAGTTTTAACATATGTTCTAAATTTAAAGTAGAAAAAGGCATTTCACGTACGCCTAAGATGAGTTTTTTTCTTTCTTTTAAGGCCACTGCTGCAGCACGCATTAAAAGAGTGTCTGCAAAACCAGCGTGAATTTTTGCTAAACTTGAAATCGAACAAGGAACAATGATAGTTTTTTCTATTCCAAAAGATCCACTTGCTACACTTAGACTTAAATTTTTATCATCTAAAAAATGAGTGTATTTAAAATTTTCTTGACAAATTTCTTCTAAATTTGCTTCATTTTCAGCTTTGAAACTAAGTTTTGCACCTTGAGTTAAAATACAATAAAGTTCGCATTGATTTTCTAAATTTTTTAATAATTTTAAGCCTAAATTGACACTGCTTGAACCAGAAATTCCTAATAAAACCTTCATTGTATAATCATCCTATTTTTACCCACTACGATGCCTTGCATAACTTTACCTTCTTTGTTTTTTGCACGAATCCTTTCGCCCATATTTGCACTTTGCAAAGCCACAAGTTCGATTAAAACATCAACATTTGCTTCACTTAAAACTCCGATTATAGGATCATTTCGGCGTATTAAAGCTGTGGTTTTAAACATATTTGCTCTTAAAATGGCGTTTTTGTTAATATTGCTTTTAGCTACAAGATTATCTACATCATCTAAGGTTAAGGCATTTAAAGGAACTTTATCAAAATCAATCAATACGCTTTTATAGTCAAAAGCTCCAAGTTTATCTCCTCTTTTTATAGCGCGTTCGCTTTTTAAAACTTCTAAATTTGCTTGAATGAAATATCTAAAAAATACATTTTTTTGTATATTTTGCGGAGTTTTAAATTCAGCCCTTAAAAAGCCTTGCGCTTGATTAAAACGCCCATTAGCGATTCTTAGAAATTCATATTGATCAAAATCTTTAGGCAATGATGTTATTTTTAAATCAATTTGAGAAATTATAATTTTAGGAAAATTATTTCTAAATTCTTTAGCTAGTGCTGTTTTGATTTCTTCTAAACTAGCTGCTTGGATATAATTTATCACAATAAAAAAAGTTAAAAAAATAATTTTCATTTTTATCCTAAGAATTATAATGCAATAAATAGTATTTTAGCTTTTATAAGTTTAACAAAGCCTTTAGAAGGCTTTGTATAGAGTTAAAAAGTAGGGATAACAGAGCCTTTGTATTTTTCTATGATAAAATTTTTAATTTTATCGCTTGTTAAAATTTCTTTAATAACAAGACTTTTTTGACTTGTTTCTTCACCTTTTCTTGTAGCTAAAACAATAGCATATAAACTATCTTTATCTTCTATAAAAATACCATCTTTTAAAGGGTTTAAACCTGCTCCAAGAGCATAGTTTGTGGTAATAACAGCCAAATCAGTATCATTTAGGGCTCTTGGAAGTTGCGCGGCTTTAAGCTCTATAAATTTAAGTTTTTTTGGATTTTTACTTATGTCAATAGGGGTTTTAAGGGTGTTTTGACTTTTAAATTCTATTAAATTTGCTTTAGCTAGTAAATCAAGGGCTCTGCTTTCATTGGTAGCATCATTAGGTATAGCGATTTTAGCACCATTAGGAATGTCTTTTATATCTTTTATGGAGTTAGAATATATAGCCATAGGAACTAAAACAATAGCACCTAAAGAACTTAAATTTGTTCCTTTGTGGGTATTAAAATCATCTAAAAAAGGTTTATGCTGATATAAATTTGCATCTAAATCTTTCTCATTTAAAGCGATATTAGGTATATTATAGTCATTAAATTCCTTAACTATTAACTTCCAACCTTTTTCTTGAAATAAGGGTTTGGAGAAATTTAAAATTTCAGCATAAGGCGTTGGTGTTGCACCTATGATTATGGTTTTATCTGCTCCAAAACTAAGGCTAATTGTAAATAAAACACTTAAAAATATTTTTTTAATATTCATGCTATACTCCTAAAAAGCTGGGATTAATATATCTTTATAATGTTCATTAATGATGGCTTTAAATTTATCGCTTCTTAAAATTTCATCAATTACTTTGGTTTTTTCGCTATTTTTATCTTCTGAGCGTACCACAACATAATTTACATAAGGGCTATTTTTATCTTCCCTAAAAATAGTATCTTTACTTGGATTCAGACCGGCTCCAAGTGCGAAATTAGAATTAATTATAGCAATATCAACATCATCTAAAGCTCTTGGAAGTTGTGCGGCTTTAAGTTCTATAAATTTAAGTTTTTTTGGATTTTTGTTTATGTCCAATGGGGTTTTTAGAGTATTTTTGTTAAGCTCTATTAATTTTGCTTTCTCTAAAAGCTCTAAAGCTCTGCTTTCATTGGTCGCATCATTAGGTATAGCAACTCTAGCACCTTCTTTAAGATTTTCTAAATTTTTGATTTTTTTACTATAAACTCCTACTGGAGCTATAAGTACAGGCGTTGTTGCAATTAAATTTGAACCTTTTTTTAGGTTGTATTCTTCTAAAAAAGGTTTGTGTTGATATAAATTTGCATCAAGTTCTTTTTCCTCTAATGCACGATTGGGCAAAATATAGTCTGAAAATTCTACTATTTTAAGCTCATACCCTTTGTTTTTAAAATCATCTTTCATTAGTTCTAGTAAGCTACCAAAAGGATTTGGAGTGGCTCCTATAGTAATGTTTTGTGCAAATAGGCTAGATAAATTTAGAATGCAAGCGAGTATAATAATTTTAAATAAATTCATAAAAACTCCTTTGTATTTAAGAAAAAAGTCCCTAGGTAAGGGACAAAATTAAAAAGCAGGTAAAACAGATCCGTTGTATTTTTCTATGATAAATTGTTTGATTTTATCACTTTGTAGAGCTTGAATTAAGGCTTTGATTTTTGGATCGTTTTCATGTTCCACTCTTACAACAAGAATGTTTGCATATGGACTTTCTTTATCTTCGATAAATACGCTATCTTTTGCAGGATTTAGATTTGCAGAGAGAGCGTAGTTGGAATTAATTACAGCAAAATCAACATCATCTAAAGCTCTTGGAAGTTGTGCGGGCTTTAATTCTACAAATTTAATTTTTTTAGGATTGTCTATAATATCAAGAGGTGTTTTTAAAGCCTTGTCTTTAAATTTTACCAAACCTTTTTTTGCAATAATATCTAAAGCTCTACTTTCATTGGTTGGATCATTTGGAATGGCGATTTTAACCCCTTCTTTAATATCATCTAGACTTTTATATTTCTTGGAGTAAACAGCCATAGGTTCTATGTGTATGGCAGCTACTTTGATAAGTTTGGTGCCTTTGTTTTTATTAAATTCTTCCAAATAAGGAGTATGTTGGAAAAAATTTGCATCGGCTTCTCCATTATCAACAGCTAGATTAGGCAAAACATAATCCGTAAATTCTTTGATTTCAAGTTTATAGCCTTGTTTTTCTAGATCAGGTTTTGCTTGTTCTAGGATTTCAGCATGAGGGACAGGGGTTGCTGCAACTGTGATGGTTTCTAATGCATTTGCATTAAGACTTAATGTTAAAATACTTGCTATAAATAAAGATTTGATTTTCATTTTTTTCCTTTTTAGTCATTTTGTGCTTGCTTTAATCTTAATAAATTCACTCTGACTATCAGGAAGAAGCATATAAAAACTTGTTGATAGTCAGATTAACGCATCTGATACATCATTTTAATTCCTTTAATTTTTTGTTTAAATTTTACTTAAAAAAACTTATATTTATCTTAAAAGGAGATATAATCTCCTTATTTTTTGAAACCTTTATAAAGCAAACTTCCTAAAAATAAGATAAAAACAATTACTTGCCAAAAGAAATTTTCATCATTGTTTATATTGATAACTATGCTAACTCCAAGTAAAATCAATAGAGTGGCAATGATATATGTAGTTTTACTATTTTTAGCCCAAGTATAAAATAAATTACCTAGAATTTGAACTAACTGAACTAATATAAGTAAAATAACTACAGTTTGAATCATAACTTCTTTGTTAAATCTTTCATAACCATAGCGAATAGCGACATCTCCCAAACCTCCACCACCGACAGTTCCAGCAAGAGCAGAAAAACCAATGGTAAAGATCAAAGTTAGGGTAATTCCGCTAATTATAGCAGGAAGAGCTTCACTAAAGATAACCTTGAATATAATTTGAATATTGCTAGCACCATAACTTTTTGCTGCTTCTACGATTCCTTTGTCTATTTCTTTAAAAGCGCTTTCAAGCATCTTTGCCAAATAAGGAGCTATTCCGATAGCTAAAGGAACTATGGCAGCATTTGTGCCTATGCTTGTGCCTACTATGATTTTAGAAAGCGGTAAAAGAACAACTATAAGAATTAAAAATGGAAAGGCGCGTAATATATTGGTAATAAAATCTAAAATACTATAAGCGATTTTATTTTCTTTAATTCCGTTTTTATCCCAAATAGCAAGTAAAATTCCAGGAATGATAGCCAGTAAAAATCCGAATAGTACAGCCATTAAACTCATATAAATTGTTTCATTAAGCGCAGGTTTTAAAATGTTTTCATAATTTTCACTGAAACTTGTAATAGAACTTAAACTCACTTCTTTAATATCCTGCCAAGAAAATTCATTAAAAAATTGAGAAATTCTACTAAAAAAAGCACTGATGATAGAGATGTTTTCTTCATTCATGATGCCACCTCCCATAATACTCCACTTTTTTCTATGTAATCAAGAACCTTGTCTTTATCCTTTTCATTTATATTTATAACTAAATTTCCTAAGGCTTTTCCATTCAGTTTTTCTATTTTGCCCCAAACTATGTTAAAGTCTATATTTAGAGTTCTTGCCATATGAGTGATGACGCTATTTTGGGCAACTTCTTTTGGAAAGTAAAGTTTGATATTAAGTCCGTGTTCAGGTAAGAAATCACTTTCTCCTAAAAATTCTTTCATTTTGTCATTAGGTCTTAAAAAAAGCTCATCAATTGCTCCGCTTCCTATGATTTGTCCATGTTCAAGCAATAAAGCTTTTTGAGCTATGTCTTTTACCACATCCATTTCGTGAGTTACTAAAACAACAGTAATCCCAAATTCAGTATTGATTTTAGATATAAGCTCTAAAATATTTTTTGTAGTGTTTGGATCAAGAGCCGAAGTAGCTTCATCGCTAAGTAAAATTTTTGGGTTTAAAGCTAAGGCTCTAGCAATAGCAACGCGTTGTTTTTGCCCCCCACTTAGTTCTCTTGGGTAGGATTTGTTTTTATGATCAAGTCCTACGATTTCAAGCAAAGAATTGACTTTTTGGGCAATTTCTTTTTCGCTCATGTATTCTTTATTAAAAAGCTTGGCATGAAATTTACACTGAGTATAGTGTGTTCTTAAAGGCATAGCAACATTTTCAAATACATTTTTGCGCTCCATTAGGGCAAAATTTTGAAAAATCATCCCTATATCTTTTCTAAGCACTCTCAGCTCTTTTGATTTTTTTTGACTTAAATCTTTAATTTCTTGATCAAAGACTTTTAAGCTTCCTTCTTGATAATTCTCAAGTCCATTAATACATCTTAAAAGAGTGGATTTTCCAGCTCCACTATGACCTACTATGGCGTAAATTTCACCCTTTTTAATCTCCAAAGAAACATCGTTTATCACGAGTTCTTTGCCATAATATTTTTTCAAATTTTTTATTTTTATCAAATTTTCAACCTCTTAGATTTTGAAGTTCAACTGATATTTTTTCAAGTTGAATTTTTAAATTTTCTAGAGCTTCTTTATTTTGCTCCACCACCTCTTTAGGTGCGTTAGCAGTGAATTTTTCATTTGAAAGCATGGAGTTAAGCTTGAAACTTTCTTTTTCAAGCTTATTTTTTTGATTTTCAAGTCTTGTTAAAATACCACTTAAATCAACATTTTCAAGCGTAATAAAAATTTCTAAATTCTCGCTAACATCACATATTGCCTTTGGTAATTTTTCTTCACTAAATTCTATTTGCTCGCATTTTGCGAGCATCATGATAAAATTCATATAAGCTTTGATTTCATCTTTGATTTTTTTATCGTTAAATTTGATATAAGCTTTTTCTATTTTAGAATTTCCAAGATCGATTAAACTTTTAGCACGGCGGATACCAACTATGCTTTCTATGAGCAAAGAAAAGATTTTTTCTATATTTTTATCTTGTTCTTTAAATTTTGGATATTTGCTTATCATAATAGAAGGGCTTGTTCTAAGTTCTGTATCGCTTAGTTTGTGGTATAAATACTCGCTGATAAAAGGCATGAAAGGATTTAAAAGTTTTAAAGCTTCTTTGAAAATACTACCAAGTTCTTTAACGCTTGATTTTTCTGCTTTGCTAAGCTCTATACCCCAATCGCAAAAATCATCCCAAAAGAATTTATATAGAGTATTGGCTGCATCATTAAAGCGATAATTGTCTAAATTTTCTCTTACATCCTTAACACAAGTTTGAAATTTGGCATAAATATATTTTGCTAATTCTGAATGAAGTGTGATATTTTCCAAATCTTCAAATTTACTTTCATTTAAAAGCAGATAATTTGTAGCATTATAAATTTTATTTGTAAAATTTCTAACTTGTAAAAGTTTATCATTACTAAGTTTAATATCGCGTCCTTGTATAGCAAGAAGCGCTAATGTAAAGCGTAAAATATCAGCACTATATTCTTTAATGCTTTCATTTGGGTCGATAACATTTCCAAGGCTTTTGCTCATTTTTCTACCTTGCTCGTCTTTCACAAGAGCGTGTAAATAAATATCTTTAAAAGGAAGTTGATGTAAGGCATTAGTGCTTTGAAACATCATTCTAGCTACCCAGAAAAATAAAATATCAAAACCTGTAATGAGTAAAGAATTGGGATAAAAATCTTTTAAATCCTTTTCAGACCAAATTTTATCTTTGCCCCAGTTTTCATTTCCCCAGCCTAGAGTACTCATAGCCCAAAGCCCTGAAGAAAACCAAGTATCAAGCACATCTTCATCTTGCTTGAAATTTTGACTTTGGCATTTTGGACAAGTTTTAGGTGTATGTTGGCTTGCCCATTCATGAGAGCACTCGCAATAATACACAGGAATTTGATGTCCCCACCAAAGTTGTCTTGAAATACACCAATCTCTTAAATCTTTCATCCAAGCATTAAAGCTATTTATCCAATGATTTGGGTAAAATTTATTTTCTCCAAGCGCAACTTTTTCTATACTTTCTTGGGCGATTTCTTTTTTTACAAACCATTGTTTGGAGATATAAGGTTCAACTATGTTGTTGCAACGATAACAATATCCTATTTGATTGTTATGCTCTTCTATTTTTTCTATAAAACCAAGACTTTCAAGTTTAGCTACGATTCTTTCTCTTGCTTCTAAGCGTTCTAAACCTTGAAACTCTAAACAATGCTCGTTTAAAATTCCTTTTTCATCAAAAACACTTATAAAATCTAAATTATGTCTAAGTCCTACTTCATAATCATTCATGTCATGAGCGGGAGTAACTTTTACAACTCCTGTTCCAAATTCTTTTTCTACATGTTCATCAGCTATAATTTTAATGGCTTTTTTGCTTATAGGCAAAATCACTTCTTTGCCCACAAATTTAGTATAGCGTTCATCATCAGGATGCACCATAACTGCAGTATCGCCAAAAAAAGTTTCAGGACGCGTTGTGGCTACTACTAAAAATTCATCGCTATCTTTTAAAAAGTATTTAATATGATAAAGTTTTCCTTTGTTTTCTTTGTATTCAACTTCTATATCACTTAAAGCGCCATCGTGAGTACACCAATTGATCATATAGTTTCCACGTACAATAAGTCTTTTATCATAAAGTTCTACAAAGGCTTTTTTTACGGCATTAACCAAACCTTCATCCATAGTAAAACGCAAGCGACTCCATGCAGGAGTGATGCCTAGTGTTCTCATTTGGTCTAAAATTTTTCCACCACTTTGCTCTTTCCACTCCCAGACTTTTTCTATAAATTTTTCTCTACCTAGTTCTTCTTTTTTAATGCCTTGAGCAAGGAGTTGTTTTTCTACAACATTTTGAGTAGCAATACCTGCGTGATCAAGCCCTGGTTGATAAAGAACCCTATAGCCATCCATTCTTTTGTAACGCGTCATAATGTCTTGTAGAGTAAAGGTTAAAGCATGTCCTATGTGTAAAACTCCAGTGACATTAGGAGGAGGCATCATAATGCAGAAATTTTTATCTTTTTCTTGTATGGTTTTATTGCCATCGATCTCAAAATATCCGCGTTCTTCGCAAATTTGATAATACTCTTTTTCTAAATTTTTATCATACATTATTTGCCTTTATTGTTTTAGCTTATTTAATAGAGCTAATTTCTATAATTTCGCAAAACGGGAAGAAATATTGTGCTGTATTAAGTCCAGTTTTCAAACTTTTGATATGTTTAGAAAAATCACTTCCTTTGCCATCTTTTTTAATTTGAAGTTTAAGTCTTTCTAAAATTTCTTCACGTGCTACATGTTCATTTAATTCTTTTGGATTGTTTAAATATGGGCTTAATCTATCTAAGCTAATATATTTATAAGCTTTTTTCATATCTGAAAAGATAATTTCTTTGTTATAGATAGTTAATTTCATTTCCCCTTTTGGTAGCATTTTAACAAAAATACTTAGATAATAATCTTTTGCATTATCTTGTATAACGCTTAGCATATCTTTTAACAGATTGATTCTATATTGGCTTAAAAATTTTCCATCTAAAATATAAACTTTCATATTTTCTGTACTAAGTTCAGGTTCTAAACGACTGTTTTTTCCTATGCTTAGATACTCTCTAGCGGTATTTAGATATTTATTTTTGTTTGACTTGTTTGATTGAAGTTCTTTTTTTACGGCTCTCTCTCTTTCTAAGATCTTTTGTTGTTTGCTGATTTCTTTTTTAAGAGCTTCTATTTTGGCTTGTTTATTTTCTTGTTTTAATTTTTCTTTATCCGTATCTAAAATTTGCTTATTTTCATTTGTATTAATATTATTATTTGTATTGGTGTCATTATTTAAGCTTTGATTGTTTTCGCTTATTGGCGTATTAAATGTATTGTTATTTAAGCTTTGATTTTCATCTAATGGGTTTGTTTCTTGCTTTTGGATGGTATTGTTATTAATATTTATATCTGATGAACTATTGTTGGTTTGGATCGAGGGCGAATAGGAATTATCGTAGTTATTAGTATACGATTTTTGCTCGGTGTAAGTGTTGGTGTTTAAGGTGTAATTCTTTGGTTTTGAATATTCAAAAAGATAATAATAGGTTCCACCTAATATCACAATAATAGCAATTAATATGCCAACAATAATAGAAAAAATTTTCAAATTCATTTGCTATCCCTTAAAAACAGAAAGTTAAATAATTTTAGCATTGTACTATAATCTAATATAAAGTAATTTTAAATTTTTATATTTTTAAGTAATTTTTTTTTATAATTTTAACTTTTATAAGGAAAATAATGCCACTTTCAAAATTAAATAATGAACAATATCTTGCTGCTACTGCTGATTTTGGACACAATCTTGTTATTGCAAGTGCAGGGACGGGAAAAACTTCTACTATTGTTGCAAGAATTTCTTATCTTTTAAGCAAGGGAGTGACACCTCAAAAAATTATGCTTTTGACTTTCACAAATAAAGCCAGTAAAGAAATGATAGGGCGTTTAGGGAAATTTTTTGATAAAAATATTACCAGTAAAATACTTGCAGGAACTTTTCATAGTACGGCTTATACCTTACTTAGAAATGCGGATAAAAATATAGCCTTAAAGCAAGCAAGCGAGTTAAAAACTCTACTTAAAAGTGTCTATGAAAAAAGAACTTTTAGGCATTTAAGTGATATAAAACCTTATCAATCAAGTTATTTATATGATCTTTATTCTTTGTTTCAAAACAAAGCACACAATCAAGATTTTTATACTTGGTTTTGCCAAAACTACGAAGAACAAAGTATTTATGCTGAAATTTATGAAGATATTTTAAAAGAATATGATAATGAAAAAAAGCGTTTTAATTATGTAGATTTTAATGACTTGCTTATCAATCTAAAAGAGCTTTTAAAAGAAGAAAAATATGAATTTGATGAAATTTTAGTGGATGAATATCAGGATACAAACACTTTGCAAAGTTCCTTAATAGAGGCTTTTCATAGTAAAAGTTTGTTTTGCGTGGGGGATTATGATCAAAGTATTTATGCTTTTAATGGAGCGGATATTAATATCATAGGTGGGTTTAAAGATCGTTTTAAAGATGCAAAAATTTTTTCTTTAAATAAAAACTACCGTTCATCAAGAAGTATTTTAGCTTTGGCTAATAAGGTGATTTTAAATAACGAAAGATTATATCCAAAAGAACTTATTGTTACAAGAAATGATGAGCTTAAAGCCCCATCTTTGCTTACTTTTGAAGAATTATTTGATCAGTATCAAAATATAGCCAAAATGATACTTACAAGCGGAGTAAGCTTGGAAGAAATTGCTGTGATTTTTCGCAACAACTCAAGTGCTGATGGGGTTGAAGTAGCTTTAAGGGAGCAGGGCATTGCAAGTGTGAGAAAGGGAAGTGGAAGTTTTTTTGAAAGTTTAGAAGTTAAAGCTTTTAGCTCCATGCTTGCTCTTGTGGTAAATCCTAAGGATATTATGGCTTTTATTCATTTGGTTCAATATACCAAAGGTGTGGGTGGAGTTTTAGCAAAAGAAATTTTTGACGCACTTTTAAAATTAGGGCATGGAAGTTTAATAAAAGGTTTTTTAGATCCTGATAAAAATGTAAATTTGCAAAATCATCAAAAAAGAAATTATCAACTTGGACTTTTTGCGGATTTAGAAGAATTAGCCAGCGAAACTCGTTTTAAATTTGAGAGTGAATTTGATGCACATCCTATTTTAAGACTTTCAAAAATCAATGATTTGTGTGCTAGAAATTTGGAAAAAATCTATCTTTTTTTAAAAAAAGCTATGGAAATAAAACACTCTTTGGCTTTGGTAAATTTAATTTGCGAAAATTCTTTTTATAGAGAAATTTGTGAAGAACTTGCAACCAAAAGAGCGACAAATAAAGCAGGACAGGTAGATTTATTAAGAAAGAGTGAAAATTTAGAAAAAATAGAAACAAAATTCAATGTCTTAAAAGAGCTTACAAAAAATTATAGCGATATTTACAAGTATTATAATTTTCTAACTTTAGGTGCAAGCGAAATGAGTAGTGGCAAAGGAGTTAATTTGCTTAGCGTGCATGCAAGCAAGGGTTTGGAATTTGATCTTGTTTTTGTGATCGATCTTGCACAAGGTCGTTTTCCTAATCAAAAGCTTATGGGAATGGGTGGAAGCTTAGAAGAAGAAAGAAGACTTTTTTATGTTGCAGTAACTAGGGCAAAAAATATACTTTATTTAAGCTATGCTAAATACGATAAAAACAAAAAAACTTCTTTCGCTCCTTCTCGTTTTCTTATAGAAGCAGGGCTTTGCAAGGGAGAGTTAACTATAGATTGATAAAATTTCCTTTCAAGTAAGTTATATTATAAAGAAAGGTTTATTTTATGAAAAAAATATTAATTTTAAGTTTAGTAGCAGCAAGTTTTTTAAATGCTGAAATTTTAGTTTATGGTCCAGGTGGTCCTGCTCCTGTACTAAAAGAGCTTGCTTTAAAATTTGAAGAAAAAACAAAAGAAAAGGTGATTGTAACCGCAGGTCCAACTCCAGCTTGGATAGATAAAGCAAAAGAAAATGCAGATTTGATTTTTTCAGGCAATACTTCAATGATGGATGATTTTGCTAAAAAAATTCCAAGTTTAAGTTTAGAAAATTTAAGCGTTTTAAATATGCGTCCATCAGGTATTATCGTGCGTCCAAATAATCCAAAAAATATTAAAAATTTTGAAGACATTTTAAAAGATGGCGTAAATGTTATGGTGGTTGATGGTGCAGGACAAGTTGGACTTTATGAAGATATGGCTTTAAAAAGTGTAAAAAGAGAAAATTTGGTAAAATTACGTAAAAATATAAAAATTTATGCTAAAAATTCCAAAGCTGCTGTAGATGAGTGGAATAACAATCCAAATATTGATGCTTTAATCATTTGGTCTCATTGGGCAAAGGCTTTAGGCGATGATAAAGCTTTATTTATCAAAGATAAAAATGCAGTGATTTATCGTGCAGCTGAAATAGCTCCTACAAAAAAAGGTTTAGAAAATAAAAAAGCTTTAGAATTTGTAGATTTTATTAAGAGTAAGGAAGCTCAAAAAGTGTGGAAAAAATATACTTGGAAAGAAGTAAAATAATTTTCAGTGAAATTAAAAATAATTAATGTTTATAGGATATAATCACTCCTAAAACATTAATTGCAATAATGTTTAAAATATCAAAAAAAGGAAATTAAATGAGTACAGTAAATTTTAAAGGAAATCCTGTAAAACTTAAAGGAAATTCAGTAGAAGTTGGAGCAGATGCTCCTAAGGTAAATCTTAAAGCTAAAGATTTAAGCGTGATTGAAATCGGTGCAGCGGGTAAAACTCAAATCATTTTAAGTGTTCCAAGCTTAGATACGCCAGTTTGTGCTACAGAAGCTAGAGAATTTAATAAAAAAGTAGCCAGCTACAATGGTGCTGAAGTAATTGTAGTAAGTATGGATTTACCTTTTGCTATGGGAAGATTTTGCAGTACAGAAGGTATTGAAAATTTAAGTGTTGCAAGTGATTTTGTGGCAAAAGAATTTGGTGAAAAATATGGTGTTTTGATAAATGAAGGTGCTTTAGAAGGGCTTTTAGCTCGTGCCGTATTTGTGATTAAAGAGGGTAAAGTGGCATATAAGGAACTTGTAAATGAAATCACAGAAATGCCAGATATTGCAAAACTTGATGCATTTTTTGGTGGTTCTAGCTGCTGCGGTGGTTGTGGTTGCCATTAATTTTGATTAAGCCCATTCTTAGGGCTTAATTTTTACATCTTCATTTTTTTATTATTTTAAGTTGATTATTTTTAATATTTATTTTGTGTAAGAATAATATAAAAAGGACAATAAAACTCCTATAAAATAGAGCTTTAAAATTATTATTTTTATTAAAATTTCAAGAGATTTTTATACTCCATTTTTTATAATAAGATGATTTTTTTATTTTGGAGGAATAAGGATGAATAGAAGGGATTTTATTAAAAATACCGCTATTGCAAGTGCTGCTAGTGTTGCAGGACTTAGTGTTCCAAGCTCTATGCTTGGCGCGCAAGAAGAAGATTGGAAATGGGATAAGGCTGTTTGTAGATTTTGTGGAACTGGCTGTGGAATTATGATAGCCAGAAAAGATGGCAAAATCGTAGCAACAAAAGGTGATCCTGCGGCACCCGTAAATCGCGGACTTAATTGTATCAAAGGTTATTTTAATGCTAAAATCATGTATGGTGAAGATCGCCTTGTTATGCCTTTGCTTCGCATGAATGAAAAAGGCGAATTTGATAAAAAAGGCAAATTTCAACAGGTTTCTTGGCAAAGAGCTTTTGATGAAATGGAAAAACAATTTAAAAAAGCCTACAATGAACTCGGCGTTACAGGTATAGGGATTTTTGGTAGTGGGCAATACACTATCCAAGAAGGTTATGCTGCTTTAAAACTTGCAAAAGCGGGTTTTAGAACAAACAATATCGATCCAAATGCAAGACATTGTATGGCCTCTGCAGTGGTTGGTTTTATGCAAACTTTTGGTGTAGATGAGCCATCAGGCTGTTATGATGATATAGAACTTACAGATACTATCATCACTTGGGGAGCTAATATGGCTGAAATGCACCCAATCCTTTGGTCAAGAGTAAGTGATAGAAAACTAAGTAATCTTGATAAGGTCAAAGTTGTTAATCTAAGCACTTTTTCTAACCGTACTTCAAATATTGCTGATATTGAAATTATTTTTAAACCAAATACAGATTTGGCTATTTGGAACTACATAGCAAGAGAGATTGTTTATAATCATCCAGAGGCTATGGATACGAAATTTATCAAAGAACACTGCGTATTTGCAACTGGTTATGCTGATATTGGTTATGGTATGAGAAATAATCCAAATCATCCAAAATTTAAAGAAAGTGAAAAAGATACAGTTGAAAAAGAAAATGTAATCACTTTAGACGATGAAGAGGCTACTTCTTTATCTTATCTTGGCGTTAAAGCGGGTGATAAATTTGAAATGAAACATCAAGGTGTGGCTGATAAAAACTGGGAAATTTCTTTTGAAGAATTTAAAAAAGGTTTAGCCCCTTATACTTTGGAATACACTGCAAAGGTAGCCAAAGGTGATGATAATGAGTCTTTGGAAGATTTTAAGAAAAAACTTCAAGAATTAGCTAATCTTTACATAGAGAAAAATCGCAAAGTCGTAAGTTTTTGGACTATGGGCTTTAATCAACATACAAGAGGTTCTTGGGTAAATGAACAAGCTTATATGGTGCATTTTTTACTAGGAAAGCAAGCTAAACCAGGTAGTGGAGCCTTTTCTTTAACAGGACAGCCAAGTGCTTGCGGAACGGCTAGGGAAGTAGGGACTTTCTCCCATCGTTTGCCTGCGGATATGGTTGTGGCAAATCCAAAACACAGAGAAATTTCTGAAAAAATTTGGAAAGTTCCTGCAAAGACCATCAACCCAAAACCAGGTTCTCCTTATCTTAATATCATGAGAGATTTAGAAGATGGAAAAATTAAATTTGCATGGGTGCAAGTGAATAATCCATGGCAAAACACTGCAAATGCAAATCACTGGATCGTAGCAGCAAGAGAAATGGATAATTTTATTGTTGTAAGTGATTGTTATCCTGGAATTTCAGCAAAAGTAGCTGATCTTATTTTACCAAGTGCTATGATTTATGAAAAATGGGGTGCTTATGGTAATGCTGAAAGAAGAACTCAACATTGGAAACAACAAGTCTTACCTGTAGGTGCTGCCATGAGTGATACTTGGCAAATTTTAGAATTTGCAAAACGCTTTAAGCTTAAAGAAGTTTGGAAAGAGCAAAAAGTGGATAATAAGCTTACCTTGCCAAGTGTTTTAGAAGAGGCAAAAGCTATGGGTTATAGTGAAGATGATACACTTTTTGATGTACTATTTGCCAATAAAGAAGCAAAAAGCTTTAATCCAAACGATGCTATCGCAAAAGGCTTTGATAATACTGATGTTAAAGGCGATGAGAGAAAAATTCAAGGCAGTGATGGAAAAGAATTTACAGGCTATGGCTTTTTCGTTCAAAAATACCTTTGGGAAGAATATCGTAAATTTGGCTTAGGACACGGCCATGATTTAGCGGATTTTGATACCTATCATAAAGTAAGGGGTTTAAGATGGCCTGTGGTTAATGGCAAGGAAACACAGTGGAGATTTAATACTAAATTTGATTATTATGCTAAAAAAGCGGCTCCAAATTCAGATTTTGCTTTTTATGGTGATTTTAACAAAATGCTTACAAATGGAGATTTAATAGCTCCTAAAGATGAAAAAGAGCACAGTATTAAAAATAAGGCTAAAATTTTCTTTAGGCCATTTATGAAAGCACCTGAAAGACCAAGTAAAGAGTATCCATTCTGGCTTGCAACAGGAAGGGTTTTAGAGCATTGGCATAGTGGAACTATGACTATGCGTGTGCCTGAGCTTTACCGTGCTGTCCCTGAAGCGCTTTGCTATATGAGTGAGAAAGATGGAGAGAAATTAGGCTTAAATCAAGGTGATTTGGTTTGGGTGGAATCTCGTCGTGGTAAAGTAAAAGCAAGAGTAGATATGCGTGGAAGAAACAAACCGCCTGTAGGACTTGTGTATGTGCCGTGGTTTGATGAGAATGTATATATCAATAAAGTTACTTTGGATGCGACTTGTCCGCTTTCAAAACAAACTGACTTTAAAAAATGTGCTGTAAAAATTTATAAGGCTTAATTTAGGGTTTTGATTAAATGAAAGGTAGAAGAGAATTTTTCGTTAGCGCCTTTAAGGCTGCATGTTTATGTACAGGAGGTGGATTTTTGGTTAATTTGACTTTAAAAGCCTATGATAATTATGCCTTGCGTCCTCCTGGGGCTGAAGATGAAGCTAGATTTTTAAGCAAATGTATTCGTTGTGGGCTTTGTGTAAAAGCCTGTCCTTATAATACTTTAAAGCTCGCTAGCTTGTTAGATAGTCCAAAAAATGGCACGCCTTTTTTTAGAGCAAGAGAAATTCCTTGTTATCTTTGTAAGGATATTCCTTGCATTAGAGAATGTCCAACTGATGCTTTAGATAAAAAGCATTTAGAGCAGGGTATAGAATCCTTGAAAATGGGTATTGCTATTGTTGATAGTGCTTCTTGTGTGGCACACTGGGGAATTCAATGTGATGCTTGTTATAGAGCTTGTCCTTTGATAGATAAGGCTTTAAAACTTGAGCTTAAACGCAATGAACGCACCGCCAAACATGCTTTTTTACTACCTAGTGTGGATCATGAAGTGTGTGTAGGTTGTGGGCTTTGTGAACTTGCTTGTATTACTGAAAAACCGGCCATTCGTGTTTTACCAAGGGAGTATGTATTGGGAAAAGCAGGATCTCATTATGTAAAAGGCTGGGATGAAAAAGATGAAGGTCGTATAAAAAATGCAGATACTTCAAAACATTTTAATGTTAAAAAAGCAACCAATTATTTAAATGATGGAGAACTGTGATGAAGTATTTAATTGCTAGACGCATCGTTCAGCTTGGAATTTTAGCGCTTTTTAGTTTTAAAGCTACAGATTTTATCTTGCAGGGAAATTTAAGTTCTTCTAGACTTTTTAATACCATACCTTTAAGCGATCCTTTTGCGGTTTTGCAAATCATTTTAGCAAGCTGGAGTATAGATTTAATGGCTTTAATGGGAGCTTTGATTATATTTTTTATCTATGGTTTGCTTTTAGGAAGGGTTTTTTGCTCTTGGGTTTGTCCTGTTAATTTAATCACAGATTTTGCTACTTTTGTGCGAAATAAATTAACCCTTAATAATAAATTTTTAATTTTGCCTAAAAATTTACGCTATTTTGTGTTGGTATTGGTTTTAGTCCTTTCTTTTGTATTTTCATTACCTGTGTTTGAAAGTTTTTCTTATATAGGAATAATACATAGAGGGATTATTTTTACTACAAGTTCTTGGATTTTTGTAGCCTTTATACTTTTTTGTATCGATACTTTTTTAAGTCCTAGGGCAATTTGTTCACATTTTTGTCCATTAGGAGCTTTTTATGCTTTTATTTCTCGTTTTGCTTTGCTTAAAATAAAGCATGATAGTGATAAATGCACTAAATGTTATGAATGTATCCGTATTTGTCCTGAAAAACAGGTTTTGTGGATGGTTGGAAAAGAAAGTACTAGTGTGAAATCAGGAGAGTGTATAAGGTGTGCAAGGTGTATAGAAGTTTGTAATGATGATGCTTTGAATTTTAATATTTTTGATTTAAGGAATAAATAATGAAGAAGAAATTGGTTTTATTAGGAAGTGCTGCAGTGGTATTTTTTGCCGCTTGCGCAATGAATAGTGGGGTAAGTTCGGAACAAATTGGACTTAGAAAAGCAAGTTTAGAAAATGAAAATAAAGTAAATTTAGTGGAAGCAAATTTCACAACTTTACAACCTGGGGAATCTACTCGTTTTGAGCGTTCTTATGAAAATGCACCACCATTAATTCCGCATGCTATTGAAGATTTGTTACCTATAACTAAAGATAACAATATGTGCTTAAGCTGCCATGATAAGGCTATAGCAGCAGATGCTGGTGCAACTCCACTTCCTGCTAGTCATTATTATGATTTTAGACACAATAAAACCACAGGAGATATGATTAGCGATAGTCGTTTTAATTGCACTCAGTGTCATGTTCCACAAAGCGATGCAAAACCTTTGGTGGGAAATAGCTTTAAACCTGAATTTAAAAATGAACAATTAAAAAGTCGTTCAAATTTAATTGATGTGATTAATGAGGGTGTAAAGTAAATAAATGAAAAAATTTCTTTTTATTTTGAGTCTTTTTTGTGTTTTGTCTTATGCTTATGAGCTGAAATTAAATGCCAATATAACAGCTTTAAAGCTTGATAAGCAAAACTTATATATAGGCACTGATAAAGGTGAAATTTTACAATATAACATTAAAGATAAAAGTTTAAAAGAACTTTTATCTTTGCCAAAGATTAAAAATTATTATGGTGATGATTTTGCTAAAATTTACAACATTGATATTTTTAAACATACACTTTTAATACTTAGCGAGGGTGATTTTGGTGCTAAAAATTTAAGTTTTTATAAGGAAAATTTACAAATCAAAAAGCTCGAAGAAAATAGCATAATAAAAGCATTTTTTATCAATGAAAATACTTATCTTTTGATTTCTATTGGTTCTGAAATAGAATTGATTGATAAAAGTTTAAAAAATATAAAAAAATTTAATTTTTCCCATTCTAGTCTTAATGATGCAGTTTTAAATGAAGATAAGAGTAGGCTAGTTGCAGGTTTTGAGAGTGGCGAAGTAGAACTTTTTGATTTGAAAAATTGGAAGATGTTAAAAAACTATGATAAAATACATAAAGATAATATCTATCAAGTAGATTTTAAAAATAATGTTATTTTAAGTTGTGGAACGGATAGGCGTATAGGAGTTGTAAAAAATGAAGAGCAAAATTTTTTGCAAAAAGATTTTTTGATATATACTTGCGCTTTAAGTCCTAATGGAGAATTGGCTGTTTATAGTGATAACGAAGCTGGAGTTAGTGAAGTTTTTAGCACAAGTGATTTTAAGCCTGTTAAAACTTTTAATAATGAAAATTTGATGAGTGAGTTTATTATTTTTTTAAACAATAAAGATTTTATTGTTTCAGGCTTTGGTGATAGTATAATGTTTAGGAGTATTGATGAATAATCTTTCTAGTGTTTTGATTTTAGCAAAAGAAGAATATATAAATGATTTAAAAAAGGCTATATCTGAAATTCCTTTTTGTTCTGTAGAACTTTGTAAAAATGAAAAGATTATAGTTGTGATTGAAAGTGAAAATTTAGAAGATGAATTAAACTCTTATAAAATGCTTGAGAAATTGCCAAATATTATCAGTATTAATATGGTTTTTTCTTATCAAAATTTAAATGATGATATCCAAAAAGCAATCAATAGCGGCGCAATAGAAACGATAGAAAAAAATGAAAATGCTGAGAATATTCGCTACTATGGTAGTGTATTTAATCAATTTTCTTAAAGTGTAAAGTATATGGTATTTTTAATCCCATTGCTTATTGTAATTGGTGTTATTTTTGGAATTGATTATGTGTATTTTAAAAATCAAGATTTAAAAGTGCAAGTTAAAAAAGAACAAAAAGAATTAAATTCTAGCTTAGAGAAAGAAAAAAAAGAATATATAGAAAAATTGTTTAAAACAAAATAGACATTAAAAATCATATTATTTTCTTAAAGATAAATTAAAAAGCTTTTTGCTAGAATTAAAGAAAAATTTTAGGAAACAGTGATGAAAAATACAGTCACTGAAGCTTCTATCTATGAGGCTCAAGGGTTAAAAGACGAAGCTTTAGAAATTTATAAAAATATCTTAAAAGAAGATCCAGATAACCAAAACGCTATCGATGCGGTTCGTCGTCTTAGTGGTTTTAGATCCAAGCATAAAGATTTAAACACTCAAATGTTGGATTTTTTTATTAATATGAAAAGCGATGAAGAAATTAATGAATTTAAAAGGTGGTTGATAAAAATATGAATTTGGAAGATTTAGCTAAAAAAACCATTAGCGAAGTTAGCTCTATCATGGAAGAGCAAAGAAGACAAAATGAAATTTTAAAAGAACAAGAATTAAGCAGAAAAACTGAAATAAAAGATGAATTACCACCTATGGAGTTTGTATGCGAAGAACTTGATACTCCGCAAGACTTAGAAGATAAAATTTCTATGGCAAAATTTGAAGAAGAGCAAAAAATACAAAATAATATTGAAATTTCTACTCAGGAAAATAAAGAGTTTAAAAAAGAAGAGCCTTTTTTGCAAAGTGAAATTTTAAATCCCAGTGTTATGACAGAGGTTCAAACGCTTAATGAGGATATTTTTTTAAAACATCTTAGAGAGAGAATTTTAGTTCTTTTTGAAGGTTTAAATAGCATAAAAAAAGATGATCTTGAAAATAGGTTAAACTTGACCATAAATTTTTTAGAGTTTTTGCTTGCAAATATCGAAGATAAGCTTAAAAAATAATCCCGATTTACAGTTTATCGCTGAGTTTTTAAAGCCTTATACTAAACGAGCGTATTTGGTTGGAGGTAGCGTTAGGGATTTGTTTTTAGGCTTAAAAATTTGTGACTATGATATAGAGCTTTATGATATCAAACCTAAAGATTTTGAAAAGATTATGCAAAAATTGGGCGCACAAGGCCTTGGAAAAAGTTTTTTTGTGTATAAGTTTAAAAATTATGATTTAGCTCTTGCTAGAACCGAAAATAAAATAAGCTATGGACATAAAGGTTTTGAAGTTCAAATTTGTAATGATGAAAAACTTGGCGCCAAAAGACGCGATTTTACCATAAATTCTATGATGATTAATCTTTTTAACGATGAGTTTTTAGATTTTTATGGAGGATTAAAAGATCTAGGAGCAGGCTTTTTAAGGCATATTGACAAACAAAGCTTTCAAGAGGATAGTTTAAGAGTATTAAGAGCGGTAGTATTTGCTTCAAGGTTTAACTTTAAGATAACTAGTGAAAGCTTGAAATTGATGCAAAGTATGGATATAACTGATCTTAGTAAAGATAGGATCAATGCGGAGCTTTATAAATTCTTTAAAAGCCCTAGACTTGATGTTGGCTATAGATATTTGCAAGAACTTGACTTAGAAAAACAGATTTTTGGCTTTGAGAGTGTTTTTAAGAGTTTGGAATTTCAAAATTTACTCAGACAAAGTAGAGAATTTGTAAAAAGCGATGCTTTATTCTTGTATTTGTATTTGAATTTTTTTAATTTAGAAAAAGATATATTTTTTAAAAGAACCAAACTTAAAAAAGAATACCTAAAATACGCAAATCAAGCTTTTTATCTTGATGATATAAGTGATTTTGAACTAGCAAAAATTGCTTTTGAAATGCCTTTGAAGGAATGGCTTGGACTTTGGAGTAAAAAGCGTATTGAGCAAGCTAAAAGATTAAGACTTTATGAGAATAAGTTTGAAAGTAAAATTTTAGCAAAAGATTTCATAAATGCTGGATTTTGTGGTAAAATTCTTGGTTTAAAGATTCAAGAAGCAAGAGAGAATGAATTAAAAGAATATATAAAAGGTTTAGCTAAATGATTTCTGTATTAAAAATTTGCACCAAAGATCAAAAAGGTTTAATCTATAGAATTTCTGATGTTATTTTTAAATATCATATCAATATAGTAAAAAACGATGAATTTGTAGGTGAAGGAATGTTTTTTTTTCGTGCTCTTTTAGAAGGTGAGTTTGATAAAGAAGCTTTTATAGGAACGCTTGAGGCTATGCTTGGACAAGAAGCCTTGATAGAGCTTTGCGAGAAGAGAAAAAAAGATATTGTTGTTTTTGCTACTAAAGAAAGTCATTGTTTGGGAGATTTGCTAATAAAGCATTATAGTAACGAACTTGAAGCAAATATCAAAGCTGTGATTTCAAATCACAACTCTTTAAAGGATTTAGTTGAGAAATTTGAAATTCCTTATCATTTTATCAGTGCTGAAAATTTAGATCGTAAAGAGCAAGAAAATCAGATTTTAAAATGTCTTGAACAATATAAATTTGATTATTTGGTTTTGGCAAAATATATGCGAATTTTATCTCCTGATTTTGTTAGGCATTTTGAAGGCAAGATTATAAATATTCACCATTCTTTTTTACCTGCATTTATAGGAGCAAATCCTTATAAACAAGCCTTTGAAAGAGGGGTTAAAATAATTGGAGCTACGGCACATTTTGTAAATAATAATCTTGATGAAGGTCCTATTATCACTCAAGCTGTTTCGCCTGTAAACCATGAATTTACTTGGCAAGATATGCGACAAGCAGGTAGAAATATAGAAAAAGATGTTCTTTCAAAAGCGCTTGATTTGGCTTTTGAAGATAGAATTTTTATACATAATAATAAAACTATAATATTTTAATGCGATAATTTTACTATAGTTTTATTTAAAGCATCGAAAAAATAATCAATATCCTCTTTTTCATGCGTATAATGCAAGCTTATTCTTAACCAGCCTGGTTTTGTTTTAAGTTTTTGATTATCTTTTAAGCCTAGCAAATCATGACCATAAGGCCCAGCACAAGCACATCCAGCGCGTGTTTCTATGTGGTATTTTTTACTAAGTTCGTAAGCGATATCAAAAGGAGAAATTTCTTTGATATTGAAAGCAAAAATAGGCAATCGGGTTTTTAAATTCTTTGCATATAAAATTAAATTAGGTATAGTTTTTAGTTTTTCAAAAAAATAATCTTTTAAAATTTCTTCTTTTTTTTCTATATTTTTAACCCCTATAGAATCTTTGATTTTAAAAGCTAAGCTAGCGCGAATGAGTTGTAAAATTCCAGGTGTTCCTCCTTCCTCTAAAGCTTCTTCATTACAAAGGTAGCATTGTGAAGTGCGAGAAACATAGCCCACAGTTCCACCTGCTGCAAAGCTAGGCTTGTTTCCACAAAGATCTTTTTTGATAGCTAAAAGTCCAGAACCGCCAATACCACCGATTAATTTATGAGAACTTATAAACAACGCATCATAGTATTGACAAGATATGTTTTTATAGGGAATAAAACTAGATGCATCAAAAGCAACTATCCCTTTAAATTTACGAACCATTTCAGAAATGCGTTTGTAATCACTTAGTATCCCAGTAACATTTGAAGCTAAAGAAAAGCTAGCGATTATTTTTCTTTTTTTGTTTTTTTGTAAAGTTTTTTCTAGAAAATCAAAATCAATTTCCCCATTTTTATCCAAGGGAATTCTAATACATTCGCACAAGCCTTCTCGAAATGAAAGTTCATTAGAATGATGCTCATAAGGCCCTACGATAACTAAAGGTAAGGTATTTTTATCAATTTGCGTAAAATATCTTTCTTTTACAAGAGGGGGAATGTAAATGCCGATCAATTCTTGAAATTTTTTAATAGCACTGCTTGATCCTGTTCCGCAGGCTATAAGGGCAAAATTTTCATCTAATGATAAACTTTTTTTTATATCTTTTCTTGCTTGTTCGTAAATTTGTTGAGTTTTAAAAGAATTTAAAGAGCTATCAGAATGTGTGTTTGCATAGGTTGGAAGAATTTTTGAAATTTCTTTTTCTACACATTTTAGAGCTAAAGCACTTGCTGTGAAGTCAAAATGCAAAATACCTTTTTTTAAGATCAATTCTTTTTTTAAATCTGAAATTTGCAAATACAATCCTTATAAAAATTTGCTAAAATTATACTATAAAAATGCTTTATAAAAGGAAAAATATAAAATTTAAGAACTTTGTAGATTTGCATAAGAATTTATCTTTAAGTAAGCTTTTTGATTTTTATAGTGTGTTTGAAGGTTTTGAAAAATTAAACATTTTAAATTTTAAAGACGATGTATTTACAAATATAGAGCGAATTTTGCTTGATGATTACCTAAAAATTAAAAGTTATTTTGCCTTGGATGAAACAAGTTCTTACGCTCTTACTTTACTAGCTAAAAACAATCGCAAGCGTTTTTCTATCAATAGAAAAATTCAGCATTTTAAAGCTTTATCTATACTTAAATATCTTTTAGAAACAGGTATAATAAAACTTGAGTATAGTAAGGAAGCTAAAAAAATAAAAGATAAAAGACAAAAAATCAAAAAAGAACTAAGATCTTATGTTATCCAAGATAAGATTATATTTAGCAACCATTTTACTCGTTTCTTTTTTTATTTTTTAAAGCCCAATGAAAAGCTTATTTTGCAAAATCGTTATAAAGAAGTTTTAGAATGTATTAAGGAAAAATTTGAACTTTATCAAAGTTTTTGTTTTGAACAGCTTTCTAGAGAATTGCTTGAGAAAAAATTCAATATCAATGGAGTGCAAAGTTACTGGGATAAGAATTTAGAACTTGATCTTTATTATCAAGATGAAAATTTGTGTTTTGTCGGAGAGGTTAAATTTAAAAATAAAAAAATTTGTAAAAATATTTTAAATCTTTTAAAATCAAAAGCAAAGTCTTTAAATTTGGCTCCAAATTATTATATTATAATCTCAAAAAATGGTTTTAGCAAGGAATTTGATAAAATATGCGAACAGAATTTGCTTTTATTTGATTTGAATGATTTTAAGATTTTATTATAGGAATGATAAATGAATGAAAGTATTTTAAAAAGTTTAGACTCAAATGAAAAAGAAACTCTACAAAAAGGCTTAGAAAGCCTCATAGAACAAACTTATGTAATAGAAAATGAATACAAAACTTTAAATGAAAACTATAATTCCTTACGCGCAATGGTTGATGAGATTATAGAGGTGTTGCCTAGTGCGCTTTGGATTTTAGATAAAGAAAAAAATATTATTTTACAAAATCAAGAAGCCTTGAAAAATCCAAAATTACTTAATATCATTAGTCTTGATAAAATTCGCGATGAGCTTGAATTTGAAGGTAGGTTTTATGCAGTAAAAATCATAGCACATAATGAAAAAACTATAGTTTCAGCTACAGATATTAGCGATGAAAAACGTAATGAAAGGCTTGCAAGCATGGGTAGTGTAGCGGCTCATTTGGCACATGAGATAAGAAATCCTATTGGATCTATATCTTTACTTGCTTCAACCCTTTTTGCTCGTAGTGAGCTTAAAAATAAGCATATAGTTCTTGAAATCCAAAAGGCTATTGCTAGAGTAGAGCGTATCGTAAATTCAACTTTACTTTTTACTAAGGGTGTGCACATCAATGCTTTAAATTTTAATCTTTTAGAGTTAAAAGAAGAGTGTGAAAGTGCCATTAACTCTTATAATTTTACTTCTCAAATAGACTTTGAAATATCTTTTTTGGATAAGCAGATTTGTGCCGATAAAGCTCTTCTTGGTTTGGTTTTACAAAATTTGATTTATAATGCTATTGATGCGATAGAAGAAAGCGAATGTGAAAAACCTATGATTAAAATTTTAGCAAGTTGTGATAATGAAAAAATATGCATCAGAGTGTATGATAATGGTTGTGAAATAAAAGATGAGAAATTGGTTTTTGAAGCTTTTAAAACAACAAAACTTAAAGGCAATGGGCTTGGTTTGTCTCTTTCTAAAGAAATCATAAACGCTCATAAGGGAGAGTTAAGTTTTCAAAGCGATCCTAAGAATTTTTATTTTACCTTACCTTTGGTGTGATAAATATTTTCTTTTCACCCCAAAACGGAACAGATCTTGCTTATATTATTTTAATATATTTAGGTTGAAGGCAGAAAAATCTAAATCAAGGAATTAATATGAGTATCTTTAGCATCAATGATAACTCAAACTATGGTTCTATACTTTCACAAGCAAAAGCTAATAAAGAAAGTAAAGAAAATTCTAAAATAAGTTTTGCTAATGCTTTTTTAAAACAAAATGCTAGTAAGTTAAATGAAATTCAAAATGCAAATTCACAAACTCTAGCAAGAAGTGAAGTATTAAATTCTACTAATACAACAAATACTAGCAATAATACTAATTTTAGTATAAGTAGTAAGACAAGTTCTCCTAATTATGATATATCAAGTGAATTTAAAAACTCTATTTATACTCTAAAATACAAACAAGCAGATATAAGTAATACTTCTACTAATACAGCCTATGGTTATAGTGTAGATAAAGATGGCTATATGGGAAGTGATTTTAACAAAGCTGCAGGACTTCCTGAAGATTTTAAGATACATAAATCTACTTTGGATGAGATATATA
>NZ_MJXI01000020.1:0-371 GCF_001762705.1 Campylobacter sp. BCW_6460 | reverse complement strand
CCGGTAGAGCATCTCCCTTTTAAGGAGGGGGCCGTTGGTTCGAATCCAACACGGGACACCATTTTTATTGTTAGGGTTATGACCCTTTCGTCTAGTGGCCCAGGACAACACTCTCTCTGTGTGGAAACAGAGGTTCAAATCCTCTAGGGGTCGCCAATCATAGGTCGCTTAGCTCAGTTGGTAGAGCGCCACCCTTACAAGGTGGATGTCATAAGTTCGAGTCTTATAGTGACCACCATTTTATAAAATCATAAATAGGTTTTATAATCTCTACTTCTTTACTTTGGATGCAGCGGTAGTTCAGCTGGTTAGAATGCCGCCCTGTCACGGCGGAGGTCGCGGGTTCGAGCCCCGTCCGCTGCGCCATCTTG
>NZ_MJXI01000019.1:0-6079 GCF_001762705.1 Campylobacter sp. BCW_6460 | reverse complement strand
ACCTTCCAAACTCCTAAAAACACCCTATTCTCTTAAAAACCCTAAACAGCAACAAACTCTTTTTTAAACACAATTCTAAGCATCATCTAAAACAACAATAAAAATAAACATAGGATTTATATATAAAGTAAGTAATGAAGACATTTAACAAGTCCGCAATGAGCTACTTTCCCCCTGCCAGTAAGGCGTAGTATCATCACCCACGATGTGCTTAGCTTCTTGGTTCGGGATGGAGCAAGGCGTTTCCACATCTGTATAATCACGGACATTGTTATTTAAATATTCTTTGAAAGATTTAATTTATAAATAAAGCTTAATCTTTTATTTCTTTATTTTTTTCTTTATTCTCTTTCTTCTTTACTTATCTTTTATCTTTAATAAGTTTTTATATAGAATACTTAAAAAACAATGTTAAGAGCAAGTTCTAATATAAACTCTACTTGAAAGATTTCTATGAAACTCTAAATATTATCTATATTCAAAGTCTTATTAAAAACCTTAACAAGGAAGTGATGCTTTATTAAAGATAAGCCAAACGCTCTATTAGTACTGGTCAGCTAAAGGACTTTCATCCATTACACACCCAGCCTATCAAACTAGTAGTCTTCTAGAGAGCTTAGAGAAGATTCATCTTAGAGTTGGCTTCACGCTTAGATGCTTTCAGCGTTTATCCTTTCCAAACTTAGCTACGCTGCGATGCTCTTGGCAGAACAACAGCTACACCAGTGGTTTGTTCAACCCGGTCCTCTCGTACTAGGGTCAAATCTCTTCAATCTTCTTACGCCCACGGCAGATAGGGACCGAACTGTCTCACGACGTTCTGAACCCAGCTCGCGTACCGCTTTAAATGGCGAACAGCCATACCCTTGGGACCTGCTCCAGCCCCAGGATGCGATGAGCCGACATCGAGGTGCCAAACCTCCCCGTCGATGTGAGCTCTTGGGGGAGATCAGCCTGTTATCCCCGGGGTACCTTTTATCCTTTGAGCGATGGCCCTTCCACACAGAACCACCGGATCACTAAGACCGACTTTCGTCTCTGCTTGACTTGTATGTCTTGCAGTTAAGCTGGCTTATACCTTTATACTCTACGAACGATTTCCAACCGTTCTGAGCCAACCTTTGTAAGCCTCCGTTATTATTTGGGAGGCGACCGCCCCAGTCAAACTACCCACCAGACATTGTCCCACTTGAGGATAACTCAAGCTGGTTAGCTACCCAAATAAGAAAGAGTGGTATCTCAACAATGGCTCATATACAACTGGCGTCATATACTCAAAGCCTCCCACCTATCCTGCACATTCTTATCCAAGTAGCAGTGTCAAGCTGTAGTAAAGGTCCACGGGGTCTTTCCGTCTTGCCGCGGGTAGGAGGAATTTTCACCTCCACTACAATTTCACTGGATCCCTCTTTGAGACAGCTCCCATCTCGTTACGCCATTCATGCAGGTCGGTATTTAACCGACAAGGAATTTCGCTACCTTAGGACCGTTATAGTTACGGCCGCCGTTTACTCGGGCTTCGATCAAGAGCTTCGCTAATGCTAACCCCATCAATTAACCTTCGAGCACCGGGCAGGCGTCACACCCTATACATCCTCTTACGAGTTAGCAGAGTGCTGTGTTTTTGGTAAACAGTCGGGAGGGACTCTTTGTTGTAAGTTTCCTTGCTTTCGGAGTAAATCCTAATACAAAGCTAACCACACCTTATACCGAAGATACGGTGCTATTTTGCAGAGTTCCTTAAAGAGAGTTCTTCCACGCGCCTTAGAATACTCATCCCACCCACCTGTGTCGGTTTACGGTACGGGCAACATTAGCTAAACTTAGAAACTTTTCTTGGCTCGACGGCATCAGGGGTTCTTCTATCCATCCGAAGATTTCAAAAAGCCTTTCAGTTCTCGGAGTGTTCTTATACGGATTTGCCTGTATAAGCTCCTACGACCTTAGACTAGCACTTCCATCCGCTAGCCCCCTTAGCCCTAAGCGTCCTTCCATCGCACACTAATGTTGGTATTGGAATATTAACCAATTTGCCATCGTCTACCCCTTTCGGACTCGACTTAGGACCCGACTAACCCTACGATGACGAGCATCGCGTAGGAAACCTTGGGTTTACGGCGTTAATGATTCTCACATTAATTATCGCTACTCATGCCTGCATGCTCACTTCTATTCGCTCCAGCACTCCTTACCGGTATACCTTCGACGCAAATAGAACGCTCTCCTACCACTTGCACACAACTTAAACTACTTAACTTTAGCCTAAGAATATTTTTACTGATTTTACTAAGCTTTATTTCTATCTTTACTCTATAAAAATCAGTAAAAATATAACTAAAACATATAACTTAGTTTCTCATATTCTAAACTTAAATAATCTAAGTTGTGTGCAAGTCTACAGCTTCGGTACTTACTTTAGCCCCGTTATATTTTCCGCGCAAAATCACTAGACCAGTGAGCTATTACGCTTTCTTTAAAGGATGGCTGCTTCTAAGCCAACCTCCTGGTTGTTTAAGTAACTTCACATCGTTTTCCACTTAAGTAAGATTTAGGGACCTTAGCTGGTAGTCTGGGTTGTTTCCCTCTTGACGACGGATTTTATCACTCGCCGCCTGACTGCTGTGATTACATATAAGGTATTCGGAGTTTGATAGGGTTTGGTACATTGGTGTATGCCCTAGCCCATTCAGTGCTCTACCCCCTTATATTACGACACAACGCTATACCTAAATATATTTCGGAGAGAACCAGCTATCACGAAGTTTGATTGGCCTTTCACCCCTATCCACAAGTCATCCCGGGGCTTTTCAACGCCTATGGGTTCAGTCCTCCACTAGTTCTTACACTAGCTTCAACTTGCTCATGGATAGATCACTTCGTTTCGGGTCTGCAGCATCTGACTAAGCGCCCTATTCAGACTCGCTTTCGCTACGGCTTCGCGTTTGCTTAACCTTGCCAGACACCACAACTCGCAGGCTCATTATGCAAAAGGCAGTCCATCACACTGTATTGCTACATAGTGCTCTGAATGATTGTAAGCAAATGGTTTCAGGTTCTATTTCACTCTGATCACCTCAGTTCTTTTCACCTTTCCCTCACGGTACTTGTGCACTATCGATCTGGTATTAGTATTTAGGGTTGGATCGTGGTCGACCCGGATTCAGACAGGATTCCTCGTGTCCCGCCCTACTCAGGATACTGCTAGCTAAGCTTTGTTTTTCGCATACGGGACTATCACCCTCTATGGCTATACTTTCCAGAATGTTCTGCTAAACTCAGCTCTTGCACATTGCAGTCCTACAACCCCCAGTGCAAGCACTAGGTTTGCCCTCTTGCGCTTTCGCTCGCCGCTACTGACGCAATCTCTATTGATTTCTTTTCCTGAGGGTACTAAGATGTTTCAATTCCCCTCGTTCGCTCCTATATAGGTAATGTATATCTCTATACATTGGGTTGCCCCATTCGGAAATCTACGGATCAAAGCTTCTTGACAGCTCCCCGTAGCTTATCGCAGTCTAGTACGTCCTTCATCGCCTTTACCAGTCAAGGCATCCACCATTCGCTCTTAGTAGCTTACCTTTTGATGTTCTTTTAGCAGATGAGAAAGCTCATCTTAAAGAACCAAAGCTAAAGGCCTACCCCGCCAACCTAAAAGATATTAGGCTTAAAACGAAATAAACTAAACATTCATTAAAAAATTAATGTAGATAAAGCTTCAATTCTTAATCACTAAAAAAACAATTTGCATAAAAGTTAGATATAACCTAACTTCTACCTTTTATTATTGATTCTAAAACGCATCACTTCCTTGTTAAAGTTTTTATGATAAGACTTCTTTATCTTAAGACGGAAAGCATTCAAACCTTAATATAGAACTAAATGATTTAGTCTTAACTAAGCTGTGAGTTTGAAACTTGTCTTTAATTTATAAATCTTAAATCTAATATTCTCTTTATTTTAAAGATAAAGATAATTAAAAGATATAAGTTAAACCAAAGAAAAGATAAATAGGTTTTATCCTTTAACAAGTCCTGTAAAATTGTTTTTATTAAAACTTGCTTGTGACTCTTAACAATGATAATTAAAAAGAACATTTAGGTTTAAAACCTAAAGGAAGTATATATATTAATATAATCATTATAAATATAAATACATAATGTATATGCTACTTATATCTATTTAAAGTATATTCTTTTATAGCTAAAGATAAAAATAAATCTAAGTATAGAGTTTATATTTTATATTTAATCTACTTTATATACTTGCTTTAGATTTTAAAGCTTTTTTATTCAAATCTTTTTTATGGTGGGCCTAACAAGACTTGAACTTGTGACCTCACCCTTATCAGGGGTGCACTCTAACCAGCTGAGCTATAGGCCCTTAATAAATGGTGGAGAATAGCGGGATCGAACCGCTGACCTCCTGCGTGCAAAGCAGGCGCTCTCCCAGCTGAGCTAATTCCCCATAAACAATTAGCTTTATCATCAATCTTTGAAATCTAAACAAGAATCAATTGAGTTTATATATTTGAAGTAATAGTTGTGAGACTTATTACTTTGTACTCTAGAAAGGAGGTGATCCAACCGCAGGTTCTCCTACGGTTACCTTGTTACGACTTCACCCCAGTCGCTGATTCCACTGTGGACGGTAACTAGTTTAGTATTCCGGCTTCGAGTGAAATCAACTCCCATGGTGTGACGGGCGGTGAGTACAAGACCCGGGAACGTATTCACCGTAGCATGGCTGATCTACGATTACTAGCGATTCCGGCTTCATGCTCTCGAGTTGCAGAGAACAATCCGAACTGGGACATATTTTATAGATTTGCTCCACCTCGCGGTATTGCGTCTCATTGTATATGCCATTGTAGCACGTGTGTCGCCCTGGGCATAAGGGCCATGATGACTTGACGTCGTCCACACCTTCCTCCTCCTTACGAAGGCAGTCTATTTAGAGTGCTCGGCCGAACCGTTAGCAACTAAATACGTGGGTTGCGCTCGTTGCGGGACTTAACCCAACATCTCACGACACGAGCTGACGACAGCCGTGCAGCACCTGTCTCTAAGTTCTAGCAAGCTAGCACCCTCATATCTCTATAAGGTTCTTAGGATATCAAGCCCAGGTAAGGTTCTTCGCGTATCTTCGAATTAAACCACATGCTCCACCGCTTGTGCGGGTCCCCGTCTATTCCTTTGAGTTTTAATCTTGCGACCGTACTCCCCAGGCGGTACACTTAATGCGTTAGCTGCATTACTGAGATGACTAGCATCCCAACAACTAGTGTACATCGTTTAGGGCGTGGACTACCAGGGTATCTAATCCTGTTTGCTCCCCACGCTTTCGCGCCTTAGCGTCAGTTGAGTTCCAGCAGATCGCCTTCGCAATGGGTATTCTTGGTGATATCTACGGATTTTACCCCTACACCACCAATTCCATCTGCCTCTCCCTCACTCTAGACTATCAGTTTCCCAAGCAGTTTAATGGTTAAGCCATTAGATTTCACAAGAGACTTGATAATCCGCCTACGCGCCCTTTACGCCCAGTGATTCCGAGTAACGCTTGCACCCTCCGTATTACCGCGGCTGCTGGCACGGAGTTAGCCGGTGCTTATTCCTTAGGTACCGTCAGAATTCTTCCCTAAGAAAAGGAGTTTACGCTCCGAAAAGTGTCATCCTCCACGCGGCGTTGCTGCGTCAGGGTTTCCCCCATTGCGCAATATTCCCTACTGCTGCCTCCCGTAGGAGTCTGGACCGTGTCTCAGTTCCAGTGTGACTGATCATCCTCTCAGACCAGTTAAGCGTCATAGCCTTGGTAAGCCATTACCTTACCAACTAGCTGATACTATATAGTCTCATCCTACACCGAAAAACTTTCCCTACTCAACTTGTGTTAAGCAGGAGTATAGAGTATTAGCAGTCGTTTCCAACTGTTGTCCTCTTGTGTAGGGCAGATTAACTATACCTTACTCACCCGTGCGCCACTAATCCACTTCTAGCAAGCTAAAAGCTTCATCGTTCGACTTGCATGTATTAGGCACGCCGCCAGCGTTCACTCTGAGCCAGGATCAAACTCTCCATAA
>NZ_MJXI01000018.1:0-5000 GCF_001762705.1 Campylobacter sp. BCW_6460 | reverse complement strand
GAAGATACGCGAAGAACCTTACCTGGGCTTGATATCCTAAGAACCTTATAGAGATATGAGGGTGCTAGCTTGCTAGAACTTAGAGACAGGTGCTGCACGGCTGTCGTCAGCTCGTGTCGTGAGATGTTGGGTTAAGTCCCGCAACGAGCGCAACCCACGTATTTAGTTGCTAACGGTTCGGCCGAGCACTCTAAATAGACTGCCTTCGTAAGGAGGAGGAAGGTGTGGACGACGTCAAGTCATCATGGCCCTTATGCCCAGGGCGACACACGTGCTACAATGGCATATACAATGAGACGCAATACCGCGAGGTGGAGCAAATCTATAAAATATGTCCCAGTTCGGATTGTTCTCTGCAACTCGAGAGCATGAAGCCGGAATCGCTAGTAATCGTAGATCAGCCATGCTACGGTGAATACGTTCCCGGGTCTTGTACTCACCGCCCGTCACACCATGGGAGTTGATTTCACTCGAAGCCGGAATACTAAACTAGTTACCGTCCACAGTGGAATCAGCGACTGGGGTGAAGTCGTAACAAGGTAACCGTAGGAGAACCTGCGGTTGGATCACCTCCTTTCTAGAGTACAAAGTAATAAGTCTCACAACTATTACTTCAAATATATAAACTCAATTGATTCTTGTTTAGATTTCAAAGATTGATGATAAAGCTAATTGTTTATGGGGAATTAGCTCAGCTGGGAGAGCGCCTGCTTTGCACGCAGGAGGTCAGCGGTTCGATCCCGCTATTCTCCACCATTTATTAAGGGCCTATAGCTCAGCTGGTTAGAGTGCACCCCTGATAAGGGTGAGGTCACAAGTTCAAGTCTTGTTAGGCCCACCATAAAAAAGATTTGAATAAAAAAGCTTTAAAATCTAAAGCAAGTATATAAAGTAGATTAAATATAAAATATAAACTCTATACTTAGATTTATTTTTATCTTTAGCTATAAAAGAATATACTTTAAATAGATATAAGTAGCATATACATTATGTATTTATATTTATAATGATTATATTAATATATATACTTCCTTTAGGTTTTAAACCTAAATGTTCTTTTTAATTATCATTGTTAAGAGTCACAAGCAAGTTTTAATAAAAACAATTTTACAGGACTTGTTAAAGGATAAAACCTATTTATCTTTTCTTTGGTTTAACTTATATCTTTTAATTATCTTTATCTTTAAAATAAAGAGAATATTAGATTTAAGATTTATAAATTAAAGACAAGTTTCAAACTCACAGCTTAGTTAAGACTAAATCATTTAGTTCTATATTAAGGTTTGAATGCTTTCCGTCTTAAGATAAAGAAGTCTTATCATAAAAACTTTAACAAGGAAGTGATGCGTTTTAGAATCAATAATAAAAGGTAGAAGTTAGGTTATATCTAACTTTTATGCAAATTGTTTTTTTAGTGATTAAGAATTGAAGCTTTATCTACATTAATTTTTTAATGAATGTTTAGTTTATTTCGTTTTAAGCCTAATATCTTTTAGGTTGGCGGGGTAGGCCTTTAGCTTTGGTTCTTTAAGATGAGCTTTCTCATCTGCTAAAAGAACATCAAAAGGTAAGCTACTAAGAGCGAATGGTGGATGCCTTGACTGGTAAAGGCGATGAAGGACGTACTAGACTGCGATAAGCTACGGGGAGCTGTCAAGAAGCTTTGATCCGTAGATTTCCGAATGGGGCAACCCAATGTATAGAGATATACATTACCTATATAGGAGCGAACGAGGGGAATTGAAACATCTTAGTACCCTCAGGAAAAGAAATCAATAGAGATTGCGTCAGTAGCGGCGAGCGAAAGCGCAAGAGGGCAAACCTAGTGCTTGCACTGGGGGTTGTAGGACTGCAATGTGCAAGAGCTGAGTTTAGCAGAACATTCTGGAAAGTATAGCCATAGAGGGTGATAGTCCCGTATGCGAAAAACAAAGCTTAGCTAGCAGTATCCTGAGTAGGGCGGGACACGAGGAATCCTGTCTGAATCCGGGTCGACCACGATCCAACCCTAAATACTAATACCAGATCGATAGTGCACAAGTACCGTGAGGGAAAGGTGAAAAGAACTGAGGTGATCAGAGTGAAATAGAACCTGAAACCATTTGCTTACAATCATTCAGAGCACTATGTAGCAATACAGTGTGATGGACTGCCTTTTGCATAATGAGCCTGCGAGTTGTGGTGTCTGGCAAGGTTAAGCAAACGCGAAGCCGTAGCGAAAGCGAGTCTGAATAGGGCGCTTAGTCAGATGCTGCAGACCCGAAACGAAGTGATCTATCCATGAGCAAGTTGAAGCTAGTGTAAGAACTAGTGGAGGACTGAACCCATAGGCGTTGAAAAGCCCCGGGATGACTTGTGGATAGGGGTGAAAGGCCAATCAAACTTCGTGATAGCTGGTTCTCTCCGAAATATATTTAGGTATAGCGTTGTGTCGTAATATAAGGGGGTAGAGCACTGAATGGGCTAGGGCATACACCAATGTACCAAACCCTATCAAACTCCGAATACCTTATATGTAATCACAGCAGTCAGGCGGCGAGTGATAAAATCCGTCGTCAAGAGGGAAACAACCCAGACTACCAGCTAAGGTCCCTAAATCTTACTTAAGTGGAAAACGATGTGAAGTTACTTAAACAACCAGGAGGTTGGCTTAGAAGCAGCCATCCTTTAAAGAAAGCGTAATAGCTCACTGGTCTAGTGATTTTGCGCGGAAAATATAACGGGGCTAAAGTAAGTACCGAAGCTGTAGACTTGCACACAACTTAGATTATTTAAGTTTAGAATATGAGAAACTAAGTTATATGTTTTAGTTATATTTTTACTGATTTTTATAGAGTAAAGATAGAAATAAAGCTTAGTAAAATCAGTAAAAATATTCTTAGGCTAAAGTTAAGTAGTTTAAGTTGTGTGCAAGTGGTAGGAGAGCGTTCTATTTGCGTCGAAGGTATACCGGTAAGGAGTGCTGGAGCGAATAGAAGTGAGCATGCAGGCATGAGTAGCGATAATTAATGTGAGAATCATTAACGCCGTAAACCCAAGGTTTCCTACGCGATGCTCGTCATCGTAGGGTTAGTCGGGTCCTAAGTCGAGTCCGAAAGGGGTAGACGATGGCAAATTGGTTAATATTCCAATACCAACATTAGTGTGCGATGGAAGGACGCTTAGGGCTAAGGGGGCTAGCGGATGGAAGTGCTAGTCTAAGGTCGTAGGAGCTTATACAGGCAAATCCGTATAAGAACACTCCGAGAACTGAAAGGCTTTTTGAAATCTTCGGATGGATAGAAGAACCCCTGATGCCGTCGAGCCAAGAAAAGTTTCTAAGTTTAGCTAATGTTGCCCGTACCGTAAACCGACACAGGTGGGTGGGATGAGTATTCTAAGGCGCGTGGAAGAACTCTCTTTAAGGAACTCTGCAAAATAGCACCGTATCTTCGGTATAAGGTGTGGTTAGCTTTGTATTAGGATTTACTCCGAAAGCAAGGAAACTTACAACAAAGAGTCCCTCCCGACTGTTTACCAAAAACACAGCACTCTGCTAACTCGTAAGAGGATGTATAGGGTGTGACGCCTGCCCGGTGCTCGAAGGTTAATTGATGGGGTTAGCATTAGCGAAGCTCTTGATCGAAGCCCGAGTAAACGGCGGCCGTAACTATAACGGTCCTAAGGTAGCGAAATTCCTTGTCGGTTAAATACCGACCTGCATGAATGGCGTAACGAGATGGGAGCTGTCTCAAAGAGGGATCCAGTGAAATTGTAGTGGAGGTGAAAATTCCTCCTACCCGCGGCAAGACGGAAAGACCCCGTGGACCTTTACTACAGCTTGACACTGCTACTTGGATAAGAATGTGCAGGATAGGTGGGAGGCTTTGAGTATATGACGCCAGTTGTATATGAGCCATTGTTGAGATACCACTCTTTCTTATTTGGGTAGCTAACCAGCTTGAGTTATCCTCAAGTGGGACAATGTCTGGTGGGTAGTTTGACTGGGGCGGTCGCCTCCCAAATAATAACGGAGGCTTACAAAGGTTGGCTCAGAACGGTTGGAAATCGTTCGTAGAGTATAAAGGTATAAGCCAGCTTAACTGCAAGACATACAAGTCAAGCAGAGACGAAAGTCGGTCTTAGTGATCCGGTGGTTCTGTGTGGAAGGGCCATCGCTCAAAGGATAAAAGGTACCCCGGGGATAACAGGCTGATCTCCCCCAAGAGCTCACATCGACGGGGAGGTTTGGCACCTCGATGTCGGCTCATCGCATCCTGGGGCTGGAGCAGGTCCCAAGGGTATGGCTGTTCGCCATTTAAAGCGGTACGCGAGCTGGGTTCAGAACGTCGTGAGACAGTTCGGTCCCTATCTGCCGTGGGCGTAAGAAGATTGAAGAGATTTGACCCTAGTACGAGAGGACCGGGTTGAACAAACCACTGGTGTAGCTGTTGTTCTGCCAAGAGCATCGCAGCGTAGCTAAGTTTGGAAAGGATAAACGCTGAAAGCATCTAAGCGTGAAGCCAACTCTAAGATGAATCTTCTCTAAGCTCTCTAGAAGACTACTAGTTTGATAGGCTGGGTGTGTAATGGATGAAAGTCCTTTAGCTGACCAGTACTAATAGAGCGTTTGGCTTATCTTTAATAAAGCATCACTTCCTTGTTAAGGTTTTTAATAAGACTTTGAATATAGATAATATTTAGAGTTTCATAGAAATCTTTCAAGTAGAGTTTATATTAGAACTTGCTCTTAACATTGTTTTTTAAGTATTCTATATAAAAACTTATTAAAGATAAAAGATAAGTAAAGAAGAAAGAGAATAAAGAAAAAAATAAAGAAATAAAAGATTAAGCTTTATTTATAAATTAAATCTTTCAAAGAATATTTAAATAACAATGTCCGTGATTATACAGATGTGGAAACGCCTTGCTCCATCCCGAACCAAGAAGCTAAGCACATCGTGGGTGATGATACTACGCCTTACTGGCAGGGGGAAAGTAGCTCATTGCGGACTTGTTAA
>NZ_MJXI01000017.1:0-5000 GCF_001762705.1 Campylobacter sp. BCW_6460 | reverse complement strand
GAAGATACGCGAAGAACCTTACCTGGGCTTGATATCCTAAGAACCTTATAGAGATATGAGGGTGCTAGCTTGCTAGAACTTAGAGACAGGTGCTGCACGGCTGTCGTCAGCTCGTGTCGTGAGATGTTGGGTTAAGTCCCGCAACGAGCGCAACCCACGTATTTAGTTGCTAACGGTTCGGCCGAGCACTCTAAATAGACTGCCTTCGTAAGGAGGAGGAAGGTGTGGACGACGTCAAGTCATCATGGCCCTTATGCCCAGGGCGACACACGTGCTACAATGGCATATACAATGAGACGCAATACCGCGAGGTGGAGCAAATCTATAAAATATGTCCCAGTTCGGATTGTTCTCTGCAACTCGAGAGCATGAAGCCGGAATCGCTAGTAATCGTAGATCAGCCATGCTACGGTGAATACGTTCCCGGGTCTTGTACTCACCGCCCGTCACACCATGGGAGTTGATTTCACTCGAAGCCGGAATACTAAACTAGTTACCGTCCACAGTGGAATCAGCGACTGGGGTGAAGTCGTAACAAGGTAACCGTAGGAGAACCTGCGGTTGGATCACCTCCTTTCTAGAGTACAAAGTAATAAGTCTCACAACTATTACTTCAAATATATAAACTCAATTGATTCTTGTTTAGATTTCAAAGATTGATGATAAAGCTAATTGTTTATGGGGAATTAGCTCAGCTGGGAGAGCGCCTGCTTTGCACGCAGGAGGTCAGCGGTTCGATCCCGCTATTCTCCACCATTTATTAAGGGCCTATAGCTCAGCTGGTTAGAGTGCACCCCTGATAAGGGTGAGGTCACAAGTTCAAGTCTTGTTAGGCCCACCATAAAAAAGATTTGAATAAAAAAGCTTTAAAATCTAAAGCAAGTATATAAAGTAGATTAAATATAAAATATAAACTCTATACTTAGATTTATTTTTATCTTTAGCTATAAAAGAATATACTTTAAATAGATATAAGTAGCATATACATTATGTATTTATATTTATAATGATTATATTAATATATATACTTCCTTTAGGTTTTAAACCTAAATGTTCTTTTTAATTATCATTGTTAAGAGTCACAAGCAAGTTTTAATAAAAACAATTTTACAGGACTTGTTAAAGGATAAAACCTATTTATCTTTTCTTTGGTTTAACTTATATCTTTTAATTATCTTTATCTTTAAAATAAAGAGAATATTAGATTTAAGATTTATAAATTAAAGACAAGTTTCAAACTCACAGCTTAGTTAAGACTAAATCATTTAGTTCTATATTAAGGTTTGAATGCTTTCCGTCTTAAGATAAAGAAGTCTTATCATAAAAACTTTAACAAGGAAGTGATGCGTTTTAGAATCAATAATAAAAGGTAGAAGTTAGGTTATATCTAACTTTTATGCAAATTGTTTTTTTAGTGATTAAGAATTGAAGCTTTATCTACATTAATTTTTTAATGAATGTTTAGTTTATTTCGTTTTAAGCCTAATATCTTTTAGGTTGGCGGGGTAGGCCTTTAGCTTTGGTTCTTTAAGATGAGCTTTCTCATCTGCTAAAAGAACATCAAAAGGTAAGCTACTAAGAGCGAATGGTGGATGCCTTGACTGGTAAAGGCGATGAAGGACGTACTAGACTGCGATAAGCTACGGGGAGCTGTCAAGAAGCTTTGATCCGTAGATTTCCGAATGGGGCAACCCAATGTATAGAGATATACATTACCTATATAGGAGCGAACGAGGGGAATTGAAACATCTTAGTACCCTCAGGAAAAGAAATCAATAGAGATTGCGTCAGTAGCGGCGAGCGAAAGCGCAAGAGGGCAAACCTAGTGCTTGCACTGGGGGTTGTAGGACTGCAATGTGCAAGAGCTGAGTTTAGCAGAACATTCTGGAAAGTATAGCCATAGAGGGTGATAGTCCCGTATGCGAAAAACAAAGCTTAGCTAGCAGTATCCTGAGTAGGGCGGGACACGAGGAATCCTGTCTGAATCCGGGTCGACCACGATCCAACCCTAAATACTAATACCAGATCGATAGTGCACAAGTACCGTGAGGGAAAGGTGAAAAGAACTGAGGTGATCAGAGTGAAATAGAACCTGAAACCATTTGCTTACAATCATTCAGAGCACTATGTAGCAATACAGTGTGATGGACTGCCTTTTGCATAATGAGCCTGCGAGTTGTGGTGTCTGGCAAGGTTAAGCAAACGCGAAGCCGTAGCGAAAGCGAGTCTGAATAGGGCGCTTAGTCAGATGCTGCAGACCCGAAACGAAGTGATCTATCCATGAGCAAGTTGAAGCTAGTGTAAGAACTAGTGGAGGACTGAACCCATAGGCGTTGAAAAGCCCCGGGATGACTTGTGGATAGGGGTGAAAGGCCAATCAAACTTCGTGATAGCTGGTTCTCTCCGAAATATATTTAGGTATAGCGTTGTGTCGTAATATAAGGGGGTAGAGCACTGAATGGGCTAGGGCATACACCAATGTACCAAACCCTATCAAACTCCGAATACCTTATATGTAATCACAGCAGTCAGGCGGCGAGTGATAAAATCCGTCGTCAAGAGGGAAACAACCCAGACTACCAGCTAAGGTCCCTAAATCTTACTTAAGTGGAAAACGATGTGAAGTTACTTAAACAACCAGGAGGTTGGCTTAGAAGCAGCCATCCTTTAAAGAAAGCGTAATAGCTCACTGGTCTAGTGATTTTGCGCGGAAAATATAACGGGGCTAAAGTAAGTACCGAAGCTGTAGACTTGCACACAACTTAGATTATTTAAGTTTAGAATATGAGAAACTAAGTTATATGTTTTAGTTATATTTTTACTGATTTTTATAGAGTAAAGATAGAAATAAAGCTTAGTAAAATCAGTAAAAATATTCTTAGGCTAAAGTTAAGTAGTTTAAGTTGTGTGCAAGTGGTAGGAGAGCGTTCTATTTGCGTCGAAGGTATACCGGTAAGGAGTGCTGGAGCGAATAGAAGTGAGCATGCAGGCATGAGTAGCGATAATTAATGTGAGAATCATTAACGCCGTAAACCCAAGGTTTCCTACGCGATGCTCGTCATCGTAGGGTTAGTCGGGTCCTAAGTCGAGTCCGAAAGGGGTAGACGATGGCAAATTGGTTAATATTCCAATACCAACATTAGTGTGCGATGGAAGGACGCTTAGGGCTAAGGGGGCTAGCGGATGGAAGTGCTAGTCTAAGGTCGTAGGAGCTTATACAGGCAAATCCGTATAAGAACACTCCGAGAACTGAAAGGCTTTTTGAAATCTTCGGATGGATAGAAGAACCCCTGATGCCGTCGAGCCAAGAAAAGTTTCTAAGTTTAGCTAATGTTGCCCGTACCGTAAACCGACACAGGTGGGTGGGATGAGTATTCTAAGGCGCGTGGAAGAACTCTCTTTAAGGAACTCTGCAAAATAGCACCGTATCTTCGGTATAAGGTGTGGTTAGCTTTGTATTAGGATTTACTCCGAAAGCAAGGAAACTTACAACAAAGAGTCCCTCCCGACTGTTTACCAAAAACACAGCACTCTGCTAACTCGTAAGAGGATGTATAGGGTGTGACGCCTGCCCGGTGCTCGAAGGTTAATTGATGGGGTTAGCATTAGCGAAGCTCTTGATCGAAGCCCGAGTAAACGGCGGCCGTAACTATAACGGTCCTAAGGTAGCGAAATTCCTTGTCGGTTAAATACCGACCTGCATGAATGGCGTAACGAGATGGGAGCTGTCTCAAAGAGGGATCCAGTGAAATTGTAGTGGAGGTGAAAATTCCTCCTACCCGCGGCAAGACGGAAAGACCCCGTGGACCTTTACTACAGCTTGACACTGCTACTTGGATAAGAATGTGCAGGATAGGTGGGAGGCTTTGAGTATATGACGCCAGTTGTATATGAGCCATTGTTGAGATACCACTCTTTCTTATTTGGGTAGCTAACCAGCTTGAGTTATCCTCAAGTGGGACAATGTCTGGTGGGTAGTTTGACTGGGGCGGTCGCCTCCCAAATAATAACGGAGGCTTACAAAGGTTGGCTCAGAACGGTTGGAAATCGTTCGTAGAGTATAAAGGTATAAGCCAGCTTAACTGCAAGACATACAAGTCAAGCAGAGACGAAAGTCGGTCTTAGTGATCCGGTGGTTCTGTGTGGAAGGGCCATCGCTCAAAGGATAAAAGGTACCCCGGGGATAACAGGCTGATCTCCCCCAAGAGCTCACATCGACGGGGAGGTTTGGCACCTCGATGTCGGCTCATCGCATCCTGGGGCTGGAGCAGGTCCCAAGGGTATGGCTGTTCGCCATTTAAAGCGGTACGCGAGCTGGGTTCAGAACGTCGTGAGACAGTTCGGTCCCTATCTGCCGTGGGCGTAAGAAGATTGAAGAGATTTGACCCTAGTACGAGAGGACCGGGTTGAACAAACCACTGGTGTAGCTGTTGTTCTGCCAAGAGCATCGCAGCGTAGCTAAGTTTGGAAAGGATAAACGCTGAAAGCATCTAAGCGTGAAGCCAACTCTAAGATGAATCTTCTCTAAGCTCTCTAGAAGACTACTAGTTTGATAGGCTGGGTGTGTAATGGATGAAAGTCCTTTAGCTGACCAGTACTAATAGAGCGTTTGGCTTATCTTTAATAAAGCATCACTTCCTTGTTAAGGTTTTTAATAAGACTTTGAATATAGATAATATTTAGAGTTTCATAGAAATCTTTCAAGTAGAGTTTATATTAGAACTTGCTCTTAACATTGTTTTTTAAGTATTCTATATAAAAACTTATTAAAGATAAAAGATAAGTAAAGAAGAAAGAGAATAAAGAAAAAAATAAAGAAATAAAAGATTAAGCTTTATTTATAAATTAAATCTTTCAAAGAATATTTAAATAACAATGTCCGTGATTATACAGATGTGGAAACGCCTTGCTCCATCCCGAACCAAGAAGCTAAGCACATCGTGGGTGATGATACTACGCCTTACTGGCAGGGGGAAAGTAGCTCATTGCGGACTTGTTAA
>NZ_MJXI01000016.1:0-982 GCF_001762705.1 Campylobacter sp. BCW_6460 | reverse complement strand
TGGGAACAAATTTTTTCTAAAAAAGAATGGGGCAAGTATCCAAGTGAAAATGTTATAAGATTTATAGCAAGGAATTTTTATAATGTGCAAGATAGAAGTAAAATCAATATTTTAGAACTTGGTTTTGGAACAGGAGCTAATTTATGGTTTTGTGCAAAAGAAGGTTTTAGTGTAAGTGGTATAGAATGGAGCAAAACAGGATTAGAGCGTTTTAAAGCTCGTATGAAAGATGAGAATTTAAGTGATAAAATCAAGCAAATTGAACTGGGTGATTATATCGATAAATTAGATAGTTTTAAAAATGATAGTTTTGATGCGTGGATGGATAATTATTCCTTAGCTTACAATGATTTTGATAAAACTAAAAAGATTATAGACAAAGCGATGAAAAAACTCAAAAAAGGTGGGAAATTTCTTTCTGTAACTCCAAGTCTTGACAATGATGGTTTTGAAAAAGATGAGAGTTTGGGGTATCATTTAGTAAAACCTACAAGTGGAAGTGATGCTTGCACAGGTATTATAAGGTATTGTGATGAAAAAGATTTACGAAAACTTTATGAGAGTGCAACCTATAGTATTAGTGATATAAAAATTCACATACAAAAAAATTTAACCAAACAATTAAATGAACTTTTTATAGTTGAAGGATATAAAATATGAATATATGGGAACAAATTTTTTCTAAAAAAGAATGGGGCAAGTATCCAAGTGAAAATGTTATAAGATTTATAGCAAGGAATTTTTATAATGTGCAAGATAGAAGTAAAATCAATATTTTAGAACTTGGTTTTGGAACAGGAGCTAATTTATGGTTTTGTGCAAAAGAAGGTTTTAGTGTAAGTGGTATAGAATGGAGCAAAACAGGATTAGAGCGTTTTAAAGCTCGTATGAAAGATGAGAATTTAAGTGATAAAATCAAGCAAATTGAACTGGGTGATTATATCGATAAATTAGATAGTTTTAAAAATGATAGTTTTGATGC
>NZ_MJXI01000015.1:0-549 GCF_001762705.1 Campylobacter sp. BCW_6460 | reverse complement strand
CAAGATGATAATGCAAACGAAACTTTAGAAACTCAAAATTTAGAAGATGAAAATTTAGAACAAGAAGCAACTAAAGAACAGACTCAAGAAGACATTCAAACTGATTTAGATTTAACTTTGGAAGATGGCGGAAGCGAAAAAGAAGACTTAAGCCAAGAACATACAGCTTTGGATACTGAGCCTAGTTTAGATGAACTAGATGATAAAAATGATGAAGATTTAGAAATCAAAGAAGATGACAAAAATGAAGAAATAAAAAAGCAAGAATTATTAAACGATTCTAAAGCAAATACATTAGAAATGCAAGAAGAGCTTAACGAATCTCAAGATGATAATGCAAACGAAACTTTAGAAACTCAAAATTTAGAAGATGAAAATTTAGAACAAGAAGCAACTAAAGAACAGACTCAAGAAGACATTCAAACTGATTTAGATTTAACTTTGGAAGATGGCGGAAGCGAAAAAGAAGACTTAAGCCAAGAACATACAGCTTTGGATACTGAGCCTAGTTTAGATGAACTAGATGATAAAAATGATGAAGATTTAGAA
>NZ_MJXI01000014.1:0-3800 GCF_001762705.1 Campylobacter sp. BCW_6460 | reverse complement strand
AGACTTAGTTCAGGTCTTAGAATCAACTCAGCCGCAGATGATGCTTCAGGGATGGCGATAGCAGATAGTCTAAGATCTCAAGCTAATACTTTAGGTCAAGCTATATCTAATGGTAATGATGCTTTAGGTATCTTACAAACTGCAGATAAAGCTATGGATGAGCAACTTAAGATCTTAGATACAATCAAGACTAAAGCAACTCAAGCAGCTCAAGATGGACAAAGCTTAAAAACAAGAACTATGCTTCAAGCAGATATTAACCGCTTGATGGAAGAACTTGATAATATTGCTAATACTACTTCATTTAATGGTAAACAACTTTTAAGTGGTAATTTTATCAATCAAGAATTTCAAATCGGTGCAAGTTCAAATCAAACTATTAAAGCTACCATAGGCCCAACCCAATCTTCTAAAATCGGTTTAACACGCTTTGAAACTGGAGGAAGGATTTCTGAAAGTGGTGAAGTGCAATTTACTTTGAAAAACTATAACGGTATAGATGATTTTAAATTTCAAAAAGTTGTGATTTCAACTTCGGTTGGAACAGGACTTGGGGCTTTAGCTGAAGAGATCAATAAAAATGCCGATAAAACGGGTGTTAGGGCTACCTTTACAGTAGAGACTCGAGGTATGGGTGCAGTTAGAGAAGGTACTACTTCTGAAGATTTTACTATTAATGGGGTAAAAATCGGCCAGATAGAATATAAAGATGGCGATAGCAATGGTGCTTTAGTTTCTGCAATCAACTCTGTAAAAGATACTACAGGAGTAGAAGCCTCTATAGATGAAAATGGTAAACTTTTGCTCACTTCAAGAGAGGGTAGAGGGATTAAAATTGAAGGTGATATAGGCAAGGGTGCTTTTATCAATCCAAATATGAAAGAAAATTACGGTCGCTTATCTTTGGTAAAAAATGATGGTAAAGATATTTTAATCAGTGGAACAGGATTAACTGCTACTGGATTTGGTGCAAGTAGTTTCATTTCACAAGCTTCTGTTTCTCTAAGAGAATCAAAAGGTCAAATTGATGCCAATGTTGCTGATGCTATGGGGTTTAACTCAGTTGATAAAGGTAATATTTTAGGGGGTTATTCTTCTGTTTCTGCTTATATGAGTAATGCCGGTAGTGGATTTTCGTCAGGTTCAGGTTATTCTGTAGGTAGTGGTAAAAATTATTCCACAGGTTTTGCTAATGTGATAGCTGTTTCTGCAGCTTCTCAACTCTCAGCAGTTTATAATGTATCCGCAGGCTCAGGTTTTTCTAGTGGTTCTAATTTATCTCAATTTGCAACCTTGAAAACTTCAGTTGGAAATACTCTTGGTGTAAAAGATGAAACAGCAGGTGTAACTACACTTAAAGGCGCTATGGCAGTGATGGATATAGCAGAAACTGCTATAACAAATCTTGATCAAATCAGAGCCGATATTGGTTCAGTGCAAAATCAACTTCAAGTTACTATAAACAACATCACTGTAACTCAAGTAAATGTTAAAGCAGCAGAATCAACTATAAGAGATGTAGACTTTGCTAGTGAGAGTGCAAATTTTTCTAAGTATAATATCCTTGCACAGTCAGGTTCTTATGCGATGAGTCAGGCTAATGCTGTACAACAAAATGTTTTAAAACTTCTTCAATGATTTCTTAGATGCTTTTATGCATCTAAGATTTTTAAAGTGCTTTTTTCTTTTCTAAAAAGTCTCGCAAAGGTAAGATAGCGATTTTAAGTCTTTTATCTTGAGCTTCTAAAAGTTCTATGATATTTTCAAGCAAGGATTCGTGTGCATAAATCCAAGCAAAAAGTTTATTTTGTTTATCAGCTTCATCTTTGATATCCTTAAGATATAAAGGCGCTAAGAGGCTTTGTTCGTGATGTAAAGTAGGTCCTAGAATTTCTTTTGAAAAGCTGTATTTTTGACTTGAAAGTTTTTCTTTGATTTTATCGATGTTTTGATTGAGTTCATTAAGAGATAATTTGCTTTTTCCATGGGTAAGATTATGAATTTGTTTTTTGATTTTTTTACATTCTTTTTGAAAATTAAGCGCTAAGCTCATATTTTTTTTGATTTTTTTATAGATTTTTAAACCCAATTCTACTTGTTCTTTGGTATTTAAAGCTTTTAATTTTTTAAAATTTTTATCTTTTTCATTTTCAAGTAGATCTTTGCAAACTTCTTTAAAAGGTCTTTCTATAGCACTTTCTATCCTAGCGCCTCCTTCAGTGCAATTATAAGTTTTACTTTCGCTATAGAAAATAAAATTTTCAAAAATTTGCCTAAAAAGAGTCCATATTTCAGAACTTTCTACTTTGCCTTCTCCGCCATAAGCTGTGGTAGTAAATTTTCCCAAATCTCTTTCATAGTCTCCATTATGCCAACTAGCATGAATAAAACCTTTAGAATGCGTTTGTCCATCTTCGCTATAAGCTAGATCTTGTCCTATTAAAACGATATTTTTATGTCCTAAATTTTCTGCAAATTCATAAGCCATATGAGATACACTCATACCTGCATTAATATACCCATAATCATCTAGATCTAAATATCTTGCAAAAGGTTGTCCTTTAAGAATAAGCATATAGTTTCTTTTGTTTTTTTCAAGATAATCAATAGTTTTTTTATGCACCAAAGAAGCAACTAAAAAAATAATATCTTTATCAAATTTACCAAAATCATTATTAAAACATTCTGCTACTATTTCATCACGCTCTAGCATGCAAACATAATCAGGTTTTATACCTTCTCTTGCAAGTATATTATAAGCACTGTCTGCACAAAAAATCGTAGCTTTATTGGCATACTTTTTTAATAAAGGAAGTTGTTTAGTTAAACTTGGTCCTGTAGAAACGACTATGGCTGTTTCTTTAGCACTTTTTCTTTTTTTTAGAAGTTCTTTATAACTTGGATGTGAAATGAGTTTGGGAAGATTATAAACAAATTGTTCTATACCTTGCATAGCATCTTTAGGATCATTTCCATGCATGAGATTATGGTTTTTTATGGTTAGGATATTAAGCTTGTTAAGTTTTAAAATATCTTCTTTGTATTCTTCGTAAAAATTATTAGCAATGTGTAGATTATAAGAACGATAAAATAAATCTCCTACAAGGCGAAAGATTTTTTCAATTTTGGGTAAAGTTACATCATCTTGATGAACGATGATAAGCCTTCCTAAGCTTAAATCTTTGCTAAAATCGACAAAATTAAAAGCTAAAAATATAAGCTCTAGCTCTTTTTCAAAAATAATCATTCTTTTAAGATTTTTATTTTGCAATAAAATTTTATATAAAATCCCATTTCCTATTCCATAGAAAAAAAGTACAGGATAACGAGCAAAATCTTTAAAATATTTCAAATCTTTTTCAAGTTCTTTTACGGGATCTTGATACATTTTTTTTAAATTTCTTTTTTTGATGATATTGATATCAAGATTATCTTTTCCTTGTGTAAAAGTAAAGTCTCTAAGTTCTTTAAGATCTTGAAGCTTTTTGCGTAAAATTTCATATTCAGAGCCACCTAAAGCTTTGATATTTTTTTCAAAATTATTTTCCTCTTTCACCTTCTTACCCTTTCCATCCATTTATCTAATTTTCTTTCTTTAAGTTTTTCTTCTAAAGGAAGTATATTTTTAATCAAAGCACTTTCTTGTGCTTTGATATGTCCATAAACTAATTCCATAAATTCTAAATGTTCTTTTATCCAAAGAATACTTTTATTAAAAGCATCTTCTTTGGTTTTAGGATTTAAAACATAAATTCTAGCAAGATTAAGTTCAAATTGTGTCAGTAAAGGACCTAAAATTT
>NZ_MJXI01000013.1:0-2643 GCF_001762705.1 Campylobacter sp. BCW_6460 | reverse complement strand
TCATGAAATCTTTCATAATAATTACTCATCAGTTCTAAAAAATAAATTCTAGAAAATTGAAAGAAAGGCTTAGAAGAACAAAGTTCAACATAATCCTGAATTTGTAATTTATCATTTTCTAAAATCATCAATCTTGAATTTTGCAATTCATTTGAAAAATCTAAGATATGAAACATGACCCAAATGATTTCTATATCTTTTTCAAAAACAACAATATGTTGATGATTTTTATTTTGTAATAAAGCTTTAAATAAAATTCCATTTCCAAAACCATAAAAATACAATACAGGATAAAGTAGGTATTTGTCATTATAGGTGTTTAACATAGTGTTTAATTCATCAATAACATTTCCATAAAGAAAAGTATTATCATTCGTATCTTTTAAATTTATATCTAGATTATCTTTACCTAAGATAAGTTCAAATTTACTAGACTTGATTTCTTTTAAACTTTCTTTTAAAAGAATATTACCTAAAGCTTCAATGTTATTATTAAAGAGTTCTTTTTGAGTAGAGGTGAAGGTCATTGGAAATCCTAATTATTTTTTGACTATATCGTCAAAATTCCAATTTTCTAAACTTTTTTCTATGGTTTGGTTTTGAGTGTCAAGGTATCCTAAGCCTTGTATAAACCAATTGTGTTGTATTTTTAAAAAATCTATCAAATTTTCTTTTTGCTTGTTTGCATTTAAAACTTCAAATTTTAAAATTTCACATTCATTATGAAAATAAATTGCTCGAGTAAGTTCGTTAAAAAATTTGAGTTTTTTAAATTCTTTGAAAAGATTTAAGAGATTGTTTTTGATTTTTTCAAGAGTGTGAAAATCATCTTTGTTTTTTTCTAAAGTATATCTGAGTTTTTGAAGTTGAGTTTGAGCTTTTTTGATAAATTCTTTGGATTCTAAAATATTTTTTTGGAGATATTTTTTTGTTTTTTCTAATTTTTCTTTGGCTTGTTTTTTATCTAAAATTTTTGGAAAATCAAAAGGTTTGTTTAAATCCTTATCAAGTAAATTCTCACAAACCCAAAGAAAAGGTTTTTCTATAGTTCCTTCTATCCTTGCTCCACCTTCGGTGCAATTGTAAGTGTTGATATGAAGTTTTTCTTTTGTCCAAAAAATATCTTTTTCAAAGGCTTGACGAAATAAATTCCAAGTAAGTTGTGTTCTTACTTTGCCTTTTCCACCATAAGCTAAGGTATAGCTTTCCCCTCTGATTTCTTCACCCTGGTTACCATGAATGTGTTCTTTAGGATGAGAACTTCCATCTTCACTATAAGCAAGATCTTGTCCTATAAAAATGATATTTTCAAATCTTAAAGCCCCAGCTAATTCATAGATCATATTTGAAACGCTATGTCCTACTCCTAAATATCCGTATTCATCAAGTTTTAAGCTGGCTGCAAAATTTAAAGGGCGATGCACAAGCATATAAGTTCTTTGATCTTTTTCCAAAAAATCCAATACTTCTTTATGAACTACAGAAGCAAGTATGAAAAGTATGCCTTTGTTAAAATCGCCAAAATCATTATCAAAACATTTAGAAACTATATCATCACGCTCTAGCATGCAAACATAATCAGGCTTTATACCGTATTTTCCAAGGATAACATAAGCACTATCCGCACAAAAAATCGTAGCTTTATTAGCATACTTTTTTAATAAAGGTAATTGTTTGGTTAAACTTGGTCCTGTAGAAACAATGATAGCATTTTTAACTTTAGTCCTTCTTTCTTTAAGAAATTCTTGAAAAATTCCATGATTTAACATTTTAGGAAGATTATCTAAAGTATGCTTGATCCCCACTAAAGAATCATGTGGATCATTGCCTTTGTTTAAAACAATAAAGCGTATCATTTCCATGAGTTGGGTGTTTGTATTTTGTATTTGTGTATTTTGGAATTTTTGATAAAAATCACTATGGATAAAAAGATTAAAAATTTTTACACTTTTTTGAATGATTTCATAGCTAAAAAGTGTGCTAAGTTGTGGGGTATTTAGCGTTTGAGTGTGAAAAAGTATGAGTTTTTCATTTTTTAAGGCTTCGCTAAAGTCAAATAAATAAAAAGCAAGGGCTAAAATTTCTAAATCATCTTCAAAAACAATAATATGTCGATGATTTTTATTTTCACATAAACTTTTATAAAGCATTCCATTTCCAAAACCATAAAAAAACAAAACAGGATATTTTGCGTATTCACTTTGAAAAAGGCTAAGATTTTCTAAAAGCTCTTGATTGGGATTTTGATAAAGTAAGATTTCATCTTTTGCAAAATTGATTCCATTTTCATTTTGAATGAGTTTAAAAGTTATATTTTTAAGTGATCTTAATTTATAAGCTAGAGTTTCATCAACTTCAAATAAAGCTTGAGTATTTTTTAAAAAAAGTTCTTCTCTCACCTTCTTACCCTTTCCATCCATTTATCTAATTTTCTTTCTTTAAGTTTTTCTTCTAAAGGAAGTATATTTTTAATCAAAGCACTTTCTTGTGCTTTGATATGTCCATAAACTAATTCCATAAATTCTAAATGTTCTTTTATCCAAAGAATACTTTTATTAAAAGCATCTTCTTTGGTTTTAGGATTTAAAACATAAATTCTAGCAAGATTAAGTTCAAATTGTGTCAGTAAAGGACCTAAAATTT
>NZ_MJXI01000012.1:0-8060 GCF_001762705.1 Campylobacter sp. BCW_6460 | reverse complement strand
TGAACTTACCCTCTCAAATATAAAAGATAAAGAACAAATTTATTTAAAAGCCCAAAAGGATTATGATGAATTAGTCCAGCATAATTTCACTCAAAGAATTTTAAATGATAAAGATTCTAAGGTAGATGGAATTTATAATGAAAGGATTAAAAAGGTTCATACTCAAATCATAGACTTAGCTAAAAATGTCAATGTAGGAGGAGAATACTTAACTAATGTGGGCTTATCTAAAGATACCATAGTGGGATTAAGCAATACCTTAAATGTAGGAGTAGATAATAAAGTAAGAGTATCTAAGAATTCTAGCGAATATGTAGGAGAAAACAAAGACATAGAAATAGGTGCTAATCAAAATACTATTATCCATAAAGATGAGACAAGGAATGTGAAGGGAGAAAATAAATTATTAATAGAAAAGTCTTTAACCCAAACAATAGAAAAAGAATTTTTCCTTAATGTTCATCAAAATTTATCCGCCCACATACAAGATAATACATCCTTAAAGTCCAATTCCATGCAGACAAAGGTAGAGGAACAATATTCTTTAGAATCAGATAATTCAACTTTTGACTTTCAAACAGATTGTGAAGTAAAACAGGCAGTCAAATCCTCCATCAAGTAGGCGATACTCAAATTGTTACTAAGGGAGATTGTGTTATAATTAAAGCAGGTGGAGTTGAAGTAACTATAGACACTAAAGGACTTGTGGTTAGAGGTGGAGAGCTTAGGGCAGAGTAATGGAAGCACTTAATCAAAAAAATAGTTTAAATATTAGGCTTTTAAGTTCTAATAATATTCTTCTGCATAATCAAGAATTTAAGCTTTATGAAATAGCACAGGGCAATAAAAAGACTATTTTTACAACCAATAGAATGAGGGAAGCTCATTTAAATGCTAGTGAAATTTTTAGTAAAGAAGCACAAAGCTTTGAATTAATTTTAAATCAATCTAGTGTTTATAAAAACAAACCCATCTATAATCATAGATTTTTATTAAGAAGTTATGAGTATGGGCATTGGTGTGAAATAAAATTTGAAAGAAAGGCAGATAAAGGCCCTATAAACTCTATTAGGCTAAAATCCAAAGAATTTACCTTAGAAAATAATGAAAAAATAGTGCGTAATTTCTATACTTTTGGTGATATAGTAGAATTTGAAGCTATTTATGAGGATGCAAAAATCAAAGAAGAGCAAATTAAATGGGGTTATGTTTTTATTCAGGATAAAAACACCTTAGATAAGTTAAACAAAAACCAATTAACTAATGACAAAAAGGAAAGTTCTTTATTTGATGAAGAAATTTTAAAAGATTGTTTTTATATTGAAAAAGAAGAAGATAAAGCCCTATTATCTTCTTCTATCATTTATAGACATTTAGAAAACAACAAAGCTTATTGTGGAAAACATCTTAGTTTGCAACTACCAAACCCTAAAGACACACAAGAGCAAAAAACACTATTAGTCTTTGCTTATAAAGAAATACCCAATTATAATGCCTCTTATCTTATAAGAATAAATGATTATCCACAAATTACCATTGATTGCACTCTAGCAGAAACTCATAGAGCTATAAAAGACTTACAAAAACCATCAGATATTATCGATAATAGTTTATATTTTCAAAGGTTTGATATAAAAAATGATGTGTTTTTACCGCATTTAGGCTTAAGTAAATTTGATGCATTTCCATTGCAAAACTCCATACAACATGAAAAAGAAGTTTTAGATAAATTCCACTCTAACCCAAAATACAAGCAGAATTTTGCTCTATACTCTATTGCAGGGACTTTTAATATCTTATATATACCAAGCCTTATACAAATCACGAGAGTTACAAGATTCTATAATTACCATTCTTTATATGCTGCGTGCAAAAAGGTGCGTGCTTTTATCATTGATACTGTGAATTTTAATAATAATGGTAGCGATCAGCTTATTGGGGCATGGGATTATGAGAAGGTAGGATTTGATTTATATAATTCGATAATGCAATACCGAAATACAAAATTTCATTTTAAATATACCTCACCAAAATCATTCTTATTTCCCTTATATAATTCAGACTTTCTAAAAACAAAGCAGTATTTTAATCTAGGCTTAGATTTCTTTTTATATAGCTCTACATTTTTGGATATGGATTTTAGTCATACGCAAATGCAAGATACTGCTTTTATAGTGGGGAAGTAAGATGTTTTTTGCTGGTGGTGATTATGAGCCTTTTATATATGGGCTTAGTCTTATTGCATACTATTTTCTACCCCTTTATTGTCTGACGCTTTTATTGTATAAATATAAGCCTCAATATGTGAATCTTACTCTACATATTGGAGCTTCAGTGTTGTTATACTTAGCTATGTGGGTAATATTTGTCGATACAACTATTATCAGCCTTTTTGAAATTTTTCAAATGTTTTTAATCCCCATTATCTTGCAAATTATACATCTTACCTTTATACTCTATGCTATTATCTATACTTATTTTGATATGCAAAAGATTTCATTTACAAAGAGACTAGGCAGATATATCGTTTCATTTTTTATTGGGATTGGACTACTTATCCTTTCTTTTGTAATGATGTATGCTATTGGATATTATATCAGCGCATGGTGTGATAGATATTATCTTAAAATCGATGAGAGAAATGAGGCGATTCGCACTATAACTTTTTATGTTCTTGTTGTGGTTTTTCCCGGTATAATTGCACTACTCCTTAGCTATATCCTCTATAAAAATCATAAGTCATTTTTTACTAAGATTCTATATAGAATCTTATCTATGATAGGTAAGGACAAACCATAATGCAAAAACTTATATATCAAAACCACGACTACCAACAAATACAAATCCAACAAACACAGAAACATTTCAATCTTGGTTGTGATTTTATAGTTACAAGCAAAGGTTTTAAAAATATTAAGATTCCAAATAATTTGGATACAAAGAATCTATTGAGGATTATAGTAAAAAGTGAGGCGAGATAATGACTGATGGATTTGGGTTTTTAGCATATGTCTTTACATTGCCTGTATTGATTCTTGGTGGTATATCTTATGTATGTATAGTATTTTTGATAAGATTTCAAAGCTTTTGTGGGTTTGTATGTTCAAAAAGTTTTTGGATTGCTTGGCTTTTTTCATATTATTTATTATTTTTGATTATCTGTATTACTTGTGAATGGGAGTTATTAACAATGTATATCTGTGGTATTTCTTTACCTTTGGTATATTTTTAAGAAAATTTTTTATGCAATCACATTTAAATCTAGCTCTAAACGAATTTTCATTGAGGAGTAGTTATTATGTTTGAAACGACAAAAAATACAGAGTAAATTAAAGGGGTTCTTATGCAAAAGTTTTTAATAGTTTTAGGATTGTGTTTAATGTTAGCCATTAGTGCTAATGCACAATCTCCAAAAGAAGCTAAACCTAGCTTTGATTGTAGCAAAGCAACTACAAAAGTTGAAAAGATGATTTGTAATGATGAAGGTGGGCGGTTAAAAAATTTAGATCGCTATATGGGTGAAGTCTATACACAATTAAGAAAAGAGTTAAAAATCTCTAAATTTCCTGATAAAGAGCAAAGGCTAAAAGATCTTTTAGATTCACAAAGAGCATTTATTAAAAATTTAAATGAAGTTGATTTTATAAAAGATTCTTATGAAGAGCGCATTACACAATTACTTAAACTTCTAGGAGAAGTGCTAGATTCTAACAATAAAGAACTATGTGAATATGCAAGAAAAAATAAATTTGGTGACAGTAAATGGCAAGAAGTTCCTCCATCTGTCAATCCTCCCTTTAGTATAGGTTATTGTGCTTTTGGAGCAAATGATAAATATGGCAATTTTGATAATTATTGCACAGAAAATAGAGAGATTATAAAAAAAGAAATGGCAAAAGCTATCAAAGAAAAAAGTCTTTTTATCAGTCCTCCTAGAGTCTATAAAAGAAAAATTGATATTAATAATGATGGAGTGTTAGATAATGTAATTCTTTCACGAGGGGAATATTTTAGTGCACTTGCAATATATAAAAATGGTAAGCTAGATGCAAAAGCAAGTGGTAAAATCTATGGAGATGATTTGCATTTTAGCGGAGCAAAAACTGAAGAAGAAGTTTGCATGGTAAATGAGACGCCTTGCATGGCACTTGAAACATATGCCCTGCCAAGCAATAAAATTTCAGGAATACCAGAACAAGCAGAATTTAACTCTGAAATTCCTATACTAAGCTATTTAACTTATGGAGTTATGGAATTTCAAGGCAAAAATTATATTACTCTTTGGAATGGTAGATTTAATTTTGATGAGAATTCTACTTATCCAGAAACACGCATTTATCTTTTAGAAGGTAATAAAAGAGAATTAAAATGCACTTTTTAAAAAGGAAATAATTGATGTTTGAAACGACAAAAAATACAGAGTAAATTAAAGGAGTTCTTATGCAAAAGTTTTTAATAGTTTTAGGATTGTGTTTAATGTTAGCCATTAGTGCTAATGCACAATCCCCAAAAGAAGCCAAACCTAGTTTTGATTGTGCTAAAGCAAGTACAAAAGTAGAAAAGATGATTTGTAATGATAAAAGTGGGGAGTTACAAAAACTTGATAGATTGTATTCTAAACTCTATTTTTCAATACTAAAGAGTATCCCTAAAGATACAAAAGAGGGGCAAAAAACAAAAAAACAAATGCAAAAATTTGCTAAAAATTTTATAGATTATAGAGACAATATGCGTTGTTTTTTATTGGCAAAAAATGATGATGAAAAAGAAGTGGAAAAAGTATTTAACAAAGGACGCGAAAATGGAATAATGTATGAAAATCTTGACTCGGTTCATTTTGGTTTTAAACCACATCATTACAAGCCTTGTATAGCAAGGGTTTATAAAATGGGAATTTTATTGCTTAGCACCAATACTATCATAGATACAAGTTTTCTCATAGACAAAGATACTTTTTATACTTGCAAGGGCAATATGATACTCGATATTTTTTCTATTAAAGGTTTAGCAAAGTTTAGATTTTACAATAAATTGTTTCCACAAGGATATAAAGAAACCATTATAGAAGCCTCCAAAGCATTACAGGAATTAAGCTCAAATGGTCGCTATACTCAAGTATGTGCGTTTGAAGATGAGGGATTTATATGCACAAATGGAGGGTGTGAGTTTGATTTAGATGAAATGCAAACTAGAGTTATTCAGCCACTTGATAATTTTATTCAAAATATAGATTTTAGGAAACTAAATGCCAATTAAGACAACAAATTTAAGCTATGAGGAATTTTATAATAAACTTTTTAGTCTATTAAGGTTGGTTGAAGGGATTAGAACAAAGATTTATGCTGATAGTGCAGATGATCCAAAAATTACCATTGGTATAGGATTTAATATTGACGAAGATAAATGGAGAAATGTTATTTTGATGTATAAAGCAGGGATTTTGCAATACACAGACTTAGAAAATGGCGTCTATACCCTAGCTAATATACTAGGCAAACAATCACAATCTATGCAAATTCTCATTAATACAACTTCTAAAGAAATAAAAGATAAGATTAATGAATATAAGGCAAGTAATAAAATTCAAAAAAATACCTATCAAACAGGTAAAAACCCAAATCAAAATATGATTAATTTACAAAAAGATATCAATGCCATTTTGCAAAATAATATAAAAATCTACAATCAAAATCTTGAAAATATCAACCAAAAACTTGATGAAAATATAGTTTTTGAGCTTACAGATAACGAAGCAATAGAAGTTAAAAATATCATCAGTTTTAGTGAAATTAGGGCACTAAGACACAAATTAAACAAATGGAATGCAAATTATCTTACTTCTTTTAGTAAGACAGAATTAACCAATCCACAAGAGTTTATTCCCTTATTGTCTATTTATTATCAGCGTCCAGCAAGATTTAACCCAGAGAGTGGACTCATCTTGCTTCAAAAAGCCCTTAAAGATAAGAATAGATTCTTAGCGTGGTTTTCTGTGCGTTATTATGCTGATATACGACAATTCAAAAACCCTTATTATTCTCGCAGAATCCAAGAAGCCGCTATGTTTGGCTTAAGCAATAAGAATCAAAATAATAATATTGAATATTTTTCAACAAGTCTTGATATTTTCTCTTATCTTAATTTTAACTTTAGAGAAGCCAATGCCAAGCAAGGACTGAAGTTGCCAGATAAATACACTTACCTTTCTTTTATGCAAACTTATGATAAATGCAAAGAAGTTGATGAAAAAGCAGAGTATCTCTTAAGAGAATACAATACATATCATACTAAAGATAAGCACTATTATTCTTATGTTGCTAAAGAAGAATTTCAGGGTATAGCTGATATTCTCTCCCCCTATCTATCCTACCTAAACACCCTCACTCAAAAAAATTTTAGCTTAGATAATATTTATTGTATTGCTAATTATTGTGAGAATTTAGGTGCTAATAAATTGGATAATGTTGCCTTGCTTAATAAAACTTTAAGACAAAAGTTTGAAAAACTAGAAGCAAATACACCCCATAATATTCTTATACTCTATCCAAATCCCACTCCATCTATTATACAAATAGAACAACCTAAAAATACTTTTATTACTTTACTTATAGGAGCAAAAGCAAAAATAGATTGTTCTAAATTAATAGAAGATCAATGTGAGCTAATGTATTTAAAATATGATCCAACACAAGAAGAACAACAAGCAATTAATCCACAAGCTTTTTCTTGTAGCACCCAAGAAGAACTTATTTTAAAAAAAGAAGATGAAATATACTTTAAAACAGTAAAAAACAATATATCATATTTTATTAATAAAAACGATGGAATTTTAAAAGTTGCTCTTGCTGGTAATGAAGAAAATGCTATAGAATTATACAGTTTTGCTAAAGAAAATCAATTTAAAATTTTACAAGATAAAGCCTCAAAGATGCTAAAAATCTATTTAAAACTAGAAAGGTATAGTAGCGAAGAGATTTTATTACATAGAGGGGGAAATTTTGAATTAACACTCAATAATCTTAAGATTTTAGATGAAAATGGAAATAATCATGAAACCATCACTAAAATATTTCTTCATAATTGTGAGAACAGAAGGATTTATGAAAGTTTAAAGCTAGAGTATCAAGAAGGCATTTATAAGAGCAGTTTCAAGATTGATTTAATTTTAGATGAAAACTCTTCTTTTTTTAAAAGAGCTACAAAATGTATTATAGCTACAAAAACCTTAGAAGGCTTTAGCACAAGTCAAATACATAAAATTGGAAATGTGGCAATAGTCTCTTTAAGTTCTGCAGATAAGCAAGGAGGTTGTTATACTTTTACAAATAAGGTAAGCATGCAAGATTTTGGAGAAAATCTTTATTTAGATACTGAGACAAATGGGTATGAAAAACAAATAAAAAATTCAAGAGAGAATTTATATATCACAAATTTGAAAGCTTATAAAGAAAAAGAACAGCAAAATACTACTGATAAAATCCCTTACAATGAAACTATTTTTGTTAGAGCTTACTTAAATAATGAGGAGAAATTTTTCTTCGATGAGACAATTAAATGGGCATATTGTGTAAAAAAAGAAGAGGAATTAGAATGCAATCAATCTAAAATTAAGATTTTAGAAAATCTTCAAGGAAATGATATAACCTTTAATACTTCTATGCTTTCACAAAATGATAGGAATATACTTTATAATATGAATGAAAAATATCAATTAATTTTATTTGCCTATTTTAACACACCTGCTTTTAAAACAACACAAGGAATAACGCATTTAGTGTTAAAATGACTAAAGATTTAAATTATGCAAAAAAAGCCATTGAACTTACCCTCTCAAATATAAAAGATAAAGAACAAATTTATTTAAAAGCCCAAAAGGATTATGATGAATTAGTCCAGCATAATTTCACTCAAAGAATTTTAAATGATAAAGATTCTAAGGTAGATGGAATTTATAATGAAAGGATTAAAAAGGTTCATACTCAAATCATAGACTTAGCTAAAAATGTCAATGTAGGAGGAGAATACTTAACTAATGTGGGCTTATCTAAAGATACCATAGT
>NZ_MJXI01000011.1:0-12533 GCF_001762705.1 Campylobacter sp. BCW_6460 | reverse complement strand
TTTGTTTGGTATAATTGCATTAAGGGTTTTGCCACAAGGCTGCAACCCTGTGGCATAATCACACCCTAGAAAGGGGGTGAACTATATGACACGACTCATACTTATAATTATACTAATTTGTATAATTACTGTCAAGGCTTATTAGCCTTGCCCCTTTGGGGGTGAATTTCTCCTTGTGGCTTACCCAACAAACTTTTAACTAAACTTCTCTTCTTCTATTGAATTTCTATATTTTTTTATATTTTTTATTTGAACTAAATAATAAACTTAACAAGATTTAAATTTACCAAATCTACTATCTTTTTACTTCAATCTCACATTCATAATCATATTAGATAAAAAGATACTATCTTTATCAAAGTCTTTTGAGTTATATTCATTTTTTGATTGTATAGTTTGCATTAAAGTTGAAAGGTTATACAAACTTAAACTTTCTAATATATTTATGAGTTCTATCTTGCTTAAAGTATTAAAATCATTTAACAATCTAAGATAATTACTTATAATAGAAGAAGAATTTATATTATGAAATACAATTTTATTTTTCATATCTTTTTTAATAAAAAATTGATTATTTTTTATATAAAAATAATCTTTAAGATGATGATTGCTTAATATTTGATTGTAAAAACTTAAAAGACTTTCTTTGCTGTTTAAGTCTATAAAATTAAGATAAAAATTCTTTTCTTCTAAGGCTAATTTTAAAGCATTAAGATTAGTAAAAGAAGCATTAAGATTTTCATTATTTTTTAAAGCATAAACGATATTTTCTTGTTCTTGTTTTTGGGTAATAGCATATTGTAATAAAGGATTTTTATAATGTGTATCGCTATTGATTAAAACATTGATATAAAAAGCTTCTTTGCTTTTTTGAGTTAATTGAAGCAAAGATAAAAGTGTAGAAGGGATATAAAAAGAATCAAGCTTTAAATTTAAATACTTATCATAAGTATTTATATAAGTTAATTCTTGAGTAAAATCCAAAGCTTGTTCTTTTAAATTTAAAAGCATTGTTCCACCTAATCCTAATAAAGCTAGATTTTTGAAATTCTCTAAAGCTTTTCTTTTTTCTAAATCGATTTGAAGTATTTTTTGCATTGTTTTTCCTTTTATTTGTGGTTTACTCTTTTATATTATGCTCTTTAGCATAAGCTAGTATCTTAGCTCTTAAATCCTCTGGAAAATTATATCTATAAATAGCAGGGATTCTTGGATCAAGGAGTTTATCTAAATATCCTCTTTTATAAATCCATTCCAATCTTTCAGGTGTAAAATAATAAGGGGCATTAGGATAGCCTTGAGGAGGAGTAAGGGCTGCTAATTTGGCGCTTAATACTAGAGTATCTCTATCTAAAGCAGCTTGTTGTTCACTCCAATCATTTGGAGTATCTACATCAAATCTTGTTACCATTCCATTTTCGTATCCATCCATAGCATCATCAAATTTATTTCTACTTTCAGGAGTAGAATCTATATCTCTTGGATCTTTTAATTTGCCTTTTTCAATATCATTATATAAAGCCCAAATGATCCTGCCTTCTTCATCATAGGCAAAATCATATTTATTTAAATCAATCGTCCAATCTGCTCCTATAATCTCATCTAAAAAAGGAAGCATACCAAATTCATCTAATAAACTCTCATAATGATAATCGTGTAAATCGTAAATCATTTTTGCTCTAAGCTTATTCCAATGTTGCCCTGTAAGAAAAGAATTAGAACACAATACTGCTAAACCTAAACTTTTAAAAGCATTTTTATCTCCAAGTTGAGCTTGTAAAAACAATGCTTGTTGTTGTCTTGCTTTAAATCCTACGGCAGCTGTGGGACTAGCTTTAATATTTCCCAAAAGTAAAGCAGACAATTCCCATTCATTAAAGAAAGAATAAGATTTTAATGTTCCACGATGAGAACTTACTTCATCGTAAATATAGGCGTATTCTTCATTGATTAAATTTCCTTTTTCATCTACATTAGCATAAGCATCATAGGGTATATCTATAACCACAGATCTTAATCCACTTCTTATTGCTAAATATTTATATCTTTCTCTTTTAGTTTTTAAAGATTTATAATAAGCTTTTTCTGCTTTAGTCCAAGGAGCTATAGCTCCTTTTATAGGATCTTTTAAATATATGCTTTGCCAATCTTTAAATTCAACTAGAGTAGATTTTTGCCCTGTATAAAAGTTAGGATCTAGGTATTGGGGTTTATAGTCTTTGTAGGGGGAGTTTTTCATAATATGATAAGATTTAAAAACCGCTTTGGAATATTCTTCGGTATAGTTGCCTGTGGGCTTAACATTTTCTTTAAAGAGTATTTTATTGGTATCTTTTTCCACATCTAATGTTAATCCATTAGGTGTATAAATCTCATAAGTTTCACTCATTATCTATCCTTTCTTAATTTAACCCATATATAAACCATCTTCTATGATTATGGTAGTGGCTAGTCTGCCTATGAAATTAGGCGGAGTTTTTGTTTCTGATGTGATGTCAGCATTTGCACTTGCCTTGCTAGTGTTATTTTCTCTTTTGCCTATAGCTTTCAAGCTTTCTTTATTTCCATTTATCCCCATATACATAGCCTTAAGATTGTTTTGTCCTATGATATTGAGTTTTTCTAGTAATCTTCTGGTTTTATTTTTATCTTCTATATATCTTCCTGTTTTATCTTTACTTGTATTGTAAATTCCATTAGCAAAATCTTGTAAAATTTGTAAAGCTTCATTGTAAGCATGAATAGGACTATCTTCATCCTTTTTAAAAGCACTAATTTGCTTTTCTTTATTTCTAAACTCTTTAAACAAAGGATGATTACAAGGAAGTTGATATATAGTGCATTTTTTAAGTTCTAAAGATTTTAACTCTTTAAAATAAAAAGTATAATCATCTATAATATATTTTTGTTCTTTTATATCCTCTAAAGCAGTTGCATTTCTTTTCTCATCAATAATCAAATAAGACAAAAGTCTTTTTAAAAGAAATTCTTTATTTTCTTCAAGCTTTTGATCTATTTCATAATGAAAGGAAAAATGAGTGTCAAAAACTCCTGTGCAAAGATCTATGCCATAAAAAATTTTCTTTAAATCAAAGCTAATAAATTTCGAATTGATTGCAAAAGGATAAGTTACAAAATGATCTCTTATAACTGCTAAAGGATTGACTAATTTTTTTAAAGTATTGATAAAATCAATCTGTTTAACTTCTTTATTGTTGATTGTTAAATTTTTAATAGTTTGAATTAACTCTGTTTTAGAACTTATAAACATAAAAGATTCCTTATATAAAGCATTATTATATCATTTTTTATTTGCTAATATTTTTTGTCTCTATTAATCTCTCCTATCCATCTAAGCACATTACCCTTATCATCAATCTCTACTTCTAAATCTTTGTATTTGTTGTAAAATTTAGGAGCTAAGATTTCATTAATTAGGATTTTTATAACTTTAAAAACTTCTTGTAATTCTTATTGCATCTTTTTAACTTTTTACATATTCTAGTATTTGTTGTTGCTTGTTGCCTTTGTTGCGTCTATTTTTCACATAATTTCAGACCATATTCTTGTATATTCCGCTTGTTTTTAGAAATATATAAAAAATTATTAAAAATATTATATTCATAAATACCATTTTTAAAAACATATCCTTTAAAATTCATATTTACATCACTAATAGACTTACCGTTTAGGACAATATATTTTCCATTATTTTTATTGACACCCACATATACAACTTTATCACAAGTTATATTACCCTCTGGACATAGATTTAAAATTTTTATCCAAAACTTTTCATTTTCATAGGTACATTGCTCTAGTGGAGTAAAATCCTCTTGCGCTAACAAATAAGTACTAAAAAATAAAAACAATAATATATTTTTAAAAATTACCATTTTTCATAACCTCCTTGAGTGTAAGGCTTATATTCAGCATTTCTCCTATTAATTAGCCCCCGCATTACTTTATTTTGACTTTTGTTCCACGCCATCCAAGCTTCCTTTAATGTTTTGCAACCCGTTTTCTCTGCATTGATGATTTTAACAACAAAAGAATTTTTAAAATTATCAATCCCTATATTAAAACATAATATAACCAAGGCATCAAATTCGTTCTGTGCTAAGGAAGAGTTTATTGAATTTTTACAGCATTTTCAAAGGGTAACAAATCGCTTTTAAACAATTTATCCGCTTCTTGTAAAATAATACCATTTTTATACAAATCCCATTCATTTTGCCCTATAAGATGTCCATATCCGATAGTTGCACCTTGTTAAATACTTCGTTTAAAATTAAATTAACATCATTTTCCTTAGTATTAAAGCTTTGATTATTTAGATTATCTTGTAAGGAAATTTCTTTATCTAAATAGTCTTGGATATCTTTTATTTTTTCATTTCTTTTTTCTTTTAAAGTATTGATAGATTTATAAAGCCTTTTTCTAGCATCAAGATAGGTATCATTTAGATTTTCTTTATCTAGGATGAAGATTTTTGTGAAAGTAGAATTATAGCCTAGATTGTTTATAGCGGTAGCTTGGGTGAAAAGATCTTCTTGATTATAATTTATAGCTATGGAATTTTCACATTGATATAAGGCTTTTAAATATGCTATGGATGAATTTTTATCTATTGTGTCTATTTCATCATTGTTTATAAAAGCAAGCCTTGTTATAAATAATTCTCTATCCATTTTTTTCTAAATATTTAAGATAAATGAATATTATATCAAATATATTAAATTTTTGATAGTCTTTAAAGATTTTAATACATCATATACACACCCGCCATTAATAAAAAGATATTACACACAAACCCTATAAGCCAACTTAATTTTTTGTGTTTTTCTCCTGTGCTATAACATTTAAATAAATAAGCTTGCAATAAACAAGGAAGTATAAAAAATGTGATTATAAAAAAAATAAAAGTTATACCGCCTAAAAAATCAAAATAATTATGTGCTTTATACTCTTGCGGTGATAATTTTTCAATTTCTGGAGGATCAAGTAATACAAGCGATCTAGAGGTTTCAAGATCATAAGTAAGATAAAATATGATAACAATAGCCATAAAAAAGATAATAAAAGATATTAAAAAATAAGATTTTACAAATTCTTTTATGTTAATTTTAATCCAATAATTTAAAATAGAAAAGACAACAAGAACACTTAAAGTTGTAAGATAAAATTTTATATTAGTAAAAGCAAGAATAAATCCAAATAAACCCCAAAAAATAGAAAGTATAATATCTTCTCTCATTTAAACTCCTGTATTATAAAGCACATTATAAGCTTCATCTTTAAAATCAAGTTTAGTGATAAAATCTTTACTATAAAGTTTAAAGTCCAAACCATAAGGAGTGAATTTTTGATAGTCTTGATAATCTTGATTGTAAAGATAGTATTGTTTGGTTTTTGGAGATCGGAGAATATCTTCAAAGGTTATTTGTGGTATAATATATATCTTTGGTTTATAAGTTTCCATCTGTCTTGTAGAACCCCAAAAACCATCATTGAATTCATTAGGCTCTTTAGCTTCATACCATTTTTGATCTATCTTGTCCCATTCTTTGTTTTTAAGATATTCTTGTCTTAATGTTTCATCTGCTTTATCAAGCTCATCAGGACTTTTGCCTTTGGTAAGTCCTAAGAAAGCGTGGGTGAAATCTTCTCTTTGCCAGTAACACTGATTTTTAAAATCCAAAAAACATTCTACCAATGGATCAATATAAATCGTAACATAATATTTCATTTATAAAATCCTCCTAATAACTCAAATATATATACCATAGCCACTAAAAAAATATATCCACATAAAAAAGTTATTAAAATTCTCCAAGCTCTTAAAAAGATAAAAATTATAGGTGCAAAAATAAAAAATAAAATTTTAAAATTATAGATAAACTCATGATATTTCATATATATAAATATTAATATCACAAGCAACAATAATGCAAAAAAATTTTTAATATAAAGCATATTCAATATAAAAATAAATAACATAATAAATAAAATAGTGAATTGATCATAATTATTACTGATATAAAAATATACCATAGGAATGATAAAAATCCCTACACTACATACAAACCAAGCAATTTGCCCACTTGATATATTGTCTATTCCTTTGCTTTCTAGTTTTTCTTTGAGTTTAGAATAAATAGGAATTTGCAAATTTGCTCCTAATATAGATAAATTGTTTTATTATAACCAATCTACTTAATACTTTTAATTAATTTAAATTCTTTGTTTTTAAGATATTCTTGTCTTAATGTTTCATCTGCTTTATCAAGCTCATCAGGACTTTTGTCTTTGGTAAGTCCTAAGAAAGCGTGGGTGGAGGTCGATTTGCTTTATGCTTTCACCCAGAGTTTGAAAAAGATCATTCATTTATATTTTTATATTTTCTCTAGCTTGTTCCATAAGTTCTTTTGTGCTTACTTGTGGTTTGTAATTAAATGATTTAAAATAACTTGCCTTATAAGCATTTGCACATTCTTTGATTTTAGATTCTAACTCTGTAGGATTTTTTGGATCTTCATAGTATTACATACTTTTTTGGCTCTAAAGAGCAAGCAGAAAAAACACAAGCAGTAACTACACTTAATAAACTCAGTTTAATTAAATTTTGCATAAAAGTTCCTTTTTCTATAATTTTATATATATTTATAGTAACTATAATATACTAATATTTATTAACATATAATAAAATTAATTTTAAATAATAATATTATTATATAATATTTTACAAAATAATTATAAGAAATAATTATTTTTTATTTTAATATGATGAATTATCTTGTAACGCCCAAATTTTCATATAAAATATTAAAATTTATATAAAAATCTTTTATAAATTTTCAATCTACCTAAAAGGCTAAATTGATTTTTATAGGAACGAACGCTGTTCCACTATCCACTAGAGTTTGCACTGCATTGTGGAATACTTTTCTTGCTATGCCTATTGCTCCATTAACATCAGCATTCAATATTTTATTTGTGCTTGATTTAAATAAACCTCTTTTTATTCTTTTACCTAAATACTTTTCTTGATGTTTCATTTTTTCATTAGCTAAATGGTCGCATTTACTCGTATAGTTTTCTTCTGTTAAAACGAAATTAATACCATATGTTTCACATTTATAAGCTAATTTAGAAATAAAGTTTTCATAAGGTATTGAAGTAAAAGATTGATTATTTTTAGCACCTAAATTAATTTCTTTTTTCCATTCTTTATTTTTACCAATAATTAATGTTTCAATAGAATGTTTAACACAATACTTAACTAAAAAATTACTTGCTTTATGTAAAAAATCATTTAATTTGTTTTCACGAAAGTTTAATAATTTTAGTAGTTGCTTTGTGATAAATCTATTATTACTCTTTTTTGCTATTGCTTGTAAATATGCTTTTTTCTTATTGTAATATTGATTTATACTTTTAATACCTTTGCCATTGATAATTAAAGGCTGTTTGCTTTGAGTATCTATTGTAGTTACAAAGTTATTTAAACCTAAATCACAAGATAAAAAGCTGTTTTTTACATAATTAATAGCTAGTTGATTAGTTTCATACACTATTTCAACTATAAAACAAGTTGCTTTGGGAATAATCCTAACTTGTTTTAGACTTGAAATATTAGTATCTATTTTAGTAATGATAGATTTTATATTTACACTTTTAGGAAATACGATTTTATTAAAGTTTTTATATTGTTTTATTTTTGCTTGTTGGTTTGTAAATATAGCTATATGATGACCTTTTTCTCCTTTTCTTTTGTATTTAGGTAGTTTGGGATTACTTGTAAATTTGTTCTTATCTTTTTGATAAGACTTTAAACATTTAAAAAAGCTTTTCCAATCTTTATATAATAATTTAATTGTTTGTTGGGCTGTTTGACTAGGTAATTCTTTATAATCAAATTGTTTTTCACTAGCTAATTTTTTACTTAAATCATACTCTTTTATTTGTGGTTTTTTAGTTATAAAATCTTGTCTAAGCAAGTAATTAACATAGTTATATAAGTTTTTAGTCTTATTTGCAAGCAATAAAAGTGAATTGTAATTTTTATTGTAGGGCTTAATTATATGTCTTTCAACTCTTTGTAATGTTTTCATTTGCCTTGCTTTCATTTAATAATTTATTGGCTAATCTTCTCTTTGAATACATTTTCATAGAAAAAGAGTGTATTGTTTGCATAATATCTTCAAATAATTCTTGCTCTAGTGCTTTGTTTTCGCAAGAGTTAATAATTTCTATTCTAGCACCATTATCGTTAAAAAGTTTTTCCACTAAATCATAAGATAGTCTTGCTAGTCTATCTTTATAAGCTATATAAACAACACTAATTCTTTTTTGCATAACATCATCTAAAAGCTCCATAAAACCTTTTCTGTCTAAAGTCATTCCACTTTTAATATCTTCATAGACCTTATCTACTTTTATTCCTTTTGCATTTAAAAAAGCGATTGTGTTTTCTATTTGATTTTTTAAATCTTGTTTTTGTTTGTGGGTGCTTACTCTTGCATATATAACATTTAGTTTTTCATCTTTAATATTTGCTAATCTATAAACATCTTCTCTGTTATATAGGTATGAAGAATTTGGCATTTGCGTAACTCTTATTTTTCCACTTTTAACATATTTATAAAGAGTTACACGACTTATTTTTAAAAGCTTTAAAACTTCTTTTGCTTTCAAATATTTTCCTTAATTGTAATTATATAAAATTATATAAATTATATAATTATTTAGTTAATATCTTTATATAAATTTTTTCAATGAATATCAAAGACTTTTAGATTTTATTAGAAAGGATAAATAATAATGGAAAAAACTAAAAGCTATATCAAGCTTTTGATAAAGGGATTTGGGATATAGTATTATTCGGTATAATAAGCCTTATATTTATGATTGTTATGTTTGGTTATCTTATGGAAATTTTGCGAACACTCAACACAAAAGAAATTTATGCCACAGATAAAGACCTTATTGTAAGGCAAAGATAAAATTTTTGAGATTGGAAGTTTTTATTTTTGTTATCTTTCACACACATTTACTGTTATTTATGCCGATAGTGTAACTATATCTAAATTTGGCGAGGAAATTTATAATGCATATTCGTTTTTAGATCCACTCAGAAGCAATAATATCCAAGAATTGTATGCAATAATAAAACCCCAAACGCAAGAATATTTAAGCAAAATTGATTTGAAAAACTATGAATTTTTTAAGAGTAGGCATAGTAAAATCTCACCACGATTTGATTTGGACTTTTTAAAAATTGAGGAATTGAGAATTAAATAAGGATAAAAATGAGCCAAACAAACAATAACACAGAAATTAAAGAACAAGACACTCAAGATGAAATCATTTGGGAGTTAAAAAGAAAAGTTACTTTTATGATAATTTGGGCTTATGGTAGTTATTTTGGTTTTATTATATTTGTATGTTTTTTGCTGTTTGTTAGTGGAAATAAATTTAAAGTCGATAATTGGAAAGCTTATGTTGTTATGATTGTTATCGTATTTGCAATTATATTTTTTACAAAAAGGCTATATCGTTCTTTAAATTTGAAAAGAATGTATATCGATAATAATTATAAATTATATATTGAAAAATATATAGGAAAAGACCTAATATTAGAATCTGGGAGTTATGTTATCGGTATGGAGTCTAATTTTTATCTCGGCATAACAATGTCATCAATAGCTAAAATTCTTTCATTAAATTGTAATGGTAAGGAATTATATGGTTTTATTGAATCCGCTAATACAAATTTTAATGAACTTGCAAATTTTACAAAAAGTCATCTTATAAATTATCTTATTAGTTGTGAGAATAATAAATATCTTAAAGCTGCTGCTATCTATGGGTTATTTCAACTTGAGCAGTATTACAATATAGATCTTAAAGAAATTGATAAGATAAGATTGGATAAAAATGAGTATGGAAAATAACAATACCATTTATGGAAGTTTAGAAATCAGAAAAAAGATAGATGATAAATTTGCACTAAATCAAAATTCTGCAAATATAAGAGATTTTGGGAACATTGGAACACTTGCTTCTTATGGTATGTCAATAACTGGAGCAACATCTGGAAAAATATTAGAACAATATATGATTAATCAGAGTGTTTCAACTAAAGTAATAACATTTTATAAATATAAAATTATGGGTAATTTTGGTATTTTAAGTTATTTGTATAAAAAAGCAGAAAATAAATCTAACACAAGAGCTTTTGGTGAAATTGCTGTTGAAACAGCAATTGGAGCACTAGCAACATCGCAAATAGCTATAAATACTATAGAAATTGGAATTTCTTTCATTTCTCGTATTGCCGCAGGTGCAGCAACTGGAGCAGCTATAGGCTCGAGCTTTCCTATTGTTGGGACAGTGGTGGGAACACTTGTAGCAGGTTTTTTTAATGACTTAATTTTTGGCGATGAAGATGAGGAATTAAAAAAACAAGAAGCCAAAGAGAAATATTTAGAGGAAAAATTAGATGAAAAAATGCACAAAATCATCAATTATCTCATCACTCATCAATATATAGAATTAAGAGTGTTAAATGAAGATGAAGCAGAAAAGCTTTGTAAAGAAATAAGTGATATTAATAGTCCTTATTTTAAAACCATTCTTTTGATGCTAAGTTTTCCTTATTATTTAGATAAAGATGAGCAAAGTTATAAAAAAGCTCAAGAAAAAAATCCAACTATAATCAGAATACAACCCATAGCTAATGCCTTAAATATAAAAATAGAAATCAATGAATGCTTTCTTGCTAAGAATGGAGAAGCTTTAAAAAATAAGGAAATTTATGTTTATAATCATCGCTTTGATAGAGTGGTGGCAAAGGCTATGAGTGATGATGAGGGTAAAATAGTATTTGAAAATGTTTATGTGGGTAAAGAGAGCACTATAGATAAAATAAGCTTTATTATAGACAGAGAAAATTTCAATGAAGACAATTTTTATGAAAGTGTTTTAAAATACGCTCCAATGTTTAATATACAAAAAAAGCATAAACAAAAAGGGCAAGCTTTTATTGATAAAATGTTTTTTAGTTTCACTTATGCACAAGGAATAATGCAAGATAATGAGGTGTTAAAACTAGAAGCTTTGAAAAATAATTTTAATATCGTTTTTGATTATGAGGTAAGAAAACAAGAAGAATCCTATAAAAATTATATCATTTTATCTTATTTAGTTTTTGATGTTAAAGAAGATATAGAAGAATATATACGCCATACTACTATAGAAAATAGAGCTTTTCGTGGATTAGAATTGTTAGGTCGTGGATGGAAAAATCAATACAGCATCAAAGACGAGTGGAGAGATAAGGGTGTGGTGTTTTTTGCTTATTTTAATTCTCAAAAATTTACCCCTTATAAAAAAATGGCTTTTATTGACAAGCCTATAGTTATTTTAGATATAGAAAAATTTGATAAAGAAGATATATTAAAAGATATAAAATTCCATTTTAAAACTCTTACTAAAGCCTATAAAATTTGTAATAGATTTAGATGCTAATACTCAAATACAAGAAAAAAAATCCATTGTCAATAATATAAAAAAGAATACCCAAAACTTAGAACTGCTTTATCTGCAACTTAAACTTTTTGATGATAAAGATGCTAATAAATGCAAGGTGCAATACTTTCACAATGAAAACAAATATGCCAATAAAGAAATGAAATTAATAGAATACTGCAAAAAGCAATTTAACGCACTTAATAATAAAGATAATCCTATTTATAAAAATAAAAACTCGTTTGATATGGAAGTGCCTTTTGTAAGTATTTCTTTTGGGTCTTTGATTTATGATAAAGAAAGACTGGCTAAAAAAGGAGTTAGGCAAATTTTTGGAGTGGGTTTAGCAGAATCTTGCAGGCGATATTTTTATGAGAAATGATTTGATTTTAGATAATTAAAGAATATACTACAAACTTTATTTTACCCACTTTATACTAAAATAAATCACATAAGCTTATAGGCTATTAATCATCAATAAACCCCAAAAGGATCATCAATGTCCCTTAATTCTTATATGAGTCTTGATATATCAAATTCTACTTCAAATCCCCTACCCTTTAAAATCACTAAAGCCCTCATCAAAGAAAGTTAGGAGATGAAGTGATTATTTCTTTTTTAGATGATGATATAGATAAGCCTTATGTAAGTGGAAGTTTGTATAATGGGACTAATCCAAGTTTAGTAAATCTTCCTTTTAATGATCATCAAACTTCTCTTTCTTCTAAAACCATAGGTGTTAATGAAGAAGGTTATAATGAACTTACCCTCTCAAATATAAAAGATAAAGAACAAATTTATTTAAAAGCCCAAAAGGATTATGATGAATTAGTCCAGCATAATTTCACTCAAAGAATTTTAAATGATAAAGATTCTAAGGTAGATGGAATTTATAATGAAAGGATTAAAAAGGTTCATACTCAAATCATAGACTTAGCTAAAAATGTCAATGTAGGAGGAGAATACTTAACTAATGTGGGCTTATCTAAAGATACCATAGT
>NZ_MJXI01000010.1:0-22619 GCF_001762705.1 Campylobacter sp. BCW_6460 | reverse complement strand
CAAGATGATAATGCAAACGAAACTTTAGAAACTCAAAATTTAGAAGATGAAAATTTAGAACAAGAAGCAACTAAAGAACAGACTCAAGAAGACATTCAAACTGATTTAGATTTAACTTTGGAAGATGGCGGAAGCGAAAAAGAAGACTTAAGCCAAGAACATACAGCTTTGGATACTGAGCCTAGTTTAGATGAACTAGATGATAAAAATGATGAAGATTTAGAAGATAACAAAGAATTACAAGCTAATATAAGCGACTTTGATGATCTTCCTGTGGTTGAAGAGCAAGAAAAAGAAATGGATTTTGATGATATTCCTGAGGATGCTGAATTTTTAGGTCAAGCAAAAGATAATGAAGAATCAGAGGAAAATTTAGAGGAGTTTGCTCCTGTTGTGGAAGAAGATGTTCAAGATGAAATGGATGATTTTATTTCAAATTTAAGCACTCAAGATCAAATCAAAGAAGAACTAGCTCAACTTGATGAGCTTGATTATGGTATTGATAGTGATAATAGTAGCAAGGTTTTAGAAGATTTTAAAGATGAGCCAATTTTAGACGATACAGAATTAGGAACAAATGAAGAGGAAGTGGTTGTGCCAAATTTAAATATAAGTGATTTTGATGCATTGAAAGAAAGTGATATACAAGAAGCTCTTGGAGAGGAAATTGTAGAAAAAAATGAAGAGCCTATAGTAAGTAATGCAACTAAAGATGATAATAGTGAAGAGATAGTTAATGAGCTTAGCCAAAGTATAGTAGGAGCGATCACTTCAAGTATTAAGGATGATACCTTAAAAGCTGCTCTTAAGGGTATGAATATGAATATAAATATAAACATTAGTTTTAAAGAGGATTAAAATTGCAAGGTTTTATTTTGTTGATTTCAGGTCCTAGTGGAGCTGGAAAATCAACTCTTTTAAAAAAACTTTTTGATGAATTTGAAGATGAGCTTTATTTTTCTATTTCTTCAACAACTCGCAAACCAAGAGAGGGTGAAAAAAATGGAATGCATTATCATTTTATATCCCATGAAGAATTTCAAAAAGGTATAGATGGTGATCATTTTTTAGAATGGGCTAAAGTGCATGAAAATTTTTATGGCACTTCTTTAAAGCACACTCAAGATGCTTTAGATAATGGAAAAATAGTTGTTTTTGATATTGATGTGCAAGGATTTAAAATAGCCAGACAAAAAATGGCTGATAAGATTGTTTCTGTTTTTATTACTACAAAAAATAAAGATGAATTAAAAAAAAGACTTATTAAGCGAAATACTGATACAATAATACAACTAGAAAAAAGATTACAAAACGCTAGTGATGAAATGAAAGAGCTTAGCGAGTATGATTATCTTATCATTAATGATGAGCTAAAGCAAAGCTATGAAGTATTGCGAGCGATTTTAATCGCCCATAAATTTAGAACCAAAGGGCAGAATCTAGGGCAAATTCAAAATATTTGGAATGAAGGAGAATAAAATGGGTGGTTGGTCAAGTCCAAGTCATTGGTTGATTATTTTATTGATTGTTGTATTGCTTTTTGGAGCAAAAAAAATTCCAGAACTTGCAAAGGGTTTAGGCAAAGGTATTAAAACTTTTAAAGATGAAATGAATAATGATGATGAAGTAGCAAAAAATACTCAAAAAATAGAAGAAAACAAAAACACAACTAATAATACAAATGCTGATGCAAGTATAGACGAAACAAAAAAAGCTTAAGGTTTAGTCTTTTGAAAAGTATTATTTTTAATGAAATTAAAAAGATTTTAGAGTGTGATTTTACACTTGAAAATCCAAAGGATAAAAATTTAGCACATTTTGCTACCCCTTTGGCTTTTTCACTGGCTAAGGAATTAAAAAAATCTCCTATGTTGATCGCTAGCGACTTAGCGAGCAAATTTCAAAATCATGATTGCTTTGAATCGGTTGAAGCTGTAAATGGGTATTTAAATTTTAGAATTTCCAAAATTTTTTTAAATGAACTTGCAAATCAAGCTTTAGCAAATCCAAATGATTTTACTAAAGGAGAAAAAAAACAAGAAAGTTTTTTACTTGAATATGTGAGTGCAAATCCTACTGGGCCTTTGCACATAGGACATGCAAGAGGCGCTGTTTTTGGAGACACCTTAACAAGACTTGCAAGACATTTGGGTTATAAATTTGATACAGAATACTATGTCAATGATGCGGGTAATCAAATTTATTTACTAGGGCTTTCTATTTTACTAAGTGTGAAAGAAAATATACTTCATGAAAATGTTGAATATCCAGAGCAATATTACAAAGGCGAGTATATAGCAGATTTGGCAAAAGAAGCTTTTGAAAAATTTGGTAAAGAATTTTTTAGTGAAGAAAATATCCCTAGTTTAGCTGATTGGGCAAAAGATAAAATGCTTGTTTTGATTAAACAAAATTTAGAACAAGCAAAGATTAAAATTGACAGCTATGTAAGCGAGAGATCGTATTATGACGCTTTAAATGCAACTTTAGAATCTTTAAAAAAACATAAAGGAATTTACGAGCAAGAAGGTAAAATTTGGCTTGCTTCTTCGCAAAAAGGCGATGAAAAAGATAGGGTAATTATCCGTGAAGATGGACGCGGGACTTATTTGGCAGCAGATATTGTTTATCATAAGGATAAAATGAGTCGTGGTTATGGCAAGTGTATTAATATCTGGGGAGCAGATCATCATGGTTATATCCCTAGAATGAAAGCTGCGATGGAGTTTTTGGGATTTGACTCTAATAATCTTGAGATTATTTTAGCACAAATGGTTTCCTTGCTTAAAGATGGAGAACCTTATAAAATGAGTAAAAGAGCAGGAAATTTTATCTTGATGAGCGATGTGATTGATGAAATAGGAAGTGATGCTTTGCGTTATATCTTTTTGAGTAAAAAGTGCGATACTCATTTGGAATTTGATATTAGTGATTTGCAAAAAGAAGATAGCTCTAATCCTGTGTATTATATCAACTACGCACACGCTAGAATTCATCAAGTGTTTGCTAAAGCTGGTAAAAAAATCGATGATGTAATGGGAGCTGATTTACAAAGTTTAAATCAAGATGGTGTAAATTTACTTTTTGAAGCTTTGAATTTAAAAGCTATTTTAAATGATGCTTTTGAGGCTAGAGCTTTGCAAAAAATTCCTGATTATCTTAAAAATTTAGCTGCAAATTTTCATAAATTCTACAATGAAAATAAAGTTATAGGCTCTGCAAATGAAAATGATTTACTTAAATTATTTTCTTTGGTTGCTCTTAGTATTAAAACCGCATTTTCTTTAATGGGTATTGAAGCGAAAAACAAAATGGAACATTAAAACAGCATTTTGCTGTTTTAATAATTTAGTAAAAATACTGCTATTATTACGATAATGATGCCTAAAATTCCTATTTTGTTTAATTTTTCTTTATATAAAATCCATCCACCAAGACAAGTTCCTATGATGCCTATAGCACCCCAAGTTGAGTAAGCTATGCTTAAAGGAACGTATTTTAAAGAAAAAGAAAGTAGAAAAAAAGCAAGTATAGCATTGACAATCGCAGCCAAGCCCCAAATTTTATGCTTAAAACCATCTGATTTTTTTAGCAATAAATTTGCTATAATGTCTAAGAATGCTGATAAAACAATGATAAAAATATACATTATTCTTTAACCTCGCCTATATTAATCATGATAATTCCAACGATAGAAAGAACAATGCCTAGAATTTGAGTTAAGGTTAAACTCTCTTTAAAAACTATAAAAGAAACTAAAAGTATAAGAATAATCCCTAAAAGTTCCCATACAGCATAGGCTATGCCTACTTGAATTTTTTTAATCGCCTTGCCCATAAAAAAATAAGAAAAAGCTATAAATAAAGCCATAAATATATAGCCTAAAATTTGATTTTCCATTTTTAAAAAACTAGTACCTAAAACTTCAAATACAATAGCAGCAATCAAGAAAAACCAAGCAACAAAAAGTTCTTTTTTTGCGATATTCAAAAACTTCTCCTAAAATAAATGGTAAAATCATACCATTTAAAGCTTTAATTAGCCTTTTTAGTTTATACTTTTAAGTTTGAAAATCTTTAAAGAAAGTGAGAATTTATGGGACGAGCATTTGAATACCGAAGAGCTTCTAAAGAGGCTAGATGGGATAAAATGAGCAAGCTTTTTCCTAAGCTTGCTAAAGCCATACAAGTAGCTGCTAAAGAAGGTGGCACTGATCCTGATATGAATCCAAAATTAAGAAGTGCTATAGCTACAGCAAAAGCAAATAATATGCCAAAAGATAATATAGATGCGGCTATTAAGCGTGCGAGTGGAAAAGATAGCGCAGATATTAAAAACATTCATTATGAAGGAAAAGCTGCGCATGGAGCTTTAGTTATAGTTGAATGTATGAGTGATAACCCTACACGCACCGTGGCCAATGTAAAAGCTATTTTTAGCAAGAATGGTGGAGAAGTTTTACAAAATGGATCTTTAGGCTTTATGTTTACAAGAAAAGCGGTTTTTCATCTTGAAAAATTTGCAGGGGATTTAGAAGAATTAGAACTTGATTTGATCGATGCAGGGCTTGAAGAATTAGAACAAAATGAAGAAGAGTTAGTAATTAGCGGTGATTATACTGCTTTTGGTGAGCTAAGCTCTGCTATAGAAACTAAGGGTTTAGTTCTTAAAAAAGCAGGACTTGAGTATATACCAAACAATCCTGTAAGCTTTAGCGAAGAACAGCTTAGTGATATAGAAAAACTTTTAGATAAGTTAGAAGATGATGATGATGTTCAAGCTGTTTATACAAATATAGATTAAGGAGAAAAATATGATAAAAACAATTGACACAAGCAAAGTAAATGAATACAAATTTGCTCTTATAGAAACTGAAAAAGGTACAATGAAGCTAAAACTTTTTGGTGATGAGGCTCCACAAACGGTTTGTAATTTTGCTACTTTGGCTAATGAAGGATTTTATAAAGATTTAAATTTTCATCGTGTGATCCCAAATTTTGTCATACAAGGGGGTTGTCCACACGGCAATGGTATAGGTGGGCCTGGATATGAAATCATTTGTGAATGTGATGATCAAGAACATAAACATGAGCGTGGAACCTTATCTATGGCGCATGCAGGACGCGATACGGGTGGATCCCAATTTTTCATTTGTCACAGCCCTCAAGCTCATTTAGATGGGGTTCATACTGTTTTTGGGCAAATTGATCCAAAAGATGAAGAAAGTTTGGAAGTTTTAGACTCTATACGCCAAGGAGATAAAATTTTAGATATAAAAATTTTGTAATTAAATTTAAATCTTATAATGTAAAGCTAGTCATAAAATTTGACTAGCTAAAAATAATTAACACATAATTTTTTTTAAAGCTTTTTTTTCTATAATTATAATTTTATTTCAGTGAAATGTAACAAAATTACAAGGAGTTATGATTATGAAAACTAAGTTTTCACTTATTTTAAGTGCTTGTCTTCTTTCATCTTCACTTTTTGCTAAAAATACAGATGATGAAATAACCAAGCTTCAAAAACAGCTTGCACAAATTCAAGCTGAACTTGCACAAATCAGAAAAGAAAGAGAAGCTCAAGCTAAGCAAAATGAAGCTGTAAAAGCTGAACTTGCTGATCTTAATGATAGAGCTGATGAAACAGAATTTCAAGCTGCTTTGAGCAAGGTTAAATTTGGACTTGAGTTTTCAACAGCAGTTTCAAATACAAACTATAAAGTTAGCGGACAAGATTATAGTGCTAACAACAAATGGATGAATGAGCTTCATTTAAATATGAATGCTGATATTAATGATAAAACCAAATTCTATGGTCGTTTATCTATGGCTAAAAACTGGTCTCAAATGGCTTGGAGTGGCACTCCTTATGACTTAGATGCAGGAAGAAATACAAGAACAAGTGGGCCTGTACTTTATGTAGATAGAGCTTATCTTGACTACTATATCACGCCTGAGTGGATTGCAACTATAGGAAGACAGCCAGGAACCGATGGTCCAGGAAGTAATCTTAGAAACAATGCTTTAAGACAATCCACTTATCCAGCCTTGGCAATCAACGCTCTAGGTGATGCAGCGGTGATCACTTATAAACCTGAAAGTTTGCAAGATCATAAAGTGGCTATCCGTGCAGCTTATGGTAAAACTTATCAATGGGATGAAGAAGGCAAGGTAAGAGACTGGATGAGCGATCAAAAAGATGCTGATGCAAATCTTTACTATGCTGCAGTAGAAGGAGAGCTTCCTATAGAAGGTATGGGAGATAATCTTATTATCTTCAATGTGGCTCATATGACTGATTTTGCATTACCATTGCCTAGCATTAATTTAGGGCCAACGGTTTTATTAAATCAAGGTGTTTATAATCTTGGGGATTTAACTTTAGCAAATATTCATTTTGAAAATTACAAAGCTTTTGGAACAAATTTTAATTATTTTGTATCTTTAGGGTATTCTAACGGAGCAAACGCACATACTCTAAGTGCAATTCCTGCTGTACAGTCTCAATTAAATTTCAATGAAGAAGATGGCTATGCTGTGCATGTAGGTGGACGCTATGATTTTACCAAGGCTTTAAAAGTAGGATATGAGTTCTTCTGGGGAAGTAGATACTGGTATACTATGAGCCGTCCAAGTATCAATGATCCGCTTAATATAAGAATGACAAGAGGAACAGCACATGATTTTTATGTGATTTATCAACTTGATAGATATCAATTCTTACGCTTAAGTTATACTAATATCCAAAATATTTGGGGTAATCGTGGCTTACCATTTGGTGGAGCGAAAAAAGATAAAGCAAGAGCTGATAATATCATGTTAATGTATAATGTAAAATTCTAAGGAGCAAAAGATGAGAAAAATACTTTTTGCAAGTTTATTACCTATCATTGCTTTGGCTGATTGTGCAAGTTTGATGGCAAAATACGAAGCTCCAGAGCCAGAGTCAAAAACAATGAAACAAGTTGAACGCTGGATTAATAAAAAAGTTAGCGATCCAGCTGATGCTGCTGTTTTAAAAGAGTGTATGATCGCTCGTGCAGCGGACAATCCAAATCAAGTTTCAGTTGCAGGTAAATAAAAAAAGCGGTATAAAACCGCTTTTTACTGTTTAATCTTTTAAGCTACAATTTTTTAAAATTTTCTTCAAATAAGGCTAATATGCAAGAAATCATTTCTTTTATTGTTGAGACGGCTAGCGCTTGGGGGTATTTGGGTATTATTATCTTAATGACCTTAGAGAGTTGTTTTATACCTTTTCCAAGTGAAGTTGTTATGATACCTGCTGGATATTTGGCACATAAAGGCGAACTTGATATCACTCTTTGTATACTTAGTGGGACTTTAGGTTCTGTTTTAGGGGCTTTGATTAATTACTATATTTGCTTTTTTTGGGGTAAAAATTTTGTATTAAAATGGGGCAGGTATTTTGGTATAAATGAAGCCAAATTTGCTAAATTTGAAGAATTTTTTAACACGCACGGGGAATTTTCAACCTTTACTTGTCGTCTTTTACCAGGAATTCGTCAGTATATCTCTATGCCTGCAGGTTTGGTAAAAATGAAACTTATAAATTTTATACTTTTTACTGCACTTGGTAGTGCTATTTGGGTGGCTATACTTGTATTTTTGGGTTATTATATAGGACAAAATGAAGAGTTGATTAAAACTTATTTAACTCAAATTTTAATCATTATAATTGTTTTTGTGATTTTAGCAAGTTTAATTTATATCAAAATCAAAAAGCCTTTTAATAAATGATTTAAATTATAAATATTTTTTTCTTTATTATTTTCAAATTTGCTATAATTGTAATAAATTCAAGTTAAAGATGATCAAAATATGGAAAAACCTGACATACAAAGATTAACTAATTTTTTAATCATATATACTAAAACTTTGCTAGGTGCTGGAACTTATACAGCTAGGGTGGCAAAATGCGTAGGAAGAATAGCTGAGGTTTATGGCTATGAGATAAATATCAATTTCTTTTTTCATCATATTACTTTAAATGTTGTAGATATGGATGATAACTCCATTCAAAGAACTTATGTTATACCCAATCATCATGCCCATGTTAATTTTAAGCTTATTTTTGATTTAAGTGCTTTAAGCTGGGCTATATATGATCACAAATACGATCTTGAAAAAGCAAAAGTCGTTTTTGAGCAAATTTCTCAACAAAAAAAGCATTCTTATTTGCTTAATCTTTTATTTGTTTCTATGGCAAATTCGGCTTTTTGTAGGCTTTTTGGCGGTGATTTTGGCGCTGGAAATTTGGTGTTTTTTGCAACTTTCGTGGGATTGTTGTTAAGATATATTTTAACTAAAGCAAAGATTGATTTAAGAATTCAATACATCCTTTGTTCTTTTATCTCATCGTGGTTTGTATTTTTTGGACTGGATATGGGATATACCAATACTTCTGATGTGGCTTTGGGTTCTAGTATTTTATATCTTATACCAGGGGTATTTTTTATAAATTCTGTGATTGATATATTAAAAGATCATATTTTAATGGGGCTTAGTCGTATTATCAGCGTGGCTATTTTGATTTGTTGTATAGCACTTGGAATTTACATGACACTTAGTATTTCGGATTTTGGGATTTTAAGATGATTGAATTTATTTTAAGAGATATGTTTTTTGCTGCTGTGGCGGGATTTGGCTTTGCTTATGCTTGCAATCCACCTTTAAAAACCCTTATTTTATCTGCTCTTTTAGCAGCAATTGCACATGGGCTTCGTTTTACTTTGGTGGAATATTTTCATTTTCAAACTTTAGCAATTGCAACTTTTGTTGCTTCATTTTGCATAGGATGTTTAGGAATTGCTTTAGCAAAAATCATCAAAACCCCTGCTGAAATTATCGCTTTTCCTGCTCTTATTCCTATGATACCTGGAATTTATGCTTATAAAGCGATTTTGTATCTTATTTCTTTTATACGCAGTGATGATTTGAAGGCTAAGTCTGAATTTTTGGTTCAATTTTTTGATTATTTTTTTACAACTGTTTCTGTGACTTTGGCTCTAGCTATAGGAGTGAGTGTTACTTTGCTTATATTTTTTGAACAAAGTTTTATGATGACTAGACATGCAAAAAAACATTAAAACTTGTTGTAAAATTGTTTAGTATTTCTTTTTATAATTTTAAATCAAAAATTTAAAAAAAGGCGGTATTGTATGTTATGTCCAGTTTGCAATGTGGATTTGGTTATGAGCGATAGGAGTGGAGTTGAGATTGATTATTGTCCAAAATGTCGTGGCGTTTGGCTTGATCGTGGAGAACTTGACAAAATCATAGAACGCAGTGTCCCTAATACAGCAAATTTTAACCAAGCTTCAAGACAAGAGTCAAGATATAATAACTCAGCTTATCATCAGCACAATGATTACTATAAAAAGAAAAAGAAAGAAAGTTGGTTAGGCGAACTTTTTGACTTTTAATTTTTATAAGAATAACAAATATTTATATTCTTTTTAGCTTAATATCTTAAAATGTCAAGCAAAAAGGATATAAAATGTATAAATTTTTATCACACGAGCCTTTAGCTAACAAATCTTGTAATCATAATCACGAAGAACATTCTCATGAACATCATCATTCCCATGCTGATGCAAGGAGTATGGATAAAAAGATTTTAAAAATTTCTCTTTTAATGACTTTTTCTATGATGCTTGTGCAATTTATTTATTCAATCCTTTCAAATTCTTTGGCACTTTTAAGCGATACTTTGCATATGTTTTCTGATGTTTTTGCCTTAGCTCTTAGTTTTTTAGCCATCATAGCTGTAGAAAAATGGCAAGATCATCAAAAGACCTTTGGGTATTTTCGTCTTGAAGTTTTAGTGGCTTTTATCAATGCTTTAACTATTATTTTATCTGCTTTATTTATCATTTATGAGGCTATAGAAAAATTTATTAATCCAAAAGAAATTGACGCTAAAACCATGATAATTGTAGCTATTTTGGGCTTTTTGGTAAATGGGGTTAATGCTTTGATGATGTTTAAGGGTGCAAATTTAGAAAATGTCAATATGAAATCTGCTTTTTTACATATGATGAGTGATTTATTGGGTTCTTTAGTGGTTATTATAGGTGGGATCGCGGTGTATTTTAGTGGTATTGTTTATATAGATACGATTTTAGCTATTGTATTATCAATCTTGCTTTTAAGATGGGCAATTATCTTGCTTAAACAAAGCGCTAATGTCTTACTTGAAAGTTCTCCTGTGGATATAGAAAAAGTAAGACAAGTTTTGCTTTTAAATCCTAGTGTGGATGAGGTAGTGGATTTGCATATTACTCAAATCACCAATAAAATGCTAGTAGCTTCTATGCACTTAAAAGTGAAAGTTTGCGATCTAAAGGAATTTGAAAAACTATCTCAGGATTTATCCCATAAATTACTACATGAATTTGAAATCGGGCACATTACTATACAACCTATAAGGAGTGAAAATGAAATTTAAAGTAAAAAATGTTAATTGCATAGGTTGTGTAAATCTGATCAAAAATTCTCTTGAAGATGAATTTGGAAATATAGAAGTGGATTTGGAGCAAAAAATTTTAAGTTTAAATTTAGAAGAAAATCAAGTATCAAATTTTACAAAAGAATTTCAAGATTTAGGTTTTGAAATCATAGAGTGTTTATAATGGAAGAATTGCGTATAAAAATAGGTAAAATGACTTGCGTTAATTGTTCTAACGCTATAGAAAGAGCTTGTAAAAAAATTGATGGTGTTAAAGATGCTAGTGTTTCTTATGTGAATTCTAGCGGAGTTTTTTTACTTGAAGATCAAGAAAAACGCAAAGATATCATCGCAAAAATTAAAAATTTAGGCTTTGAAATTTTAGAAGATGAACAAAGCTTGAACGCATACAAGGCAAAAAAACACTTAGAATTAAGAAAAAATTTGCTTTTAAGTATAGTTTTGAGTGTGATTATTATGTATTTTGAAATGTTTGTTAAAACTTCTTTTTCGCAAAATATCCAAATGGCTTTGAGTTTTTTTGGGATATTTTATTGTGGGAGAGATTTTTTTTCTCATGCTTTTTTAGGCCTTAAAAGTAAAAATTTAGATATGAATACCCTTGTAGCTTTGGGGACTTTGAGTGCTTTTGCGTATTCTTTTTTGGTGTATTTGCAAATTTTCAAAGAAGAAGATTTGTATTTTAGTGGTGCAATGATGATTATTTCTTTTGTGCTTTTAGGAAAATATCTTGAAAGTAAGGCTAAATTTAAAGCACAAGATTATCAAAGAATTTTGGAAAATATAGATACAAAAAAGACAAAAATTTTGCTTGAAGATGAAAGCATCAAAGAAATTTCAAGTTCTTTTGTCAAAAGTGGCGATGTGCTTTTGGTAAAAGAAGGAGAAAGCATTGTTGCAGATGGGGTAGTGCTTTTAGGGAGCGCAGAGCTTGATATGAGTTTTTTAAATGGGGAGTTTTTACCTGTTTTAAAAAAAGAAGGCGATGAAGTTCAAGCAGGAGCAGTAGTTTTAAATGGCGCTTTAAGGATCAAAGCAAACAAAAAGGCTATGGATAGTACTTTAGAACAAATCAAAAATCTAGTTTTTGAAGCAGGAAATATTAAAAGTCCTTTGGCAAATTTAGCAGATCAAATTTCTAAATACTTTGTAGGGGGTATAATATTTTTTGCTTTTTTAGTTTTTGTTTTTTGGGCGGTAAAAGCGGATTTAAATACAGCTTTTTTACACGCTTGTGCTGTGCTTTTGATTTCTTGTCCTTGTGCTTTAGGGCTTGCAACGCCTATAGCTTTGGTTGTGGCAAGTGCAAATGCGGCAAAAAATTTCATTCTTATTAAAAATCCTGCTGCTTTAGAAAAATTAGCCTTAGTTAAGTACGCTTTTTTTGATAAAACAGGTACATTAACAAAGGAAAATTTGAGTATTTTTAAGCACAATCTTTCTAAAGATGATTTTGATAAATTATGTCAAATTGAAAGTTTAAGCTCTCATCCTATAGCCAAGGCTTTGCATAAAGATCAAATTTTTGATTTAAAGGGCGAGGGAAGAGTGATTGTGGGTTCTGGTATAAAATACAAAGAAGATAATAATATTTATCTTGTAGGTAGCGCGGAGTTTTTGCACAAAAATGAAGTTGACACAAAAGAAAGCGATATCTTTTTTGATTCTTTTAAAGAATATGTTAGGGTGTATTTTGCTAAGAATAAAAAGTGTTTAGGTGGTGTTTTGTTAAGCAATGCTTTAAAAGATGGGGCCAAAGAGCTTGTGTTAAATTTAAAAAAGCAAAATCTTAAAACTTTTATTTTAAGTGGTGATCATATAAAAAATGTAGAAAAAATAGCCAAAGAATTACAAATAGATGAATTTCACGCTCAACTTAAGAGTGAAGAAAAACTACAAATCATTCAAAAATTTAAAAAAACTCTTTTTGTAGGAGATGGGATCAATGATGCGGCGGCTTTATCTGCTGCAAGCGCGAGTATGAGTTTCTCAAAAGCAAATGAACTTGCAAAAAAAACAGGGGATTTTATCTTGATAAAAGATGATTTATCAGCGATTTTTAAATGTTTTAAACTTGCTAAAAAAACACGCAGTATTATTAAGCTAAATCTTTTTTGGGCTTTTATTTATAATGTACTTTGCATTCCTATCGCAGCAGGATTTATACCTTTTATCACTTTAAGTCCTCATATAGCAGCACTTGCAATGTGTTTTAGTTCTGTTGCTGTGGTACTTAATTCTTTAAGGCTTAAAAGAATTTAAAAATTTAATTTTTATTAATAATATATTATTAAAATGGTATAAATGTAATAAAAATGTTTTTGCATAAGTAAAATGATTTGATTTTCAAAAATTATTATTTTGCTTACCGTTGCATCGTTAGCAGGTATAGTGGTTTTTAGAAATGTGACAGATTATAATTCTAATTTCCAATTTGTTTCGCATGTGATGAGTGCGGATATAAAGTCTGATTATTTAGGTAATGCTATAGTTTATGGGGTTATTACTTCTCCTGTGATTCATCATATAGGCTATATAAATAATTATTCTTTTTGAAATTTTTATTACCTTAACAGCCCTAAAAGGTGCTTATGATATGTTTAAAGCTAGAAATTTAGATGCTCAAAGCTTTCTTAACGTTAAGATTTTTGGGATTATTTCCTTAACTTGTTGTTGTATTTATGGTTTGCCTTTCAAGTAGTTGCTGCAGAATGGTTTGAAATGTGGATGAGTAATGTTTGGAATGGTTTGCCTGGTGCTACAAGATTGGTAACTTATATGTTTTTAGCTTTGATTTTCATTTCTCTTAAAAATGATGATTAATTTTCTATACTAGGCTCCCCAAAACAATCTTTAAGAGCCTCTTTAAGATCTTCTTGTGGGTCAAATTTTTTAGCTCCTTCTTTAAGCATATTAATAGAACTTTGAATATTGTTTTTATTTTCACTGTTTGGTAATTCTTGAGTTAAGGATTGAAGCTTATTTTCATCAATTGTTAGTGCTTTTTGCACATTAATTTTTGCATTTTCTCCAAATTTAGCTTTAAAAAGTTCTTGTATGAGTTTAAAACCTTTATTGAGCGTATCGCGATTTTGTCCTTGTGCGTTTGAGCTTATATTTAAAGTATTGCTTTCAAAACTAATAAATTTTGTGCTTTGTTTAAAGCATTCTGCAAGATCAAAATCCCTATCATAAATACTATCAAGCAAGATTTCATAAGCATTTTTTTCTATTTTTTTCTCAAGATTAGGCATGATAGGAGAAGGTGTGATCTTAGGTGTAGTATTTGTTATATTTTCTTGTTTGATTTCTTGGATTTGTGCGTCAATTTCTTTTAAATGACTTGCTTCCATCATCATAAAAGCCATAACACAAAGCGTAAAGCCATCATCATCGCAAAGCATATTTTTAGCTTTTGATAAAATACGGAAAAATCTTTCATAAATTAAAGTAGAAAATTCTGTACTTTTTGCAAAAAAACTTTCTTTTAAATAAAAAAGCATTTCATCAATCACGCTTGAAGCTTCATAGTCTTGCAATTCTTCTAAATATGCAAAAACTTTTTCTTTGTCTTTTGTTAAAATAGCCTGATAAAAGGCTTTGATTTTTTGAGGATCTAAAAAGCCTAACATATCTGTAATTTTACTAATGCTGATTTCATTTTGACAAAAAATAATGGCTTGATCAAGCAAGGTTAAAGTATCTCTTAAAGATCCATTGCCACTTCTTGCTATGAATTTTAAAGCTTCTTCTTCAAATTTAACATTTTCTTTAAGTAAAATTTTTTTAAGATGATTTAAAATTTCACTTTGTGGAATTTGTTTAAAGCGAAAATGTTGCGTTCTTGAAAGTACAGTGGCTGGAAGTTTTAAAGGATCTGTTGTTGCAAGTATAAATTTAACATAACTTGGGGGTTCTTCTAAGGTTTTTAAAAGTGCATTTGCAGCTTGTGGGGTAAGCATATGTACTTCATCAATGATGAAAATTTTAAATCTTGCCATAGAAGGGGTGTATTTGGTTTGCTCGATTAAGGTTTGTATGTCTTCAAGTCCACGGTTGCTTGCAGCATCCATTTCTATAATGTCTATATGTTTGCCTTCAAGTGCTGCAAGACAGTGCTTGCAAGTGCCACATGGAGTATCACTTGGCCCTTGTTCGCAAACTAAAGCACGAGAAAAAATTCTAGCACTCGAAGTTTTTCCACTTCCTCTAAGTCCTGAAAAAAGATAAGCATGAGCTAAGCGATTATGATTTAGAGCGTATTTTAAACTTACGCTAACTGTCTTTTGTCCTATGAGTTCATCAAAGGTTTTTGGTCTGTATTTAATCGCTAAAGCTTGAAGCATTTTCTACTCGTTCATTATAGATAAAAGTTCTACATTGTCTTTGGTTTTAAGCATTTTAGAATATAAAAATTTCAATGCCTCAACATCATCCATTTGAGAAATCGCCGAACGGATCGCCCAAATTTTTTGAAGATTTGCTACGCCTTGGAGTAATTCTTCTTTTCTTGTTCCTGATTTGATAATATTAATCGCAGGATAAATTCTTCTATCAGCAATATTTCTATCAAGAACTATTTCGCTATTTCCTGTGCCTTTAAATTCTTCAAAAATCACATCATCCATCCTTGAACCTGTGTCAATTAAAGCCGTAGCAACTATGGTTAAAGAGCCTCCATTTTCTATATTTCTAGCTGCACCAAAGAAGCGTTTTGGTTTGTGTAGGGCATTAGCATCCACCCCACCGCTTAGGACTTTTCCACTGCTTGGAGTTGCGGTGTTATAAGCACGCGCCAGTCTTGTGATGCTATCAAGCAGGATAATAACATCTTTTCCTGTTTCTACCATTCTTTTGGCTTTTTCTATCACGAGTTCAGCTACACGCACATGATTATAAGCAGGTAAATCAAAAGTAGAACTAAAAACTTCGCCTTTTACGCATCTTTGCATATCGGTAACTTCTTCAGGTCTTTCATCGACTAAAAGCACAATTAAATGCATTTCTGGGTGGTTTTTTGCAATAGCAGTAGCAAGTTCTTTCATAAGCTCTGTTTTACCTGTGCGTGGTGGAGCAACGATGAGTCCGCGTTGCCCTTTTCCTATAGGAGTAAAAAGATCCAAAACACGACCTGTAAGCTTCATTGCATCGTATTCGAGTTTGATTTTTTCTGTTGGAAAAATAGGGGTTAAGTTATCAAATAAAGGTCTTTCTTTAGCTTCTTGTAAAGGCAGATAATTGATCGCTTCGATTTTTAAAAGAGCGTAGTATTTTTCTTGATCTTTTGGTTCTCTAACTTGTCCTGTAACGATATCGCCTACACGTAGAGCAAATTTTCTAATTTGCGAATTTGAAACATAAGCGTCATTAACACTATCGCTAAGATTAGAGTCCATGCCTCTTAAAAAGCCATAACCTTCAGAAGAAATTTCTAAAATCCCTGTAAAAAGTATGAAACCGCCTTTTTTTGTTTGTGCTTTTAAAATTTCAAAAATAAGTTCTTGACGGCGAAATTCTCTTGGGTTTTCGATTTCACATTCATTAGCGATTTTAACTAGATTTTCTAAATCTAATAATTTTAATTCTTCGATTTTATAACCTTCCACTGGAACGTGGGTTCTTTGATGTTGTTTTTTTTCTTTTTCCATAAGTCCTCGTAAGATTTAGCAGAATAATTTTTGTAAAATGTGATTTTAGTAAAAAAATGCACTTTTTGTCAAATTTGTCTATAATTATAAAAAATATTTTTTTTAAAGAATGATTATGAAATGTGAACATTGTAGACTTGATTATAAACAAGCCCAAATGATAGAGTATAAGGGTAAATTTTTTTGCTGTAAGGGTTGTGAGAGCGTTTGGGAAATTTTACATGAAAGTGGATTAGATGAGTTTTATGAAAAGCTTGGAAATCAAACTTTAAGCCCTGTAAATTTTCAAAATGAAATGAAAAATTATGATGAGTTTATTACTAAAACCAAAGAAGGATTTAGTGAAATTTATCTCATGATACACGGTATAGAATGTGCAGCTTGTGTGTGGCTTAATGAGAAAATTTTAACCAAGCAAGAAGGAATTTTAGAACTTGATATCAATCATTTAAGCCATAAAGCACGCATTGTTTTTGATGAACAAAGTATTTCTTTGGTGCAAATTTTAAGACTTATTGAAAGCATAGGTTATAAAGCGAGTGCTTATGATGCGAGCAAGGCTTCAAAAAAAGCGGATTTACTAAAAAGAGAATTTTATTCTAAGCTTGTTGTGGCTATAGCTTGTGTGATGAATATCATGTGGATAGCAGTGGCAAAATACGCAGGATTTTTTAGCGGTATGGATAAGGATACTAAAGATATTTTAAATTTTGCTGAATTTATCCTTTGTTCTCCTGTGCTTTTTTATACGGGATCTCATTTTTATAAAAGCGCTTTTAAAACTTTAAAAATGCATAGTTTAAATATGGATGTATTGGTGATTAGCGGAGCGAGTTTGGCTTATTTTTATTCTTTATGGGCTATGTTTTTTAGGGTAGGGGAAGTGTATTTTGACTCTGTGGCGATGATAATTTGCTTTGTGTTTATAGGAAAATATCTTGAGATGTTTAGTAAAAAGCGTGCTTTAGATACCATAGATGGGCTTAATGATTTTTTACAAAATGAAGTTTTAGTTTTTGATGGTAAAGAATTTGTTCCTAAAGAAGTGCAAAAGGTTTGTTTGGGAGATAGAATTTTACTTAAAACTGGAGATAAAATTTTAATCGATGGGATTTGTAAAAGTGGTGAAATGAGCGTGGATACCTCTTCTTTAAATGGAGAAAATATCCCAAAACTCATACAAAAAGAAGATGAAATTTTTTCAGCTTGTATAGTGCTTGATGGAAGTGTGGAGTATGAAGCAACAAAGCTTTACAAAGATTCAAAACTCAGTCAAATTATCCAGCTTTTAGAACTTGCAAGCTCTAAAAAAGCAAAACTTGAAAGTTTGGTCAATAGTCTTTCGGCTTATTTTTCTAGAACGGTTTTATTGATCGCTTTTGTTTGTTTTGCTTTTTGGTTTTTTTATAAGGAAGAGAGTTTTGAAATTTCTTTAGTCAATGCGATTGCAGTTTTGATTATCGCTTGTCCTTGTGCTTTGGCTTTAGCAACGCCCGTGAGCAATCTTGTGGCCTTAGGTAGGGCTTTAAAAAAGCATATTTTATTTAAAAGTTCTAGCGTGATAGAAGATTTAAGTAAATGTGATTGTGTGGTATTTGACAAAACAGGTATTTTAACTAAAATAGAGCTTGAGCTTAAAGAGGTTTTTTTGGATAAAACACTTGATTTAAATGAGCTTTATAATTTTGTAAAACTTTCCAAACATCCTATCTCTCAAAATATTGCGTCATATTTAAAGCAAAAAGGAGCTAAAGATTTAAATTTGGATTTTAAAAAGCATTCGAGCATTCAAGCTAAAGGTTTAAGTGCTGAGTTAAATGAAGAGTTGCTTTTAGGTGGAAGTTCTAAATTTTTGCAAGAAAAGGGTATTGTAACTAAAGAATTTGATAATACACATTTTATTTTTGCTAAGGAAGGTAAAATTTTAGCTTTTTTTGAGTTTGATAGTGTTTTAAGAGAAGGTGCAAAAGAGCTTATTGCTTATCTTAAAAAAGAAAAGAAAGAATTAATGATACTAAGTGGCGATCATCAAAAAGCAGTGGAAAAAATCGCTAAAAAGTTAGAAATTCAAAATTATCAAGCTTCTTGTTTGCCAGAAGATAAAATGAAAACTATAGAAAATTTAAGCAAAAATTACAAAGTTTTATTTGTAGGTGATGGGGTAAATGACGCACTAGCTTTAAAATATGCAAGTGTTTCGATGACTTTAAGAGAAGGAAGTGATCTAGCTATAGAAAGTAGTGATGTTTTACTTTTGAAAAATGACTTGCTTTCTTTAAAAAAAGCCATCAAATTATCTAAAAATACCTTTAAAATTATCAAGCAAAATCTTGCTTTTTCTTTGTTTTATAATGCTTGTACCATACCTTTGGCTTTTTTGGGTATGATAAATCCTTTATTTGCTGCTATTTCTATGTCTTTTAGTAGTATAATAGTCATTTTAAATGCTTTAAGGATTAAAGAATGAATAGTATAATCATGATGATGATAGGGGTTTCTATCTTAGCGTTTTTTATCATTTTGGCAACTTTGCTTTGGGGGATTAAAAATAAGCAATTTGATGATGATTATAAATTTACTACTTTAAATGATGATGAGGATTCTTTGCGTGATGCTATAGAATTAGAAAGGCGTAAAAAAGAAGCTTTGGATAAAAAAAGGCTTTCTTAAAAAGGAAAGCCTTTTTTAGAAATTATTTTAAAGTTTCAATATGGGCTTCAATAGCTTTAAAATCTTCTTCAGTTAAACCTTTAAGGTTAAGTTTCATGATCGCACCTTGACCATAAGCATTTCTTTTGCCTTCTGAATATTCTTTCATGTATTGAAGTCTTTCAGCAGAAGAAAGAGTTTTTAAAGCTGGAACTTTGTTTAAGTAAACTTTGTCAGCATTTGCACCATGACATACTGCACATTTTTTAAAAAGTGTAGCACCATCTGCAGCAAAAGCAGAAACACCAAGACATGCCAAAGCAGAAACTACTAATAATTTTTTCATTTGTTTTCTCCTTAGTAAAAATTAGATTGCTAGGTATTATATATCTTTATTTTTATAAAAATCTTAAGAAATTAAAGATAATGTTTATTTTCTTTTTAAAAAAGCTATATTATAATGTTTTTTATGAAAACAAAAGCATTATTTTTAGATAGAGATGGTGTGATTAATATAGATAAAAAATATGTTTATAAAATAGAAGATTTTGAATTTTGTGATGGAATTTTTGAGCTTTGTAGATATTTTTTAGCTAGAAATTATTTGCTTTTTATAGCGACAAACCAATCAGGCATTGCAAGAGGATATTATAAGGAAAGTGATTTTTTTAAGCTTTGCGATTATATGCTTAAAGAATTTGCCAAACAAGATATAAAAATTGATAAAATTTATCATTGTCCACATTTAGAAGGTTGCGAGTGTCGCAAACCTAAAGCAGGAATGCTTTTAAAAGCAGAAGATGAGTTTGATTTGGATATGAAAAATTCTATCTTTATCGGAGATAACCTAAGCGATATGCAAGCAGGATTAAATGCTGATATTGGCACTTTGATTTTAGTAAATGAAGAAAAAAAAGAAGGCGATTTTTTTAGACAATTTAAAAATTTAAAAGAAATTTTGAGCTTTTTTAAAGAAAAGGACATTTAAATGAGAATAGCAATCACAGGTGGCGCAGGATTTATAGGTTCGCAACTGGCTTTAAATTTGCAAGAAAAACATGAAATTTTAATCATCGATAAAATGCGTAGTAGTGCGATTTTTGAAAATGGAAATTTGCAAAGTTTTGGGCATTTTAAAAATTTACTTGAATTTGATGGAGAGCTTTTTGCAGGTGATATTAATGATGAAAAAGTTTTAAAAAAGATTGAAGATTTTAAGCCAGAGATTATTTTTCATCAAGCAGCAATTTCAGACACTACGGTTTTTGATCAAACTAAGGTTTTACAAACCAATTTAAATACTTTTAAAGATTTTATAGAACTTAGCATAGATCTTAATGCAAAGCTTATTTATGCAAGTTCAGCTTCGGTTTATGGTGATGCAAAAAGTCCACAAACTGTAGGTAAAGATGAAGAACCAAAAAATCCTTATGCTTTTTCAAAATTGATGATGGATAAGCTAGCGAAAAAATACTACGATAAAGCCCATTTAGTAGGACTTAGATATTTTAATGTTTATGGAAAAGGCGAATTTTATAAAAACAAAACTGCTTCTATGGTTTTGCAGTTTGGCCATCAAATTTTAGCAGGAAAAAATCCACGCTTGTTTGAAGGAAGTGATAAAATTTATAGAGATTTTACCTATATCAAAGATGTTATTAGTGCAAATTTAATCGCCCTTGACTCAAAATGTGGAGTTTATAATGTGGGTAGTGGTAAAGCAAGGACTTTTCAAGATATAGTTGATATTTTGCAAAAAGAGTTAAAGACTGATTTGCCTTGTGAATATATCCCAAATCCTTATGTAAAATCTTATCAATTCCATACTGAAGCAAAGCTAGATCAAACTTGGGATTATCGGCCAAAATTCACTTTAGAAGAAGGGATAAAAGATTATTTAGGTGAGATAAAAAGACTTTTTGAAAAGGAAGTAAATGCTTGAGTTTTTAAGTCAGCAAAAACCTAAAATTTTAATTATAGGGGATTTTATGGTGGATAATTACACTTGGTGTGATTGTTCGCGTATCAGCCCTGAAGCCCCTGTTTTAGTAGCTAGAACCCTTAAAGAAGATAAAAGATTAGGCGGGGCTGCGAATGTTTATGCAAATTTAAAAAGCTTGGGAGCTGATGTTTTTGCACTCGGTGTTGTGGGTGATGATGAGAGTGGGAAATTTTTACAAGAAAATTTAAAAGGAGAATTTTTGATCCAAAAAGGACGTAAAACCCCTTTTAAAAATCGCATTATGGCACACAATCAGCAGGTTTTAAGACTAGATGAAGAAGATACAAGTGAGATTTTGCTTGAAAATGAACTTATTGCTTTGTTTGATGAAAGGATCAAAGATTTTAAAGCTGTGGTTTTAAGTGACTATGCTAAGGGCATTTTAACGCCTAAGGTTTGTAAAGCTTTGATAGAAAAAGCAAATGTTTTAAATATCCCTGTTTTGGTTGATCCTAAGGGGAGTGATTTTAGTAAATACAGTGGTGCAACTTTACTTACACCTAATAAAAAAGAAGCTTTAGAAGCTTTGAAATTTGAAAATTTAGAGGGTGAAAATTTAGAAAAAGGGATTAAAAAATTAAAAGAAGATTTTTCTTTGCGTTATTCTATCATCACTCTTTCAGAAGCAGGGATCGCACTTTTTGATGAGGGTTTAAAAATTGCTCCTGCTAAAGCCTTAGAAGTTTATGATGTAACAGGGGCTGGCGATAGCGTGATTGCCATTTTGGCTTTTTGTTTGGCAAATGGGATTGAAATTTTTAAAGCTTGTGAACTTGCCAATGAAGCTGCAGCCGTTGTGGTGAGTAAAATAGGCAGTGTGAGTGTGAGTTTTGATGAGATTAAGAGTTTTAATCGTGTGGATTTTGAGAAAAAAATCAAAAGCAAAGAAGAACTTTTGGCACTTTTAAAACAAAATGATAAAAAGATCGTTTTTACAAATGGTTGTTTTGATATCGTGCATTTTGGACATATAAAATACCTTGAGAAAGCTAAAAGATTGGGTGATGTTTTGATTGTAGGTTTGAACTCAGATGCGAGTGTGAAAAGACTCAAAGGTGAGAGTCGTCCTGTAAATTCAGAATTTCAAAGAGCTTGTATGTTGGCAGCTTTTTATTTTGTGGATTTTGTAGTGATTTTTGATGAAGATACGCCTTTGGAACTTATAAGCTTTTTAAAACCTGATATTTTGGTTAAAGGAGCTGATTATAAAGATAAGCTTGTTGTGGGTGCGGATATCGTTTCAAGAGTTGAATTAATCGACTTTGAAGAAGGATTTAGTACGAGCAAGATCATAGAAAAGATTAAGGATAAAAAATGATAAATTTAGTGGAAAAAGAATGGCAAGAACATCAAAAAATCGCTCAAGAAAGTGAAATTTTAAAAGGACAAATCGCTAAAGTAGGAGAGCTTTTGTGCGAGTGTCTTAAAAAAGGTGGCAAGATTTTGATTTGCGGAAATGGTGGGAGTGCAGCTGATGCCCAGCATTTTGCAGCTGAACTTAGTGGGCGTTATAAAAAAGAACGCAAAGCTTTAGCAGGCATAGCACTTACAACCGATACTTCAGCACTTAGTGCTATAGGAAATGACTATGGTTTTGAGTTTGTTTTTTCAAGACAAGTGGAAGCTTTAGGAAATGAAAATGATATTTTAATCGGTATTTCAACGAGCGGAAAAAGCCCTAATGTTTTAGAAGCTTTTAAAAAAGCAAAAGAACTTAATATGCTTTGTTTAGGGCTTAGCGGAAAAGGTGGTGGAACGATGAATAAGCTTTGCGATCATAATCTTGTTATACCAAGCGATGATACGGCTAGAATTCAAGAAATGCA
>NZ_MJXI01000009.1:0-2176 GCF_001762705.1 Campylobacter sp. BCW_6460 | reverse complement strand
TGCATTTCTTGAATTCTAGCCGTATCATCGCTTGGTATAACAAGATTATGATCGCAAAGCTTATTCATCGTTCCACCACCTTTTCCGCTAAGCCCTAAACAAAGCATATTAAGTTCTTTTGCTTTTTTAAAAGCTTCTAAAACATTAGGGCTTTTTCCGCTCGTTGAAATACCGATTAAAATATCATTTTCATTTCCTAAAGCTTCCACTTGTCTTGAAAAAACAAACTCAAAACCATAGTCATTTCCTATAGCACTAAGTGCTGAAGTATCGGTTGTAAGTGCTATGCCTGCTAAAGCTTTGCGTTCTTTTTTATAACGCCCACTAAGTTCAGCTGCAAAATGCTGGGCATCAGCTGCACTCCCACCATTTCCGCAAATCAAAATCTTGCCACCTTTTTTAAGACACTCGCACAAAAGCTCTCCTACTTTAGCGATTTGTCCTTTTAAAATTTCACTTTCTTGAGCGATTTTTTGATGTTCTTGCCATTCTTTTTCCACTAAATTTATCATTTTTTATCCTTAATCTTTTCTATGATCTTGCTCGTACTAAATCCTTCTTCAAAGTCGATTAATTCAACTCTTGAAACGATATCCGCACCCACAACAAGCTTATCTTTATAATCAGCTCCTTTAACCAAAATATCGGGCTTTAACAAACCTTGTTTATCCCAATTGCGGATTGTTTGTATTGTAACACCAAGTAAATTTGCAGCGTATCCGATAGAAACGAGCTTATCCATTATAGTTTAATCCTACTAGAATGATTATATTCATTATTATAAGAGTGGCTTTTAGATTGTGTTTTGTCTGATATTAAATCATTAAACCAAGCAACATTATTTTGCAAATCTAATATCCCATTTGTTATCTTTGCAATTAATTCATAATTTTTAGTATTATCATAAACTAAAATCTCATCACATAATGGCATAATTTTTAAAAGATTTTGCATACTTTCATAATATCTTTTATCTATTAAATGCGGCTCTATGTCGTGCCCACCTTTAGCTACTCTTATTTTTACTCGCGCTTTTGCAGTTTTCGGGCTATCAAGTCCTACGAAGTGTAAATTGATTTTATAACCATGCTCTTTTAATTCACTAAATAGATTTAATATAGCTTTTCCGCAAAGCGTAGTTTCTTGATTAAAATTAAGTTTATCATTTATATATACTTTACGCATTTTTATAGCTATCTTTGAGGCACGAACTTGAGTTTGTCTATCTCTATGATCTCCAATGCTTTGAGCTATCTCATCTACATTTATGCGATAACCTAAATTTATTCCTTGCTCTTGTGCTAAAAAATATAAAGTAGTCTTTCCTGCACCATTTACACCAGCAAAAATAGTAGCTGTTGGTTGATTTACCATAAAAAGTTCCTTGTATAAATTTTTAAGTAATAGTAATAAATTTTCAATAAAAATCTAAAAATATTTGATATTTATTTATAGTTTTTCATAGGTTTTTATAAATCAATTTTATAGCTCTCATCGATGATCTGACAAAGTGTGTGTATGATCAAAATGTGCATTTCTTGAATTCTAGCCGTATCATCGCTTGGTATAACAAGATTATGATCGCAAAGCTTATTCATCGTTCCACCACCTTTTCCGCTAAGCCCTAAACAAAGCATATTAAGTTCTTTTGCTTTTTTAAAAGCTTCTAAAACATTAGGGCTTTTTCCGCTCGTTGAAATACCGATTAAAATATCATTTTCATTTCCTAAAGCTTCCACTTGTCTTGAAAAAACAAACTCAAAACCATAGTCATTTCCTATAGCACTAAGTGCTGAAGTATCGGTTGTAAGTGCTATGCCTGCTAAAGCTTTGCGTTCTTTTTTATAACGCCCACTAAGTTCAGCTGCAAAATGCTGGGCATCAGCTGCACTCCCACCATTTCCGCAAATCAAAATCTTGCCACCTTTTTTAAGACACTCGCACAAAAGCTCTCCTACTTTAGCGATTTGTCCTTTTAAAATTTCACTTTCTTGAGCGATTTTTTGATGTTCTTGCCATTCTTTTTCCACTAAATTTATCATTTTTTATCCTTAATCTTTTCTATGATCTTGCTCGTACTAAATCCTTCTTCAAAGTCGATTAATTCAACTCTTGAAACGATATCCGCACCCACAACAAGCTTATCTTTATAATCAGCTCCTTTAACCAAAATATC
>NZ_MJXI01000008.1:0-1023 GCF_001762705.1 Campylobacter sp. BCW_6460 | reverse complement strand
CATCCTGTATAAACTCATCTGTATCTAAAGAGTGATTGAAATTTTCTATATTTTGATAAACTTTTTCTAAAAATTCCAAAGGTAAAATAAAATCTTTACTGAGTATGTTTTCTAAAATTTGTTTTAAAGCTAAAGCATCGTCTAAAAATCTTTTAGCATTATCTTGATCTTTTTGTATTTTTTCTTTGAATTTAACTAGGAGTTTATCACTTCTATTTTTAGTTAAATTTTTGGGAAGTTCAAACTTGGGTTTAAATTTTGTAAGGAGTTTTTCACAACATTCTTTAAAGGAAAGTTCTTCAGTAAAATTAATCCTTGCTCCACCTTCAGTGGCATTGTAAAATTTAGCTTTTTGTTCGTTGCAAGCAAAAAGATATTCAAGCTTTATGCGATAATCATTCCAAGCAATATGAGTTAAAACTTCACCTTTACCTGCATAGGCGGTGACTTGTAAAGTTCGTAAATTAAGAGTATGGTCTATCCTTTCACCCAAAGCAAAACCTTTAGAATGCGAATTTCCTTCTTTATCAAAGGCCAAATCTTGTCCTATCATGATAATATTTTTAAATCCTAAAGCCAAAGCTAAAGTATAAGAAAAATGACTTACATGAGTACCTGTATCAATATAACCAAAGTCGCTAAGATTGAAGCGTTGGTATAAAGGATCATCTCTTAAAATCACACTTTTATTATCTAGTACACGAACCAAACTAGGATGAGTGGCGCATGAAAGCATATTTAAAGAAGTTTTATTTTCTTTATTTTGAAAAAATCTTAAAGGCAAGTCTTCAAAGTCAATATTTAAAACATAATCAGGTATTATGCCTTCTTTTTCAAGCATACTTAAAGCCCCATCAGCACAAAAGATCACTGCTTTATCTTGATAAGCTTTAAGTAAAGGAAGTTGTTTAGCTAAACTAGGTCCTGCAGAAACTACTATAGCATTTTCAAATTTGTTTTTTCTTTCATTTAAGATTCTTTGAAAAGGAATGCTTTCAAGCATAGAAGGGATGTTTTGTAAAA
>NZ_MJXI01000007.1:0-821 GCF_001762705.1 Campylobacter sp. BCW_6460 | reverse complement strand
TAGAAAAAAACATACAAGCTTTATTAAGTGGGGTAAATGAACCCTTAGGAAATAAACTTTTAAATTTCATACAAAATAAAACTTGTTCTCGTTTTAATATAGATGAAAATTTAAATATCTATGATAAAACTCATAATGTTTTTATGTATGAAAATTTAGAAGAAGAATTAAATTTTTTCTATCAAAGTATTTTAGAAAAAACTCCTAGATATCCTTTCGTATGTATTTATGGTATAGGCAATGCCTTGCTTATTAAAAATTTAGCTAAACACTATAAACATCTTTTTGTATTTGAAAGCGAAATAGAACTTTTTATCCTAGCTTTAAGTGCATTGGATTTGAGTGAAGAGCTAAAAACTTATCAAGTGATATTGTTTGATGCAGCAGCCAAGGATGTGGAAATTCATATTGCTATGGTTTTTGATCAACAAAGCATTTTAGAGTATTTAAGTTTATATGAAATGTTTATTAGCTCGCATTATTATCTTAAATACTATGAAACTTCTATTTTATCTTTGAATGAACTTTGTATTAAAAGTGCAGCTGTAGCAATAAGAAATGCAGATATTTCTTGTTTTTTACCTTTGCTAACACATGGACAGTTTTTACAAAACATCCCTTCTATGCTTGAAAGCATTCCTTTTCAAAGAATCTTAAATGAAAGAAAAAACAAATTTGAAAATGCTATAGTAGTTTCTGCAGGACCTAGTTTAGCTAAACAACTTCCTTTACTTAAAGCTTATCAAGATAAAGCAGTGATCTTTTGTGCTGATGGGGCTTTAAGTATGCTTGAAAAAGAAGGCATAATACCTGATTATGTT
>NZ_MJXI01000006.1:0-821 GCF_001762705.1 Campylobacter sp. BCW_6460 | reverse complement strand
TAGAAAAAAACATACAAGCTTTATTAAGTGGGGTAAATGAACCCTTAGGAAATAAACTTTTAAATTTCATACAAAATAAAACTTGTTCTCGTTTTAATATAGATGAAAATTTAAATATCTATGATAAAACTCATAATGTTTTTATGTATGAAAATTTAGAAGAAGAATTAAATTTTTTCTATCAAAGTATTTTAGAAAAAACTCCTAGATATCCTTTCGTATGTATTTATGGTATAGGCAATGCCTTGCTTATTAAAAATTTAGCTAAACACTATAAACATCTTTTTGTATTTGAAAGCGAAATAGAACTTTTTATCCTAGCTTTAAGTGCATTGGATTTGAGTGAAGAGCTTTGTAGTGGAAAAATTTATCTTGTGGATATCGAAGAAGAAAGAGTAGATATTCAACTGCTTATACTTTTTGATATGAAAGATATGTTTGAGTACTTAAGTTTGTATGAAATGTTTGTGAATAATGTTTATTATAAAAAGTTTTATGAGGATATCTGGCATAAAGCAGATGAGCTTTGCGAGAAAAATATAAAAGTTGTGATAAGAAATTTAAATTCTAGTTTATGCATCGGTTTTGAGTGTTATTCTCATCTTTTACAAAACATCCCTTCTATGCTTGAAAGCATTCCTTTTCAAAGAATCTTAAATGAAAGAAAAAACAAATTTGAAAATGCTATAGTAGTTTCTGCAGGACCTAGTTTAGCTAAACAACTTCCTTTACTTAAAGCTTATCAAGATAAAGCAGTGATCTTTTGTGCTGATGGGGCTTTAAGTATGCTTGAAAAAGAAGGCATAATACCTGATTATGTT
>NZ_MJXI01000005.1:0-3339 GCF_001762705.1 Campylobacter sp. BCW_6460 | reverse complement strand
AGACTTAGTTCAGGTCTTAGAATCAACTCAGCCGCAGATGATGCTTCAGGGATGGCGATAGCAGATAGTCTAAGATCTCAAGCTAATACTTTAGGTCAAGCTATATCTAATGGTAATGATGCTTTAGGTATCTTACAAACTGCAGATAAAGCTATGGATGAGCAACTTAAGATCTTAGATACAATCAAGACTAAAGCAACTCAAGCAGCTCAAGATGGACAAAGCTTAAAAACAAGAACTATGCTTCAAGCAGATATTAACCGCTTGATGGAAGAACTTGATAATATTGCTAATACTACTTCATTTAATGGTAAACAACTTTTAAGTGGTAATTTTATCAATCAAGAATTTCAAATCGGTGCAAGTTCAAATCAAACTATTAAAGCTACCATAGGCCCAACCCAATCTTCTAAAATCGGTTTAACACGCTTTGAAACTGGAGGAAGGATTTCTGAAAGTGGTGAAGTGCAATTTACTTTGAAAAACTATAACGGTATAGATGATTTTAAATTTCAAAAAGTTGTGATTTCAACTTCGGTTGGAACAGGACTTGGGGCTTTAGCTGAAGAGATCAATAAAAATGCCGATAAAACGGGTGTTAGGGCTACCTTTACAGTAGAGACTCGAGGTATGGGTGCAGTTAGAGAAGGTACTACTTCTGAAGATTTTACTATTAATGGGGTAAAAATCGGCCAGATAGAATATAAAGATGGCGATAGCAATGGTGCTTTAGTTTCTGCAATCAACTCTGTAAAAGATACTACAGGAGTAGAAGCCTCTATAGATGAAAATGGTAAACTTTTGCTCACTTCAAGAGAGGGTAGAGGGATTAAAATTGAAGGTGATATAGGCAAGGGTGCTTTTATCAATCCAAATATGAAAGAAAATTACGGTCGCTTATCTTTGGTAAAAAATGATGGTAAAGATATTTTAATCAGTGGAACAGGATTAACTGCTACTGGATTTGGTGCAAGTAGTTTCATTTCACAAGCTTCTGTTTCTCTAAGAGAATCAAAAGGTCAAATTGATGCCAATGTTGCTGATGCTATGGGGTTTAACTCAGTTGATAAAGGTAATATTTTAGGGGGTTATTCTTCTGTTTCTGCTTATATGAGTAATGCCGGTAGTGGATTTTCGTCAGGTTCAGGTTATTCTGTAGGTAGTGGTAAAAATTATTCCACAGGTTTTGCTAATGTGATAGCTGTTTCTGCAGCTTCTCAACTCTCAGCAGTTTATAATGTATCCGCAGGCTCAGGTTTTTCTAGTGGTTCTAATTTATCTCAATTTGCAACCTTGAAAACTTCAGTTGGAAATACTCTTGGTGTAAAAGATGAAACAGCAGGTGTAACTACACTTAAAGGCGCTATGGCAGTGATGGATATAGCAGAAACTGCTATAACAAATCTTGATCAAATCAGAGCCGATATTGGTTCAGTGCAAAATCAAATCACATCAACTATAAACAACATCACTGTAACTCAAGTAAATGTTAAATCAGCAGAATCTCAAATCAGAGATGTAGACTTTGCTAGTGAGAGTGCAAACTACTCTAAAGCAAATATATTAGCTCAGAGTGGTTCTTATGCTATGGCGCAAGCAAATTCAACACAACAAAATGTTTTAAGATTGCTTCAATAGCACAAGTTAAGTAATTTTTATAAGAATTGCTGCAATATATACAAATCCAAGCCTAGTTTAAATACTAGGCTTTTTTATTTATAAGCTTTAAATTTTTGATTAATTAAAACTTGGAACACTTTTTGCTTTTAATCTTTTCGATGCAATATTTTGAAAGGATTTAAAATGGGTTTTAGGATAAACACCAACATCGGCGCATTAAATGCGCACGCAAATTCAGTTGTTAATTCTAACGAGCTTGATAAGTCTTTAAGCAGACTTAGTTCAGGTCTTAGAATCAACTCAGCCGCAGATGATGCTTCAGGGATGGCGATAGCAGATAGTCTAAGATCTCAAGCTAATACTTTAGGTCAAGCTATATCTAATGGTAATGATGCTTTAGGTATCTTACAAACTGCAGATAAAGCTATGGATGAGCAACTTAAGATCTTAGATACAATCAAGACTAAAGCAACTCAAGCAGCTCAAGATGGACAAAGCTTAAAAACAAGAACTATGCTTCAAGCAGATATTAACCGCTTGATGGAAGAACTTGATAATATTGCTAATACTACTTCATTTAATGGTAAACAACTTTTAAGTGGTAATTTTATCAATCAAGAATTTCAAATCGGTGCAAGTTCAAATCAAACTATTAAAGCTACCATAGGCCCAACCCAATCTTCTAAAATCGGTTTAACACGCTTTGAAACTGGAGGAAGGATTTCTGAAAGTGGTGAAGTGCAATTTACTTTGAAAAACTATAACGGTATAGATGATTTTAAATTTCAAAAAGTTGTGATTTCAACTTCGGTTGGAACAGGACTTGGGGCTTTAGCTGAAGAGATCAATAAAAATGCCGATAAAACGGGTGTTAGGGCTACCTTTACAGTAGAGACTCGAGGTATGGGTGCAGTTAGAGAAGGTACTACTTCTGAAGATTTTACTATTAATGGGGTAAAAATCGGCCAGATAGAATATAAAGATGGCGATAGCAATGGTGCTTTAGTTTCTGCAATCAACTCTGTAAAAGATACTACAGGAGTAGAAGCCTCTATAGATGAAAATGGTAAACTTTTGCTCACTTCAAGAGAGGGTAGAGGGATTAAAATTGAAGGTGATATAGGCAAGGGTGCTTTTATCAATCCAAATATGAAAGAAAATTACGGTCGCTTATCTTTGGTAAAAAATGATGGTAAAGATATTTTAATCAGTGGAACAGGATTAACTGCTACTGGATTTGGTGCAAGTAGTTTCATTTCACAAGCTTCTGTTTCTCTAAGAGAATCAAAAGGTCAAATTGATGCCAATGTTGCTGATGCTATGGGGTTTAACTCAGTTGATAAAGGTAATATTTTAGGGGGTTATTCTTCTGTTTCTGCTTATATGAGTAATGCCGGTAGTGGATTTTCGTCAGGTTCAGGTTATTCTGTAGGTAGTGGTAAAAATTATTCCACAGGTTTTGCTAATGTGATAGCTGTTTCTGCAGCTTCTCAACTCTCAGCAGTTTATAATGTATCCGCAGGCTCAGGTTTTTCTAGTGGTTCTAATTTATCTCAATTTGCAACCTTGAAAACTTCAGTTGGAAATACTCTTGGTGTAAAAGATGAAACAGCAGGTGTAACTACACTTAAAGGCGCTATGGCAGTGATGGATATAGCAGAAACTGCTATAACAAATCTTGATCAAATCAGAGCCGATATTGGTTCAGTGCAAAATCAA
>NZ_MJXI01000004.1:0-153604 GCF_001762705.1 Campylobacter sp. BCW_6460 | reverse complement strand
AAGCCGTTAAAGAATCAGTTCAAACCGTATCAGTTGTAGAAGGTGGTAATCTAACAGCAAGAATTACTGCTAATCCAAGAAACCCACAACTTATTGAACTTAAAAATGTTCTAAATAAACTTCTTGATGTTTTACAAGCTAGAGTAGGTTCTGATATGAATGTTATTCATAAAATATTTGAAGAATATAAAAACTTAGATTTTAGAAATAAAATCTCTAATGCTTCAGGAAGTGTTGAATTAACTACTAATGCTTTAGGTGATGAAATAGTTAAAATGCTAAAACAAAGTTCAGACTTTGCTAATGCTTTAGCTAATGAAAGTGGAAAATTACAAACTGCTGTTCAAAGCTTAACCACTTCTTCAAATTCTCAAGCTCAATCTTTAGAAGAAACTGCAGCAGCTTTAGAAGAGATCACTTCTTCTATGCAAAATGTTTCAGTTAAAACTAGTGATGTTATCACTCAATCTGAAGAGATTAAAAATGTTACAGGTATCATAGGTGATATTGCAGATCAAATCAATCTTCTAGCTTTAAATGCAGCTATTGAAGCAGCTCGTGCTGGAGAACATGGTAGAGGCTTTGCAGTGGTAGCTGATGAAGTTAGAAAACTAGCTGAGAGAACTCAAAAGTCTTTATCTGAAATAGAAGCTAATACTAATTTACTTGTTCAATCTATCAATGATATGGCAGAAAGTATTAAAGAACAAACTGCAGGTATTACTCAAATCAATGATAGCGTAGCACAAATTGATCAAACTACTAAAGATAATGTTGAAATTGCTAATGAATCAGCTATTATTTCTAGTACAGTAAGTGATATAGCTAATAATATCTTAGAAGATGTTAAGAAGAAGAGGTTTTAATCTTAGATAACTAGCTAAAAAGCTAGTTATCTCTATAAAATAATATATGTTTAATTCTTTAAGATTTAATGAAATGTGGTATAGAGAAATTCTAATTATTAATATTAAGTATTTTCTAAATCAAATACATTTTAGAGTGTGATAAAATTCAGGGTTATCAAAACTTGGAGGAAAAGGAACACTGGCTCTAAATTCTTTATAAGTATTACCTGGAAGTTTGTCTATAATTTCTATAGTGTAAGAAACACTTGTATTTTGCATTTTGGCATTGCGAATATTTTTATCATTGAAAATTTCACCTCCTACTTGTTGTTGGTTTAATATGCTAAGTATCAAATAGCATTTTTTGATTTCAAATTTAGTAAGATTTTGAACTTTTCCACTTACTATGACGCTTTCATGTCTTAGATCTCTTGTGTAGGTTAGTTTGCTAAGATCGGCTTGAGTGGTGAATTGATTGATTGTTAGAAAAATAGAATATATCAAAAGTGCGGTAAAAATAGTAGCTATGGTATAAGAAATCAAAGCCATTTCTTTCTGTTTGACTTTTAGAAAGATTAAAATACAAATCAAGGCAAAGCAAATAAGTAAAATGATAAAAACTATAATATGAAAAATTGTAAAATGCATTAAAAACACTCCGAAACTAAGCGTATGGTATAGTTATTTTCATAGTTAAAATTTTCAAAAGCAATTCTTTGAAATTGGGTTGCGTTTTTCTTTAGATCTTTAATTTCTCTACTTTTTTGTCTAAAAGGGATAAATTTCTTTTTATATTCTTCTATGATATTATCATTAGGTATTTTATCTGCAAAAATTTTAGCTGTAATTTTACATTCTTTAAAATTATTTTTTGAATTATTTGTAATGTTAAAATCAACAATTAAATCATTTGAGCTTTGTATTATTTTTTGATCTGTAATAGCGGTTTTTCGAGTTCTTACTTCATTGTCTATTAGTTTATACCCATAGATATAAACTAAAAAACAAATAATAATATCAAATGCAATAATAAAAAGTGCTGCTATAGGTCTATGGCGTAAAAATACGCAAAGAAGTAAAACACAAGTGAAGAGAAAAAAAACTAATAAAATCAGCATATAATCTACTAAATATAAATGAGTAGTGTAAAAAAGCACGATTTCTCTTAGTTTCTCCACTTGCGTATCCTTTAGTTCATGTTGGCAGCACTTTGCTTTTTAGCATCTTTAGTATCAACCCAAATGTTTGGCACTGCTCCACCTGGAGTTAAGAAAATTTTAGCATCTTGATTGACTTTTAAGGCTTCATTAAATTCTTTTTGAGTTTCAATTTGTTTTAAATTTAGCAAAGGGGTGTTTAAGCTGTTTGCGATTTCTTTATTAGAATAAGCTTGTGCATCTGCTTCTATCTTAACAGCCATAGCTTTACCTTTGGCGCTGATTATGGTTGCATTTGCTTCCCCTTCAGCTAAAGCAGCTTTTTTTAAGGCTTCTTGATTAGCTCTTTCTACTTCATATTTAGTTCTTTCAGCCTCTTGTTTTGCAATTTGCACGCGTTCGATTTGTTCTTTTACTTTTGAAGGTAAAATAATTTCTCTAAGTTGTACAGCGCGAAGTTCTACAGGTTCATTTGGTTGGGCTTCTATGGTTTTTCTTATACCTTCTTCTATTTGAGTGGCTATTGCATTACGATTAGTAGGAAGTTCTTCGGCTGTATATTTTCCTACAACACTTCGCACTACATCACGAACAACTGGATCGATAATTTTATTTTCCCAATTTAAGCTCCAAGTAGCTATAGTTTGAGGAACTTGCAGAGGATTTAAACGGTATTGTACTGTAACATCAATAGATACAGGCAATCCACGAGAGTCAAGTACAGAAATGCTATTTTTATTAATAACACCTGAACCTGAAGATAAATTTTCATTACTTCCCTCTATAGAAGCATAGTTGATTTGTCTTACTCTAGTATCGATTATGGTTATTTTTTGTACAAAAGGTAAGAAAAAGTGAAGTCCTGGTTCTAATGGATTTGGGTCATATTTACCTGTTGTTGATTTAATCCCCATTTCCCCAGAATTTATCACCATAAAAGGTTTTGCAACGATTAAAAATAAGATAATAATAATCACCCCATAAACAAATGGAGAGAATTTCCCAAAACCTTTAAAATTAAATTCTGGTGCTTTGAAATTGAAATTTTGACGGTTGTTGTTTCCGTTATTGTTAGAATTTCCATTTTTTTTATTGAAATAATCATTCAAATCAGCTGGCATTTATTTCCTTTTTTAAATATAAGTTAGCATAGATGCGTATTTTTCATTGCGTCCATAAACTACATCAAAATAAGCATCTTGAAGTTTTTTAGTTACAGATCCTCTTAAACCATTTCCTATTATTCTTGCATCAATATTGTTAATAGGTGTGATTTCAGCGGCTGTTCCGGTAAAAAATGCTTCATCAGCAGTATAAACTTCATCTCTTGAAATTCTTTGGCGAAGCACGGTGATACCAAGATCATGAGCGATTTTAAGCACTGTATCTTGAGTAATGCTTTTTAAAGAAAAATCATTTGGAGGTGTGATTAAAACCCCATCTTTTACAATAAAGAAACATTCTCCTGTTCCTTCTGCGATAAAACCTTCTTCATCAAGCATCAAAGCTTCTTCATAGCCTGCTTCAATTGCTTCAAATTTTGCAATTTGAGAGTTAAGATAATTCGCACTTGCTTTAGCTTTTCCCATGCATGATTTAACACTATTTCTTGCAAAAGACGAAATTTTTACTTTTATGCCTTTTTCTAAACCTTCTTCTCCAAGGTAAGCACCCCATTCCCAAGCTGCAATTCCAACTCTTACAGGAGCTTTTATATGATAAAGTCCCATAACTCCATCGCCTAAGAAAATCAGAGGGCGGATATAGACATTGCTTTGAAAATTGTTTGCTTTTAAGAGTTCAATTTGTGCATTTTCAAGATCTTTTTGAGAAAAAGGACAATTTAAAAGAGTAATTTTTGCAGACTCTAAAAGTCTTTTGGTGTGATCTTCAAGTCTGAAAATTGCTAAGCCTTTATCTGTTTTATAGGCTCTAGTTCCTTCAAAAACAGCATTGCCATAATGCAAAGAATGGGTTAAAAAGTGCAAAGTTGCATCTTTAAAATCAACTAATTTTCCATCCATCCAAATTTTATCTGCTGAGATCATTTTTTTACCTTTTATAGTTGTTTATTTCTTAAAAAATATTATTTTAAGAATAAATCTGGATTTTATCAAAAATATACTAACAATAAGCTTTTATTAAATTAAGGCTTTTTGTTAAAAAAAATATTAGGTATTTTTTGAAATAATTATGAAAAATTATCGTTAAAAAGGAGAAATTATGCCATTAGTAAATATCAAATTAGCAAAGCCGTCTTTAAGCAAGGAACAAAAAGCGGAACTTATAGCTGATATTACCGAACTTTTAAGCACGAAATATAATAAAAGTAAAGAAAGAGTTGTTGTGGTTTTAGAAGATGTGGAAAATTATGACATAGGCTTTGGCGGAGAAAGTGTAGAAGCTATCAAAGCAAAGGCAAATAAATGAGTTTAAATATAGGAGATAAAGCACCTCAGTTTGAGCTTTTAAATCAAGATGGGGTAAAAATAGCATTAAAAGATTTTATTGGCAAAAAGGTGATTTTGTATTTTTATCCAAAAGATAATACTCCAGGTTGCACTACAGAGGCTTGTGATTTTAGTTTAAATTATGATAAATTTGGTGGTAAAAATGCAGTGATTATTGGTATCAGTCCTGATAGCGTGGCAAGTCATGAAAAATTTATCTCTAAATTTGATTTAAAACATATTTTACTTAGCGATAGTGAAAAAGAAGTTGCTAAAGCTTATGGAGCTTGGGGGCTTAAAAAAAATTACGGAAAAGAATACGAAGGTCTTATTCGCTCTACTTTTGTTATTGATGAAATAGGTAAGATTGCTCAAATTTATAGTAATGTTCGTGTAAAAGATCATGCTTTAAAAGTGCTTGAAAGTCTTTAATGTTAGTGCATATTTGTTGCAGTGTGGATAGTCATTATTTTATTGAAGAACTTAGAAAGACTTATCCTGATGAAAAAATTATAGGATACTTTTATGATCCAAATATCCATCCTTTAAGCGAATACGAACTAAGATTTTTAGATGTAAAAAGATCTTGTGATAAACTTGGTATCAAGCTTTATAAAGGTGAGTATGAGTATGAAAAATGGCTTAATGCTGTGCGTGGTTATGAAAATGAGCCTGAAAAAGGTGCAAGGTGTGAAATTTGCTTTGATGTAAGAATGGGATCTAGTGTTAAATTTGCTGCTAAAATAGGAGAAAAAAAGCTTACTACTACCCTTTTAACCAGCCCTAAAAAAGATTTAGAACAGTTAAAAAATGCTTTACAAAAGGAATGTGAGCCTTATGGAGTAGAGTTTTTAGCTCCTGATTTTCGTAAAAATGGCGGCACTCAAAGGCAGTTTGCTTTAGCAAAAAAAGAAATGCTTTATCATCAAAACTATTGTGGTTGTATTTATGGGCTTAAAAAACAAAAACAAGATAAGAATTTTATTGATGAATTAATGTCTCCTGCAAATAAGCAAATTTTACCTGCAAGTATAGAAGCAAGAATAGCTCTTTATAAAAAAGTAGTTTTATGGGAAAAAAAAGGTATAAAATTTGAAATTTTAAGAGAGAAATTTTTAAATTATCGTCTTTTAAGTGCTTTAATAAAATTAGATAAAAAGCCTGTTAAATCTCATATTTTATTTTATTCGCATTTTAAAAACGCTTATACAAGATTTTCTTTGGATGACGAAAATTTAAAACAAAATTTAAAAGAAGGCTTTTATAGAAGTACTAAAGATGAAATAGTTTTAGTGGAATTTTGGCGTTTTAATGCATTTTTTAAAAACAAATGGAAAAATTTTGAAGATTTTTTAAAAAAACCTTTAAGTGTTCAAGCAGAAATTAAATGGCGTAATAAATTGTTTGGAACTTATAATCTTAGCCCTATTATCATCCTCGAAAATATTTTACCTTCAAGATATGAAGTGATAGCAAAAAGTGAAATTTATCATGATAATCAAGAGGTGCTTGTAAAAATTTAAGAAATTTATTAAGAAAAACTTTTTTTGTTAATATAATTTTTAATGATTTTTTTATATAATAAAATTTTTAATTGTTTTCAAGGTTAATTTAATAATGATAGATGTAATGCAAATTCAAGAAATCTTACCACACCGTTATCCTTTTTTGCTAGTAGATAAAATTACAGAATTAAAAGTTAAAGAAGTGGTGCGAGGATATAAAAACATCAGTATAAGTGACCATGTTTTTATGGGGCATTTTCCAGGGCATCCTATTTATCCTGGAGTTTTGATTTTAGAAGGTATGGCTCAAACAGGCGGAGTTTTAGCTTTTGAAAGTATGGAAGATAAAGTGGATCCAAAAAGTAAAGTAGTTTATTTCACAGGCATAGATGGAGCAAAATTTAGAAATCCTGTGCGTCCTGGAGATAGGCTTGATTATGAAATGAGCGTGGTTAAAAATCGTGGTAATATGTGGATTTTTAAAGGGCAAGCTTTTGTAGATGGAAATTTAGTTGCAGAGGCTGAGCTTAAAGCTATGATAGTGGATAAATAATGAAAAAAATTCATCCAAGTGCGGTGATTGAAGAGGGTGCACAACTTGGTGACGATGTTGTAATAGAAGCTTATGCTTATGTAGGTAAAGATACTAAAATAGGTAATGATGTTGTCATCAAACAAGGTGCTCGAATTCTTTCAGATACAACTATAGGTGATCATTCTCGTGTATTTTCTTATGCTATAGTAGGCGATATTCCTCAGGATATATCTTATAAAGAAGAGCAAAAAAGCGGTGTTGTTATAGGAAAAAATGCAACTATTAGAGAATTTGCAACGATAAATTCAGGCACAGCTAAAGGAGATGGTTTTACTCGTATAGGGGATAATGCTTTTATTATGGCTTATTGTCATATTGCACATGATTGTCTTTTAGGAAATAATATCATTTTGGCCAATAATGCAACTTTAGCAGGACATGTAGAGCTTGGAGATTTTACTGTTGTAGGCGGGCTTACACCTATTCATCAATTTGTCAAAGTAGGTGAGGGTTGTATGATAGCAGGAGCAAGTGCACTTTCTCAGGATATAGTACCTTTTTGTTTAGCAGAAGGAAATCGTGCAAGTATTAGAAGTTTAAATTTAGTAGGAATTCGTCGACGTTTTGATAAAGATGAAGTAGATAGACTTAGCAGAGCTTTTAAAACTTTATTTAGGCAAGGAGATTTAAAAGAAAATGCTAAAAATTTGCTTGAAAATCAAGAAAGTGAAAATGTTAAAAAAATGTGCCATTTTATATTAGAAACAAAGCGCGGAATTCCTGTCTATAGGGGTAAAAATAATGCCTAGAAAATGTAGTTTTTGCAATGAAGTGGAGAATCCACAAAGAAGAATTTTAGCAAATGAAAATGATGATGCTTTTATTTGTGAATATTGCGTTGAAGGTGCTTATAGTATTATTTATGGAGAAGAAAAAGAATTTAAAGAACCTAAACAAAGCCATAATACAGAATTTAAAGATATCACTCCAAAAGAATTAAAAGCTTATTTAGATCGTTATGTCATAGGGCAAGATAGAGCTAAAAAAGTTTTTAGTGTTGGAGTATACAATCATTATAAAAGACTTTTTAAAGCCGAACTTCAAGATGATGATACAGAGCTTTTTAAGTCAAATATTTTACTTGTTGGGCCAACAGGAAGTGGAAAAACTTTATTAGCACAAACTTTGGCTAAATTTTTAGATGTACCTATAGCAATTTGTGATGCAACTTCTTTAACTGAAGCAGGATATGTAGGTGAGGATGTGGAAAATATTTTAACACGTCTTTTACAAGCTGCAGATGGAGATGTGCAAAGAGCTCAAAAAGGTATAGTTTTTATTGATGAGATTGATAAAATTGCTAGAATGAGTGAAAATCGTTCTATTACTCGTGATGTAAGTGGAGAGGGTGTGCAACAAGCTTTACTTAAGATTATCGAAGGAAGTTTGGTAAATATTCCACCAAAAGGGGGAAGAAAACATCCAAATCAAGAATTTATACAAATTGACACTTCAAATATTTTATTTGTTTGTGGTGGAGCTTTTGATGGTTTGGAAACTATCTTAAAAAGAAAACTTGGCGATAAAGTTGTGGGATTTTTTGATGATGCAAAAGAAGAAAATAAAGCTTTACTTGAGAAAATCGAACCTGATGATTTGGTGCATTTTGGTTTGATTCCTGAGCTTATAGGTCGTTTGCATGTGATTGCATCTTTAAATGAGCTTAATGAAGAGGATATGGTAAGAATTTTAACTGAGCCTAAAAATGCCATTATTAAACAATATCAAAAGCTTTTTGCTATTGATGGGGTAAATTTAAAATTTGAAGAAGATGCTCTAAGAGCTATCGCACAACTTGCATTGGAGAGAAAAACAGGGGCTAGGGGACTTAGAAGTATTATAGAAGAAATGATGGTAGATTTAATGTTTGAGTTACCAGAGTATAAAAATTATGATATTGTAATAACTAAAGAAGTTGTTAAAGACAATGCAAAAGCATTATTAATAAAAAGAAAAATAAGTTAAAAAGGATAGAAATGATATTAGATCAACTTATAGGATTTTTTTCTAGTGATATGGGGATTGATTTAGGAACAGCTAATACGCTAGTTTTGGTAAAAGATAAGGGTATAGTGATAAATGAGCCTTCTGTTGTGGCAGTTGAAAGAGAAAGGTATGGTTCCAAAGCAAAAATTTTAGCCGTAGGTAAAGAAGCTAAAGATATGGTGGGAAAAACTCCAGGTAATATCGAAGCTATTCGTCCTATGAAAGATGGCGTGATTGCAGATTTTGATATGACTGAAAAAATGATCCGCTATTTTATAGAAAAAACACACCGTAGAAAAAGTTTTTTACGCCCTAGAATTATCATTTCTGTTCCTTATGGTTTAACTCAAGTTGAAAGAAAAGCGGTAAGAGAAAGTGCTTTAAGCGCAGGTGCAAGAGAGGTATTTTTGATTGAAGAGCCTATGGCAGCGGCTATTGGTGCAAGTTTGCCTATACAAGAACCTAAAGGAAATTTGGTAGTAGATATAGGGGGTGGAACTACTGAGATCGGAGTGATTTCTTTGGGTGGACTTGTGATTTCAAAGTCTATTCGTACAGCTGGAGATAAGCTTGATATGAGTATAGTTAATTATGTAAAAGAAAAATACAATCTTATTATAGGTGAAAGAACAGGCGAAGAGATCAAAATCACCATAGGTTCAGCAATACAACTTCCAAAAGAACTTTCTATGGTGGTAAAAGGACGTGATCAGGTAAGTGGACTTTTAAGTCGTATTGAACTTACAAGTGAAGATGTAAGAGAAGCAATGCGTGAGTATTTGAAAGAAATTGCTGATGCTTTAAAAATGGTTCTTGAAATGATGCCGCCTGATTTAGCAAGCGATATAGTAGAAAATGGTGTAGTTTTAACAGGTGGCGGAGCATTGATTCGTGGTCTTGATAAATACTTAAGTGAAATTGTGCGTTTGCCAGTTTATATCGCAGATGAACCGCTTTTAGCTGTGGCAAAAGGAACAGGTAAAGCTTTAGAGGAAATTTCATTATTGCAACAATTAACCAATGAAGAATAAGATTTTTTATGTTCTTGTCTTAGCCTTTTTGGTTTTTATATCTTTTTATTATGGAAGACTTATCAAGCAAAATGTTCTCCGTGTTAATGACTTTGTTATAGGTAATTTTTATAATATTAAAGATTATTTGAAAGAAAAAATTTCAGAACATTTTAATCAAGCAAGTCAAATTCAGCAATTAAAAGCTAGAAATAAAGAATTAGAAGACATTGCCGTAAAGGTAACTAGTTTTGCAAATCAATTAAATCGTATTTTAGAGGATCAAAATTCTACAAAATATTTACCTCAAGTTTCTTTAACTAGAGTTATTTCTTATGTTCAATTGAATGATTATAAAAAATTATGGCTAGATTGGAGCAAAATTCCCGTTGGTAAAAATCGTGGTTTAATATATCAAGGATATACTGCAGGTATAGCTATTAATAAAGATGGCAGAACAATGGCTCTTCTGCAAGGTGATGATCAGTGTGTTTTTTCTGTTTATATAGGAAAATCCAAAGCTCCAGGTTTAATTCAAGGTGAAAATGGCAAGGTTGTGGTTAAATTTATTCCAAAGTGGGCGAAAATTAATGTCGGAGATGAAATCTTAACAAGCGGACTTGATAATATTTTCTTTTCGGATGTCCCTGTTGGGATTGTGAATAGAGTTGATGATGAAGATATGTATCAAAGTGTAGAAGTAAAGCCTTATGTTAAGATCAGTATTCCTGCTTATTTATATGTAGTAGATAATTTATAAGTCAAGGGTTAGACTTTTTAAAAATTTTCTATATTTTTGCTAATTATTATAACTTTGTTTAATGCTAAAAATTTTGTTAAATTATCAAATAAATTTTTATAATCGAATGAGAATTTTATAAAAAATCTTAAATTTCTTTATGTATTATTTCCTAGATTAAAAGCAGGGTGTTTATTTTTTAAAATTATATCGATAATTTCAAAGTTTATAAAACTAATTTTTGTTATAATCAGCTCAAATTCATGCTCTTAGGAAAATTTATGCCAAAACGAACAGATATTAAAAGTATTTTACTTATAGGAAGTGGTCCTATTGTGATAGGACAAGCTTGTGAATTTGATTATTCTGGAACTCAAGCCGCAAAGACTTTAAAAGAATTAGGATATCGTGTAGTATTAATCAACTCAAATCCTGCAACTATCATGACAGATCCTGAATTTGCAGATGCAACTTATATAGAACCCATAACAAAAGAAAGTATTTTAAGTATTATTAAAAAAGAAAAAATTGATGCAATTTTGCCAACTATGGGCGGACAAGTAGCATTAAATGTTGCTATGGAAGTTTATGAAAGCGGACTTTTAGGAGATGTAAAATTTTTAGGCGCAAATCCTGAGGCGATTAAAAAAGGCGAAGATCGTCAGGTCTTTAAAGAATGTATGAAAAAAATCGGCATGGATTTGCCAAAATCGATGTATGCGTATAATTATGATGAAGCTTTAAAAGCCGTAGATGAAATCGGCTTTCCTTTGATGATCCGTGCTTCTTATACTTTAGGAGGTGCTGGAAGTGGTGTGGTTTATAATATGGACGAATTTAAAGAACTCGCTAATACTGCTTTAGCTTTATCGCCTATCCATGAAATTTTGATTGAAGAAAGTTTGTTAGGTTGGAAAGAATATGAAATGGAAGTTATACGCGATAGAGCGGATAATTGTATCATAGTTTGTAGTATAGAAAATATCGATCCTATGGGAGTTCATACAGGAGATAGTATTACAATAGCTCCAGCATTAACTTTGACGGATAAAGAATATCAAGTTATGCGTAATGCTTCTTTTGCTATTTTGCGTGAAATTGGCGTAGATACAGGCGGAAGTAATGTGCAGTTTGCTATCAACCCAAAAAATGGAAGAATGATAGTTATAGAAATGAATCCAAGAGTTTCAAGATCAAGTGCTTTAGCTTCTAAGGCAACGGGCTATCCTATAGCAAAGGTTGCGACACTTTTGGCAGTAGGCTTTAGTTTAGATGAGATTAAAAATGATATTACAGGAACTCCTGCATCTTTCGAGCCTGTGATTGATTACATTGTGACAAAAATTCCTCGCTTTACTTTTGAAAAATTTCCAGGAGCAAATACAACTTTAGGTACAGCTATGAAAAGTGTGGGTGAGGTAATGGCTATAGGACGCACTTTTAAAGAAAGTATACAAAAAGCACTTTGTTCTCTTGAGCGTTCTTTGAGTGGTTTTGATAGAGTGAAATTTGAAGATAAAAACGATCTTATCTTTAAAATTCGCAACGCTAACGAAAAGCGTTTGCTTTATGTTGCTCAAGCTTTTAGGGAAGGTTTTAGCGTAGAAGAACTTTATGAGCTTTGTAAAATAGATCCTTGGTTTTTAACACAGATTAAAGAAATTGTAGATTTTGAAGAGCAAATTGATATGGATATTTTAAACAATAAAGCTCTTTTGAGAAAAGCAAAAACTATGGGCTTTTCAGATAAAATGATAGCCTTGCTTGTAAATTTGAAAGATAATTTAGAATTAAGCCAAAATGATATTTATTATGCGAGAATGAAGCAAAAAATCATCGCAGAATTTAGCGAAGTAGATACTTGTGCGGGTGAATTTGAAGCTTTAACTCCTTATCTTTATTCAAGTATCAATGTAAGCGAACTCACTCAAAGTAAAAACGATGCTAAGGATAAAAAAGAAAAAAAAGTGATGATTATAGGTGGGGGGCCAAACCGCATAGGACAGGGTATAGAATTTGACTATGCTTGCGTACATGCTTCTTTTGCGCTTAAAGATATGGGTATTAAAACCATTATGTATAATTGTAATCCTGAAACCGTTTCGACTGACTATGATACAAGTGATATTTTGTATTTTGAACCTATTGATTTTGAACATTTAAGAGCGGTGATTGAGCGTGAAAAACCTGATGGAGTGATTGTGCATTTTGGTGGACAAACTCCTTTGAAATTTGCTAAGCGTTTAAGTGCTTTTGGAGCTAAGATTATAGGTACTAGTGCAAGAGTAATTGATATGGCAGAAGACAGAAAGAAATTTGCCGAATTTATTACAAAGCTAGGTATTAATCAGCCAAAAAATTCTACCGCAACAAGTGTGGAAGAAGCAGTGCTTAAAGCTAGTGATATAGGATATCCTGTGCTTGTAAGACCAAGTTATGTTTTAGGTGGGCGTGCGATGCGTGTGGTAAATGATGAGGCCGAACTTAGACTCTATATGCAAGAAGCTGTAGATGTGAGTGATAAAAGTCCTGTTTTGATCGATCAGTTTTTAGACAATGCTACAGAAATTGATGTTGATGCGATTTGTGATGGCAAAGATGTTTATGTGGCAGGAATTATGGAACACATAGAAGAAGCAGGAATTCATTCAGGCGATAGTGCTTGTTCTTTACCACCTTGCAATATCGATGAAAAAATGCAAGAATTTATTGCACAAAAAACCGCAGATATTGCTTTAAATTTAGGAGTTGTAGGGCTTTTAAATATACAATTTGCTTTACATCATAATGAGCTTTATATGATAGAGGTAAATCCTAGAGCTAGTCGTACCGTGCCTTTTGTTAGTAAAGCTACGGGTATCCCTTTAGCAAAAGTAGCAACGCGTGTGATGTGGCAAGGAAATTTAAAAGAAGCTTTGAAATTTTATGATACTTTCAAAGTGGTTAATTTTGATACTAAAATTTTACGCCCTAAAACTCCAAAATATATGAGCGTGAAAGAAGCAGTATTTCCATTTGCAAAACTTAGTGGAAGTGATTTAGAATTAGGCCCTGAAATGCGTTCAACAGGTGAAGTTATGGGTATAAGTAAGGATTTTGCAAATTCTTACGCAAAAAGTCAAATCGCATCGTTTAATCATCTTCCAGAGCAAGGTGTGGTATTTATCTCCTTAAAAGATAAGGATAAAAAATATACCAAAAAAATCGCTGCAGAATATGTAAAGCTTGGCTTTAGACTTATGGCAACAGGGGGAACTTGCAAGGAAATTTTAGAAAGTGGTTTTGAGTGTGAGCTTGTGCATAAAATTTCAGAAGGACGCCCCAATGTTGAAGATAAATTGAAAAATGGGGAAATTCACTTAGTTATCAATACAAGCGATAGTCACAGTTTTAAAGGCGATACAAAAAAAATTCGTGAAAATATTATTCGTTTTAAAATACCTTATTTTACAAATTTGCGCTCAGCTTTAGCAGGTGCAAAATCGATTAAAGCTATACAGAGTAAATCTTGCTTAGATGTAAAGAGTTTGCAAGAGTGGCTTAAATCTTGATTTATTTAGCTCAAACAGATACTACTGTAGGATTTTTAAGTAAAAATTTAGAAGAGATTAATGCTTTAAAAGGTAGAGATAAAAATCAACCTTGCTTAATCACTTCTGCGAAATTTTGGGAGTTAAAAAGTTTAGCAAGAATTCCAAAATCTTTTAAAAATTTAGTACGTCGTTCCAAAAAAACAACTTTTATTTATCCAAATAATCAGGCCATTCGCGTTGTGAAAGAGTGTAAACATGCGAATTTTTTAAGTAAAAATGGCTATTTTTATTCATCTTCGGCAAATAAGCATGGAAAAGAATTTGATGAAGAATGGGCTAGAAGTGTTGCTGATATAATACTTGATGAGAAATTTTTCGAAAATATCCCATCAAAAATATTAAAACTTTCAAAGAATAAAATGATAAAAATACGTTAATTAAAGAGCTTTTAAAATATCTTCGAAAGCAATACAAAATTGCTCTAGGCCATCACTTAATAAATCATTGCAAGCTTTTTCTCGTTCACTTTGAGAAATGATTTGATTAAGTTCTGTATAAATTTCAAAATTCATTAAAGGTTTTTTAAAATCCATTTTTCCTTTAAATACCTCTATTGCATCAAGAGGAGCAGTATTAACAGAATTCTCAAAAAGAAGTTCTTTGATATAATAGTCTTTTGGCAGATCATCTCCTTTAACTCCAGTGCTTGCAAACAAGGCGCGAATATTAGGTTCATTTTTTGAGTAGATATTGTTATAAGCTAAATTTGCATTTAAAATTCCAATACGATTTTGCTCTTTGGCTTTAGGATTTAAAAGTCTATCAAAACGACTTACAAAAATACTTATAACAGCTTGTGGTGTTCTAGTATTTTGTTCTTTTAAGGCTATATTGTTTTTTCTAAATTCGACTAAACCTGCATTTAAAGCTTCAAAACATTTTTGACTTTGTTCAAGAGAAAAAATTAAGGTAGCATTGACGCTAATACCATTTTTCATAAGTTCATACATTACTTCATAAGAAGCTTTTGTAGCTGGAATTTTAATCATTACATTTTCTTTGCTAATAGCACTATAAAGTCTTTTAGCTTCGCCTAAACTAAGAGTCGTGTTATCATGAAGTCTTGGATCTATTTCAATACTTATAAATCCATCGTTTTTTTGATAAAAAAGAGGAGCTAATTTATCAGCTGCTTTTTGAATATCAGAAATTGCTAATTCTTCATAAATATCTTTTGTTTTTTTTCCTTTTAATTTAAGAATTTTATCTTTATAAATTGGAGAATTTAAAATAGCATTTTTAAAAATAGCAGGATTTGAAGTAGCACCATTAATTCCATGTGATAATAAATTTAAAAATTCATTATCTAAAAAACTATTTTCTATAAAATCACACCAAAGAGAAAAATTTTTCATTATATTGCCTTTATTATTTCTTTTAAGTCTTTTATATCTATGCAAATATCAGCTTGAGAACGTAAAATTTCTTTAGCACAAAATGCAATCTTTAATCCACTTTCATTAAACATTGCCAAATCATTTGCCCCATCGCCAACACACATCACTTCATCTGTTTTCAAATTTAAAAAGCTTTTTAATCGTTGTAGCATTAAGCCTTTTGAATTTGAAAACATCATTTCTCCACCAACTAGCCCTGTTAAAATGTCATTTTTATGATGCAGATAATTTGCAAAACCGAGGTTAATTCCAAGTTTTTGCATAGCAGGATCTATGCCTTCATGAAAACCACCGCTAAAAATAACAATTTGTATATTTTTAGATTTTAAATATTGGATAAGCTCATGTGCTCCATGCATTAGTGGAAGTGTGCTACTTAATTCTAAAACTTTTTTATAAGACATACCTTTTAAAAGGCTTACTCGTTTTTGAAGACTTTCGAAAAAATCAAGTTCTCCAGCCATAGCATGGTGGGTAATTTCGCTTGTTTGATTACCCTTGCCATGCGCTGTAGCTAAAATATCGATGGTTTCACCATCCATTAAAGTAGCGTCAAAGTCAAAAACACAAAGTTTAATCATTAAAATTCGCGCTTAAGTAAAGCTTCTACTTTGAGTATAGTTAAGATATTTTCATCTCTTTTTCCTATACCATAAATCATACCTTTGTCTTTAATTAAAGTTTCAGGCGGTGGATCGATTCTGTTTCTGTGAATTTTAATTGCTTCAGTTAATCTATCTATAACAAAACCAGCATTTCCTCCAACTCCAGTTCCATTTGTCTCACCTCTTAAAACAATATATCTTGTTTGAGGTGTCATTTTAGAACTTCCTAAATGAAAGCGTTGAGCTAGATCAATGAGTGGCATAACATTACCACGCATATTAAAAACCCCTAGAACATAATCAGGCACACTAGGAACTCTAGTATATTCTATAGGTTTGATGATTTCTTGTATATTAAGAATTGGAATCGCATATTCCTCATCTCCAACTACAAAGCCGACAAGTTGGATGATATCATCTTCTCTTTGATCGACATCAGGACCAGCCATCTGAGTTTGCTGTTTTTGCAAAATTTGCTCTAATTTTTCATTACTCATATTCTTATCCTAGTTTCAAATTTTTTCTAACCACATTTTCCAAGTATTCTGGAGAATAAGGTTTAGTGATATATTCAGTCATACCCACTTCAACACCTCTTAAGCGGTCAGTTTTACTTGTTCTTGAAGTAACTGCAATGAGTGGTAAGTTACGATATTTAGAATACTTTCTAATTTCACCAGCTAAGGTGTATCCATCCATTCTTGGCATTTCGATATCTATAAGCATTGCATCAATATCATGTTCGCCAGATTTTATAATATTCAATGCTTCAACACCATTGGTTGCTTCAATTAAACTAACTCCTAGTGGTTCTAAAGCTTTTTGCATTAAAGTTCTATCCATTTTAGAATCATCTACAATTAAGACTTTATAATCACTTGGTTGTTCTTTAGGTTTTTTCGCACTTGATTCTAATTGCGCTTTAATATCAACTTTAATTTCTTTGGCCATATCCATCATAGCACCTACATCGATGATTAATGTCACTCTACCATCACCACGGATTGTAGCTCCTGCTATACCTTGGATATTTTGTAAATAATCACCCATAGATTTAATAACTATTTCTTCTTGTCCTACAAGAGTATCTACTATAATACCAAGCTTGCTTTCTGCTACCCCTATAACAACGACATAAGTTTGATCACCGCTTTCAAGGACTTGTTTAACTCCAAATACATCTGAAAGTCTCACAAGAGAAAGCACTTCATCTCTTAAGCGTAATACATTTTTACCTTCGATAGTATAGATATCATCAATTGGTACTCTAACTGTTTCAAGAACGCTTGCAAGTGGAATTGCATAGAATTCTTCTTGAGTTCCTACAAGTAAAGATTGAATGATTGCCAAGGTAAGAGGAATTTTAAGTTTAAACGAACTTCCTTTACCTAGCTCACTATCAATTTCAATTACCCCATTTAGTTTTTCGATGTTGGTTTTAACAACATCCATTCCTACACCACGACCTGAAACATTTGTTACTTTAGCCGCAGTTGAAAAACCAGGTTTGAAAATCAAAGCAAAAGCTTCTTTGTCTGTCATTTGATCTGCTTCTCTTTCGGTAATCAAATTTTTCTCTATAGCTTTTGCTTTTAAGCCATTTGGATCAAGTCCTTTACCATCATCTGTAATTTCTACAACGATGTGATTGCCTTCATTATAAGCTTTAAGTTGAACTATACCTTTTTCAGGTTTTCCATTAGCTGCACGAGTTGCTGGATCCTCAACACCATGGTCACATGAATTTCTAATCATATGCATGATAGGATCGCCAATTTCCTCTACGATAGATTTATCAAGTTCAGTTTCTTCACCTGTAATTTCAAGTTCTATTTGCTTTCCTAATTCACGACTCAAATCACGAACAACTCTTGGAAATTTATTGAAAACTTTTGCTATAGGTTGCATTCTTGTTTTCATTACAGCAAGCTGAACATCAGTTGTAATAATACTTAATTGACTTACAACCTGATTAAGTTCTTCAAGGAATTTTTCTCCTTCATAACGCTCTTCAACATCATCGTAAATTTTAAGCAAACGGTTTTTACCTAAAACAAGCTCCCCAATTAGATTCATTAAGTGATCTAATCTTTTTACCTCCACGCGTATGGTTTGATCCATACTGCTAGCATTGCTACCTGAAGCAGGAACTTTTTTCTCTCCACTTTCTGCAGGTTTATTTGCTGTATTGTTAGTCGGTTTAGGTGCCGCATTTGTTGTTTGTTTCTTTTGTGCGCGACGAGCTTGATCTTCAGCTTTTCTAACTTTTAAAAGTCTTTCTATTTCAGCTTCAACTTCAGAATCACTTAATTGATTAACATCTACTTCAGGTTCTGGAGTAGCTATTTCTTGTTTTGGTGCTTCTGGTTCTGCTTGTGGAGTAGATTTTTCATTTGAATCTGTTGCCGCAACAGGAGACTCTCCCTCTGAAATAGCTGTTAATCTTGCGCAAATTGGTTCTATATCCATACCAATAGCAGTATCGTTGCCATTATCACGAATGGAATTAAGCAAAGTTTTCATTCTATCAATAGACTCTAAAACCACATCCATGATATCTGGAGTTATTTTTAACTCGCCATGTCTTGCTTTATTTAAAACATCTTCCATGTGGTGAGTTAACTTTGTTAAAACATCAAAATTTAAGAAACTTGATGATCCTTTAACCGTATGTGCAACACGGAAAATTCTATTTAATAATTCTAAGTCTTCTGGATTTGATTCAAGCTCTACTAAATCATGGTCGATTTGCTCAACAAGCTCAAAAGCTTCAACCAAAAAGTCTTCAAGTATTTCTTGCATATCTTCCATATTTTACCCCTGTTCTTGAGATTGATGTTTTTTAATAACCTTTGCAATTTCATTGAAGAAATCGCTAGCGTTAAATTTGACAAGATAGCCTTCTCCACCAGCTTCTTGAACACCTTTCTCATTCATAAATTCATTTGATAAAGACGAGTTAAAGACTATAGGAATATCTTTAAATCTTGGATCTTCTTTAATGCGTGCAGCAAAGTGGAAACCATCCATTTGTGGCATTTCGACATCGCTTACTATAATTTTTAAAGTATCATTTAAACTTTCACCATAAACTTGGCTTAATTCTTCTAATTTGTTTATGCCCTCTACGCCGTCTTTAGCTTCAACAACTTGAAAGCCCATCTGTTGCATCATTTCTTTGACGCGTTTTCTAGCAGTCATGCTGTCATCAAGTATAAGTGCTGTTCCAGTAAATTTTTCTATTTTTCCAAAATCTATATCTGTTTTTGGAGCGTAAATTCCTAAATCTTCAACAACACTTTCAAGATCTAAAATTAGCAACACTTCATCATTTTCAATGCGTGTTACACCTGTGATTTTACCTTTATCTAAAGCACCTGATCCTGTAGAAAAAGTTGCTGGTTCTATATCCTTCCAGTTTATTCTACGAATTCTTTTTGCTTCGTGAACTATAAAACCAATAAGAATATTGCTAAATTCAGTGATAATAACTCTAGGTTTTAGCATAGCGCTTTCTGGCTCAGTGATTTGCATCCATTTGGCAAGATTGACTACAGGTATAACCACTCCACGAAGATCAAAGATACCTTCGATGTAATCAGGTACACCTGGAAGTTCTGTAAGGCTTGGGATTTTTATAATTTCCCTTACCTTAGAAACATTTACACCATAAATTCCTTCATAGACTTTATCGTGTCCTTGCTTAAAGATACGGAAATCGACAAGCTCCATTTCATTTGAACCCGTTTTCACGATATTTTCATCAAACATTTTGACCCCTCAATTTCTGTTCTCGAAATTTGATTTCTTGTTGATATTCTACTACAAAAAAACTTCTCTCATATGCAAAACTAGCTAAGTTAAGATATTTAATGTTTTCTTTGTTGATTTGATGATTTTGATGATAGTGTCCTTCACATACCCAAAATCCTAAATTTTCATATCTTTCATATCTTTTTTTTGCTAAATTTTCAAAATCTTTTATTTGATAAAAAAGGTTTTTTTTGTTTTGATTTTGAAGAATTTTATTTGAAATAAAATTACAAGTAATAATATTTAAAAAATTCAAAAATATAAGCAAATAATGATTTCTTAATGTTTTAAGAGTAAATTGTAAAAGAGGTGGTAAAAAAATATCTCCGTGAGCTAATTTTATAAAAGCGTTATTTAAAACAAGATTATTACCTTTACTTGTATGCAAATTAAGCTTTATGGGTTGCTTTTGTAAGTTAAAAATTTTTACCCTTTTAAAAAAACAAGAAAGATTAAAATCATGATTGCCTTCTAAGTAGATAATTTCAATCTTTAAGGCCAATTCTTCTAAAAGTTCTATGTAAGGTTTAGCAAATTCATGTGTAGCAGAGATTTCACCTATAAGTAAATCAAAAATATCACCCATAAGTATGAGTTGAGGGGTGGAAATTTTACCTTTTTTTAAGGTTTGTAAAAATTCCCAAAATCCCTTTCTCTGTTCATTTTCATGAGCATCCGCGATTAAAATCGCTCCATTTTGTAGTAAAATTTTTTATCCTTAAAATTTCAAAGGCTCATAATTTATAGAAAGGATTTCAAATTCACTCTCACCTTTTGGCAAACGCACTTTAAAATCATCTCCTTCTTTTTTCCCAAGCATAGCTTTTGCTATTGGAGATGCGATGGAAATATAACCCTTATCTAAATCTCCTTCGCAAATTCCTACTAGAGTATATTTGCTTTCTTTTTCTGTATCCAAATCCATGATCACAACACTTGAGCCAAATTTCACACTATCATGTTCATAGCTTGAAGGATCGATCACTTGAGCTCTTGCTAGCAAGTCACTAAGCTCTGCTATACGACTTTCAATTAAAGCTTGTTTTTCTCTTGCAGCATGGTATTCCGCATTTTCTTTTAAATCCCCATGACTTCTTGCTGTATCGATTTCTATTACAACAGCAGGACGTTGATTATCTTTCAAATCTTTTAATTCTGCGGCTAATTTATCATAGCCAAATTGACTCATTGGTTCTTTTTGCATGATTTATCCTTTTATATTTCGCTTAGGATTTTTGCTAAATTTTTAGCACTTCCAAAATTTAAATACTCTTTTAAAAAATCAACTTTAGCAAAAAATGCCTTATAATCATATTTATTATAAGCTTCATATAAATTTAAAACATTGACTTCATCTTGTAAAAATTCGGGATTTAAAGCTTCTTTTCCAGCAAAATCACAAAAAATATTTGCAAGTCCTATATGTTTTAATTTTACAAAAAGTTTTGCGATAAAAATATCAATCGCTTTTGCTTTGTAAGCAAGGATAAAAGGAGTTCCCACCAAAGCTGCTTCTAAAGTAGCCGTTCCGCTACAAATAAAGGCAAAATCAGCTTTTTTAAGTACTTTTGGAGTATGGCTTTCTATTTTAAATTCGCTAATATCACCATAAATTGCTAATTTTTCAAGATTAAATGGGGGAACGCAAAGAATTTTTTCACCCTTAAATTTTTGCGAGAGTTCCTTAAAAATAGGCATTAAACGCCTAATTTCACTACGCCTTGAACCTGGTAAAAAGGCTATAGTTTTTTCATCATCTTTTTTTGAAAATGTAAGATTAATGTCTTCTTTATTTTTAAATTCTTTTATCTCATCTAAAAGAGGATGGCCTACATAAGTGCTTTTGTTAAAAAACTGATTATCAAAAGGCAAAATAGAAGCTAAAATATCAAAATGACTTTCTATGATAGGTATGCGACCTTTTTTCCATGCCCAAACTTGAGGTAAAATATAATAAATGCGCGGAATTTTACTGCCTGCTTTTTTTAAAGCTTTAGAAAAAGGTATGTTAAAAGCGGGCGAATCTATACATAAAATCCCATCTATTTTTTGAGTAAAACTTAAATTTACAAGCTCTTTTATAGCTTTTTTTGCTTTAAAAATCAAAGGTAAAACTTCTATAAAACCCATAGCACTAAATTCATGTGAGCTATAAAGTGGCTTAGAATTTAGATCAAATTCTTTGCATAAGCTCTCATCATAAATCCCATGAATTTCAAATTCGCCAAAATCTTTTTTATAAGCTTTTAAAACTTCTTTTAAATGCAAATTTGCTGAAGGCTCTAAAGCACAAACTAAAAAGGTTTTCAAAAAATTTCCTTATCAATATTTTAAACATTTTATCTTATTTTGGCTTAATTAAAAGAAGTTATGCAAGAATATACGCTAAAAGTGTATATGAAGGTTTATTTTCTCCAGTAGTATTTTCTGAAAATTTTCTTAATATTTATAAACATATATTGCATCGATTTATTAAATGTTTTAATTACTCACAAGCTTTTATTTTAGCTTGCTTGCAAGTAATTAATAAATAGGGGTTGCTTCTATAATAGCTGGGGTAAAAAACATTAATTCATTTAAATCTAAAAATAAAGCTGAATCTAAAGTACATGGTTGTATACCAAAACGTTTTTCTATTGGAACATTTGGGTTGTAAAATATTTTTATACATTCTCTTCCACCTTCAACTAAAGATCTTATTTGAACTGCTGAGCTAGTTGTTGGCATAATAGAAAATATAGTTTCTAACTTTCCATCTTTTAAATCTTGTTTGCATGATTTCCCTCCAAAAAAACCACTTTCTAGTATCGCCAAACAAATATCATCATCGTTTGGATTTACAAATTGCACATAACCAAAGCGTAACAATTCTCCTAATTCATCTTTTTGTTTTAATTCATCGCTAAGTATAATTTCTCTTAAGATCCAATTTTGGTCTTTTAAATCTTCTGAAGTCTCTCTAAAAGGGCTTAAACTAATTCCTGTCTGTAAGGATCTAATAGTAAACATTGGTGTAAAATCAGATAAATCGCCAGGTTCTTCGATAGATTTAGATAAGCTTAATAAAACCAATATTAAAATAACAATTTTTTTCATAACAACACCTTATATTAAAAAAATTTTCTAAAATTCACAGGAAAATGATCTGAAGCTAAAAATGTTCTAAGTCCAGCAGCAGCTAGTATAGCTAGTATAGCTGGGGGAGTATATCTTCTGGTTGTATCAGAATTTCCTGTAACAGCGTAATCAAGAACACCACCACTTGCTTGAGTATAAGATGCAGGAGAAACAAAATGTACACGGTTTCTTAATCCTTGATCTAATAAAGACATTAATGAATTTGGATCTCTATTAAAATCTCCCAAGATCATCCAATTAATCAGAGGCATATTTCTAAAATGCATATCAACAGCAGTAACTATAGCTCCTGCATCATTTCCACCTCTTGCTAAAGCATGTGCGCTGAAAAATACATCATTGCAAATACGGATTCCTATGATAGGTCTTGAAGCAACGGTTGGAGGAGGTAAAACAATTACTTCATCCGCTTGTCTTCTACTTACTATTGCCATATTAACTCTATTTGCTCCTACATCAATTCTTGAATAATATATAAATACTGAATTAGGACGTGATGAAGTTCCCAAATTCCATTCGTATTCATGAATAGGAATACCCACACCAACAGGTTGGACTTGTCTTTGAGTCATCGTTGCGGTAGACGGTAAAACTCCTGCTTCTTGGACGGCTAAAACATCCATAGGGTTGCTTCCTGTAACAAGTTGTCTAATGCTAATATTCCATTTACTTTCTGTTGATGCTGAAGAACCTTGCAAATTCCATGTTCCAACATTATAATCTTCTAAAGAAGCAAAACTCAAATTGATACTTAAAATAATCAATAATATTTTTTTCATATTCAACTCCAATTGAATTATCTATAAGGATTTCGAGCGGTATAGGTAGGAGGTGCTATGTACCACTGTCTATCTAAATTTTTTTCTCCTGATTTTACACATTCGGTGAGAAATATTTTATAATAGCTTAAATTAAATTCTTTCATAACATCATGTATCGGCGTTTGAATACATTGCTTGGTCGCTAAATTTTGAATTTGATATGCACCATTGTCCATAGGAAGAAGGGTCCAAAATTGAGCGTAATTACTTTGATCGCAAGGGTAATGGACGATCCCTTCGCCATAAGCATTTAGACATGTAAGTGTTTTGACATTTTTAATCATAACTTTATTTTGAGGAAATTCTATAAGCTGCCATACATTTGCATCGCCAAAAGGTCTGCTTGAATATAATGTATAACCCCATATCCAATTTCCTGGTCTTAAAGCCCATACAGTTAAAGCTGCTCCTGATGGACCCATTATGGTTATGTAGTCACTAAAATATCCTCTGTTTTCATATACAGGAACATTGTTAAATTCTCCGTTTGATTGCGTTCTAGGTGAAGGTCCTTTAATAAAATCATTACCTTTAAAAGTATTTGTTTTTATTACAGGTGGTTCTAAAGGAACATCTTTTGGTATCAAATCTGAACCATCAACTAAAGCAGGAGTTTCTTGTTTGGCTGGTATTGTAGGTGTTTTTCCTATTTTAAGTGGATCGCTATCATGTAAATCACCATAAGATCGTCCCAGAGGATTAAGCTCTTTAGAAGAGCATCCGATAAAAAATATCAATAATAAGCTTAATACTATCATAGAATGAATTTTTTGCATTTTTTCTCCTTGAGTGAATTAAGATATCGATAAGTATAATAATATAATTTTAAAAATGTATAAAAAATTATAATTTAAGATTAAATAATTGTCTTCTATAAAAGAATAAAATTTTAATTTTTTGGAAAAATTATAGTTATAAAAAAAATATATTAATATCAAAATGAAAGTTAATTTTAATAATAAAAAAAAGTTTTTTTTATTATTAAAATTTAAACTTATGGAATTTTAAGTTTTTAAGAATAAAAATATAAATGAGTATGGAATTCAAAATATTTGAACATTAGAAGAGTTACGATTAAAATCGTGATTTTAAAGTGTAGATTGGACTAAATAATAAAAATTAAGTTAATTTTAAGTTAATTGTGAATTGCTTTATTGAGTTGAGAATAAACGAATTAATTATAAAGAACATTTCTATATAGCTTTGTTTGTGTTTATTCTTAAAGCTTTTTATGTTAAAATATCCAATAAGGAAAAGCAATGAAAGAAATTCTTATCACTAATGACGATGGCTATGAAAGCGAAGGACTTAAAAAACTCATTAAGATGTTAAAAAAAGAATTTAAAGCCAAGATCACCATAGTAGCTCCTGCTAGTGAAAAATCAGCTTGTTCACACTCCATAACCCTAACCAAACCTTTGCGTTTTGTTAAAGTAGGAAAAAGATTTTACAAGCTTGATGATGGCACTCCAGCAGATTGTATTTATCTTGCACTTCACGCACTTTATAAAACACGCTTGCCTGATCTTGTAATCAGTGGGATTAACAAAGGAGCAAACGTAGGTGAAGATATTACCTACTCAGGAACTTGTGCAGGAGCTATGGAGGCGGTTTTACAAGGAATTCCTGCTATCGCTCTTTCTCAATTTTATAAAAAAAGCGAAAAAGAACTAGACTATAAAAATGCTTTAAAAATTACCAAAAAAATCATTCAAAATATTTTTGATAAAGGTTTTCCTTTGGAAAAAAAAGAATTTTTAAATATCAATTTTCCTGCAAAATCAAAAATCAAAGGCATTAAAATTTGTAAAGCAGGCAAAAGGGTTTATAATTTTGAAGCCCACTCAAATGTCAATCCGAGAGGAGTTGAGTATTATTGGCTTGCAGCAGCGAATTTAGACTTTGAAGATGAGAAAAATAGCGATATTGTCTTACTTAAAAAAGGCTACGCTACAATAACCCCTATAATGCTGGATCTTACAGCTTATGAAAAAATGAAAAAAGTTAAAAAATGGTTAAAGGCAAATGATGAATGATAGATTTACACGTATAAAATGGCTAGTTGGAGAAGAAAAATTTCAAAAAATTTCACAAATAAAAGTTTTGGTTTGCGGACTTGGTGGAGTGGGTGGAATTTGCGTTGATGCACTTTATCGTAGCGGTTTTAAAAACCTTACTTTAATCGATGCGGATAAATTTGAAATCACCAATCAAAATCGCCAAATTCATAGCGAAAATATAGGCGAAGAAAAAGCTAAAGTATTTGAAAGAATTTATAAGGCTAAAGGTATAGTCAGTAAAATCGATGAAGATTTTTTAGAAAATTTTGATTTAAGCGAGTTTGATCTTATCATAGATGCCATTGATGATATCCCTGCAAAAGTAGCTTTGGCTCATCTTATAGATTTTAAAAAACAAATTTTTATCTCTTCAACAGGTGGAGCTAGAAAGCTTGATCCAACACGCATTAAAACTACAAGTATTTTTAAAACTCACGGTGATGCTTTAGCGAAAAAATTTCGTTATGAACTTAGAAAATCAGGCTTTAAGGGAAATTTTGATGTGGTATTTTCTGATGAAGAAGCACATTGTAAAGATTTAGGTTCTTTTATGGGTGTGACAGCTTCTTTTGGTTTGGCTTTAGCAAGTTTAGCAATGAGAAAAGTCTTATCAAAATATAAAGAGCAATGAGAAATTTTATTGTATTTATATGGTTTTTGAATATAGCCATTGGAGAGGATAAAATACTTGGTAATTTTTTTAAAGATTATAATACAAGTGGGACTTTTATAGTCTTTGATGGAAAAAATTATGCAAGTAATGATTTTCAAAGAGCTAAACAAGCCTTTTCTCCTGCTTCAACTTTTAAAATTTTTAATGCTTTAATTGCACTTGATAATGGTGTAGTTAGAGATACAAAGGAAATTTTTTATCATTATAAGGGCGAAAAAGTATTTTTGCCCTCTTGGAAACAAGATGCTAGTTTAAGCTCAGCTATAAAACGCTCTCAAGTACCTGCTTTTAAAGAATTGGCAAGAAAAATAGGACTTAAAACCATGCAAGAAAGCTTAAATAAACTTTCTTATGGAAATGCAAAAATTTCAAAAATCGATACTTTTTGGCTAGATAATTCTTTACAAATTTCTGCAAAAAATCAAGCTGATTTACTTTTTAAACTTTCGCAAAATTCTTTACCTTTTTCTAAAAAAATCAAGAAGAAGTTAAAGAAATTATTCTTTTTAAGGAAGATAAAATCCAAAAAATTTATGCTAAAACAGGTTTTAATGATAATATCAATTTAGCTTGGATTGTTGGATTTGTAAAGACTGAAAACAAAATTTTATCTTTTGCTTTAAATGTTGATATAAAGGACATTAAAAATATTAAAATAAGGGAAGAATTATTAAATAAGTATTTAGCTAATTTTTCCAACAATAATAGGATTAAAAGCTTTTACTGAAAGTATGAGAGTATCGCCTATTTTTATATCTTGATAAGCTTTTAAAAATTCCTCTTCACTAAGAGTGATTTTAATAATATCTTGATTTAAAAGCAAGGTTAAAACCACTAAAATATCACTTTTTTTAATTTCTAGCAAAGTTGCACTCAAACGCAATTTTGCACTAATACTTGAATGAGTAAAAAATTCATTTTTAGGAAAATCCTTAATGATTTTTCCATTTTTAAGTTCTAAAATTCTATGACTTAACTTATAAATTTCAGTTAGATCGTGACTGACTAATAAAGTGCTTATCTTAAAATATTCTAAAATTTTAGCCAATTCATCTTGTAAATTGGCACGCATTTTAAAATCCAAAGCACTCAAAGGCTCGTCTAAAAGCAAAATTTTTGGTTCCCTTGCTAAAGCTCTTGCTAAGGCCACTCTTTGTGCTTGTCCTCCGCTTAAATGTTTAGGATAAATTTTAGCCAAATTTTCAAGACCCATTAAGGCTAAAAGCTCACTAATCTTTGTCTTAGAACTAGTGGCATAGGCGATATTTTCTTTTACATTCATATTTGGAAAAAGCGCATAATCTTGAAAAACAAAACCGATTTTTCTTTTTTGCAAAGCTAAGCTAAAATTTTTTGAAGAATCAAACCAAAGTTCATTATCTACTTCTATACGCCCCAATTTAGGCTCTATAAGTCCTGCTATGATTTTTAAAAGAGTGGTTTTTCCTGCTCCGCTTTCGCCAAAAAGTGCGGTAATTTTTCCTGATTCTATATCTTTTTTAAAATTTAAATCCAGCCTTCCTTTGGCGGTATTCATAGGATGATTGATATCAATTTTTATCATTGAAAACTCATTTTTTTATTGACAAAATAAAGACTAAAAAGCACTAAAAAAGAAAAAATAAACAATATAAAAGCATATTGATGGGCTAAGCTATAGTTTAAGATTTCAAGTTCATCATAAATAGCTATACTAGCTACTAAAGTTTCACCTTGTTTATGTCCTCCTATCATCATCACGACTCCAAATTCACCCACAGTATGAGCAAAACTCATCGCACAAGCACTAAAAATTCCTGCTTTAGAATTAGGTAAAATCACTCTAAAAAGAGTATAAATTTTACCTTTACCTAAACTATAAGAAGCATCGAGTAAATTTGGATTGATCGATAAAAAGGCACTTTGCAAAGGATTTACCATAAAAGGCAAAGAAAAAATCAAAGAAGCAAAAACAAGACCTTCAAAACTAAAAACCAAAGAAAGATTAAAATATTCTTTTAAAACTTGCCCTAAAAAACTATTAGCCGAAAAAGTTACAAGCAAATAAAATCCCAAAACACTAGGAGGTAAAATCAAAGGCAAAGAAATAAAGCTTTGAAGGATTGTTTTAAAAGGAAAACGCACAAAACTTAACAAATAAGCTAAAAAAACACCGATAAAAAAAAGGATAAAAGTCGTGATAAAAGCAAGTTTAAAAGTAAGATAAAGGGTTTGTAAAAAAGCTGGATCAAGCACTATGACTCCTTAATACAATATCATTTGCTTTTACAAAACAAAGCCATTCTTGATTTTCACAAATTTCAAGTTCTAAGGCTTTTTCTTTGGTGATGATACTAGAAAGTTCATTACCTTTAAAATCAAAAAATACCTGATACAAAAGTTCGCCTTTTTTAATTTTTGTAATTTTAGCTAAAAAAGAATTTTCAACACTTAAAAGAGTTTTACTTGTGCTAAAACAAAGCTCATGCTCTTTAAAAAGAAGTTCTACACTCGCACCAATTTTTAAATTTTCTAAAGACTTTAATTCAAGCATTAAAATACTAAAAATCACTTCTTTAGAAAGTATTTTAACAATAACTATATCCTCTTGATTTAAAAGCTCACAAATTTGTCCTTTTATAAGGTTCATGGTGTGCTAAATCCGTATTTTTTAAAAATTTCTTTTGCTTTTGAAGAGCCAATAAATTCGCTAAATTCAAAGGCTAATTTTTTATCCTTAGCGTATTTTGTGATAACATAACTTTGTTCTAAAGGGCTAAAATACTTTGGATTAATAATACTTGTTTTACCCTTAGGATGATTGATAGGAGAAACTAAAGAATAAGCCACTATAGCTATATCTGCATTTTTACTATCTACATGTAAAACAGGCACTGAGATATTTTCGCCTAAAACGATTTTATCCTTAAAAAGCTCATTTAAATCCAAATTTTCAAGCACTTCTTTAGCCGCTACTCCATAAGGAGCTACTTTAGGATTGGCTATGCTTAGATGTGTGATTTTACCTGCCTTTTCTTTTAAATTTTCAATGCCTCCTTGGAGTAAATTTTCATCCAAACTATACAAAGCCAAAACTCCTAAAACATAAACTTTTGGCTTTATTAAAGCATTTTTATCATCATAAATAGCCTTAGCATATTTGGTATCCGCTGAAAAAAAGAGATCAAATTCTCTTCCTTGTTTTAAAAGCTCATAATATTTTCCAGAAGCACCAAAAACCAATTCTATTTTATCTTCTGGATGTGTTTTCAAAAACTCATCTTTAACTTTACTCATCGCCTTTGAAGCTGAAGAAGCTACAAAAATGCTTAAATTTTGCGCATTTAAACACGAAACAAAAAACAAAATCCCAAAAAATACTATAAACTTTTTCATTTAGTTTTCCTTGTGTAAAAATTTAATTTTTGGATTATAACATAAAAAATTCATTTTATATCATTTTTGCATAAAATAAATACAGGATGATAAGTGAGTTTGTTTTGAAATTTTTCTTCAAATTCTTTTAAAAAGCTTTTATTTAAAGGATAAAATCCTAAAGAATTTACCCCGCTTAACTTTAAATGTCTAAAAACATCTAAAGCATTATCAAAGCTTAATTTTATGAGTTCTTGAGTGATTTTTACTTCATTAAAATAGACTTTAAAAATTTGCTCTAATTCATTTAAGCTAAAATAATTTAAACCAAAACCCGTACTTTGTTTGATTTCTTTTAAATTTTGTTTTGCAAAAGTAGAAAGAAGTAAAATCCCATTTTGATTTAGCATATCTCTAAGACTTGGTATAATGCGTTTTAAATCAAGCCATTGCAAAGTTGCATTTGAAACAATAAGATCAAATTTCTCTTTACTTAAATCCTGTTTTGCAATTTCATTCATATCAAAAATTAAAATATTAGAATTTTCTTTAAAGTCTAAAATATCGTTTTTTAAATACCCATCAAAAGTAATGAAATTTTGAAGTTTTTTGCTCAATTCACCCCTGCCGCAACCAAATTCAAACACTTTTTCAAAATGTGAAATTTTTAAATCTTTTAAAATTTCACAAAGTTTTAAACCCATAAAATCTTGCACTTTTGCATGTTTTTCATAATCTTTTGCTTTTAAAAAATTCAAATTTCATCCCAAGTTTTAAAATGAAAAAAAGCAAAATGCGGTTCATCTAAAAAAAACAAATTTTTAAAACTATTTTTCAAGGCATTTGGTGGAAAAATTTCATCTTCTTTGCTTGAATAAACCTTATCCCAAAGCCAATTTTCTTCTTGTTTTGTTAAAGCAAAGTCAAAAAGTTTTTCAAGCTCTATTTTCAAAGCTTTTTCATCTTTAAAAATAAAATCTTTGGCTAAGCTTTTGCGTTCTTTAAATAAAGCCTCTTTAAAATGTTCTAATTTAAAATTTTGCAGGGTTTTTTTAAAAATTGCAGGATGAATTCCTTTTGATTTATCTATGCCTAAATTTGTGCCATTTATGGCTATTTTTTGTTTAAAATTAAGCTCTTTTAAAAGTCTATTTGCCACACAAACTCCCATAGAAAAAGCGATTAGAAAAAGTTCATCAAAAGCTTTGAAATCAAAATTTAAATCAAAATTTTCATAATCATAAAATAAAATCACATTTTTATTGCTTTTTAAATGCGAAAAATGACTAGGATGTGAAGCAAATCCCCCAAATATCGCTATAAGTTTTTTTGAATCAGGATTTTTACATAAAAATTCATATTTCATAAAAGCTCTATTATCCTTTCAAGTTCTTCTGTGTTAAGTCCTGCATGTAAGGAAAAACGAATTCTGGCTTTATTCTTTGGCACGGTAGGTTCTTTAATCGCAGGAGCAAAAAATCCAGCTTTTTGGAGTTTTTGTGAAATTTCTAAGGCTTTTTTATTTTCACCTAAAAGCAAGCAAATAATATAAGCATCACCTAAAACAGTGTGATTTTTTTCTTGCAATTTACTTTTAAAAAAAGTACTTAAAAACTCTAATTTTTCTCTTTCTTTCTTAAAATAAGGCATTTTTTTAAAAATAAATTGCGTCCAAGCTACATTAATAGGTGGCAAGGCTGTAGAATAAATAAAAGCTCTAGCTTTGTTGATGAAAAATTTTTTATATTTTTCATCACATATCATACAAGCACCCATGGAGGCAAGGGCTTTTCCAAAGGTAAAAACCAAAAAATCCACTTCATTTTCCAAGGTCAGTTTTTTAACAAACCCCAAACCCTCTTCATCAAAACAACCCACGCTGTGTGCTTCATCTATATAAAGCTGAATTTTATCATAACGTCTTTTAAGCTCACACAAAGTTTTAAAATCGCTAAAATCTCCATCCATACTAAACAAAGCTTCGCTTAAAACGATGATATTTTCATATTTATCATAATATTTTTGGATTAAATTCTCTAAATGATTCATATCTTTATGATGAAAACGAAAAAAATCAGCCCCGCCAAGTCTTAAACCATCAATCATACTTGCATGAATAAATTTATCGGTTAAAAAAAGCGTCTTAGAAACGCTAGAAAGTGCTGCTATACAAGAGATATTTAGATGATAGCCACTATTAAAATGTAAAATTTCCTTATCTTTAAATTTAGTCTTTAAAAAACTTTCTAATTCTTCATAAATTTCAAAATTTCCACTCAAACTTCTTGAACTAGAACTTGAAAAAAACAAATCTTGCTCTTTTAAGGTATTTAAAAACTCAGCTTTTAACTCTTTAGAAGACGCCAAATAAAGATAATCATTTCCTGCTAAATTTAAAAGTTTTTGATTTTGCTTATAAACAAATTTATTTTCATGTTTTAAAGGCGTTAGAGTTCTTAGATTGTGATTTTGCTCTAGATCTTGCAAAATTTTTTCAAGCTTCATTTTTTTCCTGTAAATTTAAAAATTTAAAGTATTATTTTGCCAAAATATTTTTAAAAAAGAAGTTATAATGCAAAATCAAATCTTAAAAAATCTCGATTTAAAACACATTTGGCACCCTTGCACACAAATGAAAGATCACGAAACCCTACCTTTAATCCCTATAAAAACAGCAAAAGGCGTGTGGCTTTATGATTTTGATGATAAAGCTTATATGGATTGTGTGAGTTCTTGGTGGGTAAATCTTTTTGGTCATTGTAATGAAAAAATCGCAAATGCCATTAAAAAACAAGTTGATGAGCTTGAACATGTGATTTTAGCAGGTTTTACACATGAGCCTATCATCAAACTTTCGGCTAGGCTTTGTGAAAAAGTGGGGTGTGATTTTAATAAATGTTTTTATGCGGATAATGGCTCAAGTGCCATTGAAGTAGCACTTAAGATGAGTTTTCATTATCATTTAAATAAAGGTTTGAAAAAAAATAAATTTTTATCCCTAAACAATTCCTATCATGGCGAAACCTTAGGAGCTTTAAGTGTGGGCGATATTGCACTTTATAAAGATACTTACAAAGCCTTGCTTTTGGAGTGTTTAAGCACTCCTGTACCACAAGGTAAAGACTATACTAAAGAGCTTGAAATTTTAAAAGATATTTTAGAAAAACACTCGAGTGAAATTTGTGCTTTTATTCTTGAACCCTTGGTGCAATGTGCGGGAAATATGCACATGTATGAAGCTAGCTTTATCGATGAAGCGATCAAGCTTTGCCATGCTTTTAATGTGCAAGTGATTTTTGATGAAATTGCAGTGGGTTTTGGACGCACAGGAACTTTGTTTGCTTTACATCAATGCAAACAAAGCCCCGATTTTATCTGTCTTTCAAAGGGAGTTACAGGAGGATTTATGCCTCTTTCTGTTGTACTTACAAAGGATGAAATTTATAATACCTTTTATGCACCTTATAGCGAACAAAAAGCCTTTTTACACTCTCATAGCTACACAGGAAACACTCTAGCTTGTGCAGCAGCTAATGCGGTTTTAGATATCTTTGAAAATGAAAATATTTTAGAAAAAAATCAAATTTTAAGCGCCTTTATCCAGCAAGAATTTTCAAAACTTAAAAAATTTGATTTTTTAGGAAATTTTAGAACTTGCGGAATGATTAGTGCTTTTGACATTTTAAGCCATAAACACGAACGCGTGGGACTTTTTGTATTTCAAAAAGCCTTAGAAAAAGGCTTGCTTTTAAGACCTTTAGCAAACACTATATATTTTATGCCTCCTTACATCATCACAAAAGAACAAATCGTTTATGTGGTGGAAAGTTTAGAGCAGATTTTTAAGGAATTTTAAGTTGTAAAATTTCTTGCATTTGTTCCTTAAAGTCTTTATTTAAAATACTATTTTCATCAAAAAAATCAAGATTGATTATAGGAATTTTTGCATAATTTTTTATAAAATCATCTTGCAAGGTATCTTTTTTGCCCATCATTATAAGGGCTAAAAGATTGATATTTCTTTGCTTTAAAGCTTCAATGCTAAGCAAGATATGATTAATACTTCCAAGATAGTATTTTGCTACTAAAATCGTAGGGTGTTTAAAAATATTCATAAAATCAATCATAGTGTAATTTTCATCCATGGGAGAAAAAAGCCCACCCGCAAGCTCAATAAGTAGGTTCTTACTTTTTGGTAAAATGATATCTAGGGCTTTATAATCAAGCTTTTCTTTGATTTTTCCAAGATGAGGAGAAGCAGGAGTTTGTAAAAAAACACCCTCTTTAAAAATCTTTGTTTTTGGGCTAAATTTTGCAATAAACTCGCTATCTGTTGGAGTTCCTGCTTGAATGAGTTTAAAATAATCATAGTTAAAATTCGCACAAAAAGCTGCACTAAAATGTGTTTTTCCTACATCAGTATGTATTCCACTTACATAAATTTGCACAAAAAATCCTTAAGAAAGAAATTTTAAACCCACTGTACAAGCAATAATCACAGTGATTAAAAAAAGTTTTAAAAAACTTTTACTTTCTTTATAAAAAAGCACTCCTATCATTACCCCACCAGCGGTTCCAGCTCCTGTCCATATAGCATAAGCAACACTCATAGCGATATTTTGCATACTTAAACTTAAAAAAGTAAAAGAAAATCCAAAACACACTATCAAAGCCAAAAGGTAAAGCTTGTTTTTAGTGCTTACAAGTTCTTTCATGATCACCACACCAAAAATTTCACAAGCAGTAGCTAAAAACAAATAAAACCATTCCATAACTAAGCTTCCTTGCTTACCCGTTTAAGGGCTATAATGTTTAAAAGTAAAATCGCTATAAGCACAAGTTTAATTACAGAAACAGCCTCGTTAAAAATAAACATTTCATTTAAAACCACTCCTATAGTGCCAATGCCTACAAAAACACTATAAGTAATGCTTACTTCAAGTCTTTCACAAGCTTTTAAAAAACAAGTAAAAGAAATACAAACTCCAATGGCTGTTAAAATATAATGCCAAATTTCTGTAGAATATTTAAGTCCGCTTACCCAAAAGCATTCTATAATCCCACCTAAGATTATTAAAAACCAAGCTATATTGATATTGAATTTTTCATTCACATGAAGCCTTAAATTAACATAATATTTGTAAAACAAATTATATCTTAAAGAAATTAAAAGAAGCTATAAATTTACTTTTCCATAAGCCAAAATTAGATATAATCAAAGCTCATTTTTTAAGAAAGGACAAAAGATGTTAGAAGGTATCGTTAGAGAGAGTATCGGTAGAAAAGCTGCTAAAGCTTTAAAAAGAGATGGTTATCTAATCGCAAACATCTATGGAAAAGGATTAGAAAATATCAATGCCGCTTTTAAAGTAAATGAGTTTATTAAAGAAGTTCGTAAAAAAACTACTTTAATTTTTGATGTAAAAGTAGGTTCTCAAACTTTAAGTGTTGTAGTTGTGGATTATCAAAAAGATCCTGTAACTGCAGAACTTAAACATGTGGATTTAAAAGTTGCGCAAAAAGGTGTGATTTCTAAATACATGGTTCCAGTTAAAATCACAGGAACAGCTATAGGTCTTAAAAATAAAGGTGTTTTAATCCAATCAAAAAGAAGATTAAAAGTAAAATGTGCAGCTGAAAATTTACCAAATTTCTTCGAACTTGATGTAAGTAAACTTGATGTGGGTGATGCTTTACTTGTTCGTGATATTGTAGTTCCTGCAGGAGTAACTATGATTGATGCTGATAGAGTAGCGGTTGTAGGTGTAGAAAAAGCTAGATGATTTTAGTCGTAGGGCTTGGCAATATAGGCGTAGAGTATGAAAATACCCGTCATAATGTCGGTTTTATGCTAATTGACTTGCTTTTAAAAGAAAGCAATTTTACAAATCTTACAAACTCTAAATTTAAAGGAGAACTTTTTAAAATAGGTTCTTCTTTGCTTCTTCTTAAACCTAGTACTTATATGAATAATTCAGGACTTAGTGTAAAAGCAGTGAATGATTTTTATAAATGCGAAAGAATGATAGTTATCCATGATGATATAGATATAAATTTAGGAGCCTTGCGCTTTAAAAAAGGCGGTTCAAGTGGTGGACATAATGGGCTTAAAAGCATCGATACTTTATGTGGAAATGATTATGAAAGAGTGCGCATAGGAGTGGGAAAGGGTGAAAATGTGATTTCCCATGTTTTAGGTAAATTTAAATCCGAAGAAGAAATAACTTTAAGCAAAGTTTTAGAGCATACAAAAAAAGCTTTGCTTGAGCTTATTGAAAATGATGATTTGTCTGCTATATCATCCAAATACAGCCTAAAGGCTTAAGATGTGGATATTTTTTCGTTTTATTTCAGGGATTTATCTAAAAAATTTTTTTATTATATTTTTTTCTTTACTTGGTTTTTATTGCGGTATTGATTTGCTCTTAAATTTTAAAGATCTACCAAAAGCCGCAAATCTTGATTTGCTTTATATTATGTTTTTATCTTTCTCGGCAGTGCCTTATATATTACCCATTTCTTTGATTTTTGCCTTGGTAGTTTCTTTGATTTCTATGATCAGAGCAAATGAATTTGTAAGTCTTTATGCGTTAGGACTGAGCAGAAATTATGTTATTTTATTTCCTTTTTTATGGGCTTTATTTTTTTGTTGTATTTATATAGGATTGAATTTTACTTCTTTTGCTTATGCAAATGATTATAAGAGAAATATTTTAAAAAATGGCACTATTATGAATCAAAGTGGAGAAGTGTTTTTGAAATTTAACAATAATTTTGTTTATATTTCAAAGATAAACAATGGACAAAATAGTGCTCAAAATATAAAAATTTTTAATATTAATGATTTAAATTTAAGTTCTTTTGTAAGTGCCAAAAATGCTCATTTTGAAGGTGAAAGTTGGATTTTGCGAGATGGTAATATTACATTATTACCTAAAAACTATGAACTTGCTAATGATGGTTTAAAGATACAAGATTTCTCTGAGCTTAAATCACTTGAGGGTTTTAAACCAAAGATTATAGAAGGGGTTGCTAGTAATAGTGATTATTCAATATCTGACGCACTTGAAAGTTTTGAGCTTTTTAAGGCGCAAAATGTCAATACAGATGCTCTTAAAATCAATCTTTATAAATTTGTTTTTACTCCTTTTTTTGCACCATTTTTAATGCTTATTATGTATTATTTTTTTCCTGTAATAGCAAGATTTTTTAATCTTGCTTTTGTAACTTTTATAGCTTTTGTAGTGACTTTGATGATTTGGGGAGTCTTGTTTTTGCTTACTAGATTAAGCGAAAATAGTGTGATTGCAAGTGAAATTGGCATTGTAGCGCCTATTATAATTTTGGGTTGTTTAAGTGCTTATATGTATTATAAGCATCGATAAATTAAGCTTTGTGTAGTAAAATTATAAAAATTAAAGGTTAAATATGGATTATAAACAATTAAAGCAAGAATTTAATACTCCTTTTTATATTTACAATTTTGATTTCATAAAAGAGCGTTTTTTAAATCTCAAAGAGGCTTTTAAGGCTAGAAAATCTCAAATTTTTTATGCTGTAAAAGCCAATTCAAATTTAAGTTTGTTGCAAATGCTTGCAAATTTAGATAGTGGATTTGATTGTGTGAGTATAGGTGAGGTAAAGCGTGCCTTAAAAGCAGGGGCAAAAGCTTATAAGATTATTTTTAGTGGAGCAGGAAAAACCAAAGAAGAATTAAGACAAGCTTTAGAATATGATATTTTATATATTAACCTTGAAAGCGAAGCTGAAATGATGCTTTTAGAAAGTGTGGCTAAAGAACTTAATCTAAAGGCAAGAATTAGTATTCGTGTTAATCCAAATGTTGATGCAAAAACACATCCTTATATTTCTACAGGATTAAATGAAAATAAATTTGGTGTTGAAATTGATATAGCAAGAAAAATGTATCTTTATGCAAAAAATTCATCTTTTTTAGAGCCCGTTGGAGTACATTTTCATATAGGTTCGCAACTTTTAGATATTTCTCCCATTCATGAAGCAGCAGGCATCGTTGCAAAACTTGTAAGAGAGTTAAAAGCCTTGCAAATCGATCTTAAATTTTTTGATATAGGCGGTGGTTTGGGTGTGGCTTATGAAAAAGATGAGTGTGAAGTTGATCTTTATAATTATGCACAAGGTGTATTAGCACAACTTCATGGGCTTGATTTAACTATAGGAATGGAGCCTGGAAGGTATTTAGTTGCTAAAAGTGGAGAATTTGTTTGTTCGGTGCTTTATGAAAAACAAAATAAAACCAAGCGTTTTGTTGTAGTAGATGGAGCGATGAATGATCTTATACGCCCAAGTTTATACGAGGCTTATCATGAAATAATCTTACCTTATAATCAAGCTCAAGAGAGTTTATGTGATGTTGTGGGCGGAATTTGTGAGAGTGGAGACTTTTTTGCTAAAGCAAGGTCTTTACCCAGCACTCAAAGTGGTGATATAATGGTTATTAAAAATACTGGAGCTTATGGTTTTAGCATGAGTAGTAATTACAATACTCGTAATAAAGTTTGCGAATTAGCCCTCGAAGAAGGACAGGTAAGATTGATCCGTCAAAGAGAAAATTTTGAAGATCAAATCGCTTTAGAAGAGAAATTTTTAAAGGCTTAAAATGTTTTTTTTGGATGTTCAAGGGACTTTGATTTCTGATCATGATAAATCTTTAATCTATGGTGCTAAAGAATTGATCGATTTTTTAAATGCAAAAAATCTTCCTTATGTTATTATTACTAACAATACAAAAAAACTTGATTTTTTAGAAAAATTACAGCAAAAAGGATTGGCTATAAAAGAAAATGCTTATATTGATCCTTTTAGCGTTTTAAAACATCTTTTAAGACCTTGTAAAGTTGCGGCTTTTGGTGCAGATGAGTTTGTAAAAAGTCTTGAAAATCTTGGTTTTGCACTTGATTTTGTAAATCCTAGCGCTGTGCTTGTGGCTAGTTATGATGATTTTAAATTTAAAGATTTTGCCACTATGATAGAATTGGCTAGAAGAGAAGTTAGATTTATAGCTATGCATGAAACTAGTATTTATAAAAAAGATGGCAGGCCTTATCCTGGTGTAGGTAGCATTATGGCTATGCTTAAAAATGCTATTGATTTTAAATACGAGGTTGTGGGTAAGCCTAGCATTGCTTTTTATAAAGAAGCTTTAAATTTGATAAGAAGACAAAATTCAAAAATCGATTTTGAAGATATTAAAATCATTAGTGATGATTTTAGAGGAGACTTGCTTAAGGCAAAAGAACTTGGCATGAAAACCTTGCTAGTTTTAAGCGGCAAGATAAGCGACACAAAAGGGCTTGATACGGATTTGCTTGATGGAGTTTATCCTAGTGTTTTTGAGTTTTTAAAGGAGCTAAAATGCCAAATTTAGAAGAATTTAGAAATAAAATCGATGCGGTTGATGATAAAATTTTAGAACTTTTAAATGAAAGAATGACTTATGTTAAAAGTATAGGTGAGCTTAAACAAAGTAGCGGGGGAAGTATTTATCGTCCTGAGCGCGAAAGAGCCATTATCAATCGTTTAAAAAATGCAAATTTAGGACTTTTAGATCAAAATGCCATAGAGGCGATTTATCAAGAAATTTTTGCGGTTTCAAGAAATTTAGAAACGCCTCAAACTATAGCTTATTTAGGGCCAGAGGGAACTTATACTCATCAAGCAGCAAGAAGTCGTTTTGGTGCGATGAGTTGTTATATAGCCTTGGCTAATATCGAAGATGTTTTTAAAGAGTTAAGCAACAAAGAAGCAAAATACGGTGTTGTGCCTATAGAAAATAATACCGAAGGTGCAGTAGGTATTACTTTGGATTGTCTAGGTAAGTATAATGAGCTTAAAATTTTTGGTGAAATTTATATGGATATCCATCATTCTTTTGCGGGAATTAATGAAAATTTAAAAGAAATCAAACGTATTTATTCGCATCCACAAGGTTATAATCAATGTCGTAAATTTTTAGAAAGTCATGAACTTAGTGCTATAGAATTTGTTCCTTCAAAATCTACAGCTAATGCGGCTTATCTAGCTTCGCAAGATAAATATGCAGCAGCAATTTGCTCTAAAATAGCGGCTAAGCTTTATAATGTGCCTGTGCTTTTTGATAAAATAGAAGATAATGCAGCCAATAAAACAAGATTTTTAATTTTAAGCGATATTAAAAATCCTAAAATGCCAAATTGTAAAACTTCTATTTTAGCACACACAGCACATAAACCTGGGGGGCTTAGCTTTTTATTAGAGCAGTTTAAAAAAGAAAATATCAATCTTACCAAGCTTGAATCTCGTCCTGTAAAATCAAAAGAATTTTTACACAGTTTTTATATAGATTTTGAAGGACATATTGATGATGAAAATGTAAAAAAAGCTTTAAAAGATATACAAGAGATTGTTTGGCTTGGATCTTATTTATCAGGAGAAAAAGATGAAATTTAATGAATTTTTAAGTCATTTAAGCAATTATGAACCCGGAAAAGATATAGAAGTTATTGCCAAAGAATATGGCGTTAAAGAAGTGATAAAATTAGCAAGTAATGAAAATCCTTTTGGTACGCCACCAAAAGCCATAGAATGTTTAAGACAAAATGCAAACAAAGCTCATCTTTACCCTGATGATAGTATGATAGAACTTAAAAGCATATTGGCTCAAAAATACAAAGTTCAAAATGAAAATATTATTATCGGTGCAGGCAGTGATCAAGTGATTGAATTTGCTATACATGCTAAGTTAAATTCTAAAAATGCTTTTTTGCAAGCTGGAGTTACCTTTGCTATGTATGAAATTTACGCCAAACAATGCGGTGCAAAGTGCTATAAAACTCAAAGCATTACTCATAATTTAGATGAGTTTAAAAAGCTTTATGAAACGCACAAAGATGAAATTAAACTTATTTTCTTATGCTTGCCAAACAATCCTTTAGGCGAGTGTTTGGATGCAAGTGAAGTGACCAAATTTATTAAAGGTGTGGAGGAGGATTGTTTAGTTGTGATTGATGCAGCTTATAATGAATTTGCAAGTTTTAAAGATAGCAAAAAACATTTAAAACCTTGTGAATTGATTAAAGAATTTGACAATGTACTTTATTTGGGAACTTTTTCTAAGCTTTATGGATTAGGAGGCTTACGCATTGGTTATGGCATAGCTGATGCTAGTATTATTAGTGCATTTTACAAGCTTCGTGCGCCTTTTAATGTGAGCAATCTTGCTTTAAAAGCAGCAGTTGCAGCAATAAATGATGATGAATTTACTGAAAAAACTTTAGAGAATAATTTTTCTCAAATGGAGCTTTATAAAGAATTTGCTAAAAAACATAATATCAAAATCATTGATAGTTATACAAATTTCATCACTTATTTTTTTGATGAAAAAAATAGTACAGATTTGTCTGAAAAATTGCTTAAAAAGGGTATAATAATAAGAAATTTAAAAAGCTATGGTTTAAATGCTATACGCATTACTATAGGAACATCTTATGAAAATGAAAGATTTTTTACAGAATTTGATAAGATTTTAAGATAGATATAAATCAAATAAAAATATGTAAAATTCGCCAAACTAAGGGATGAGAATTAATGGATTTTAAAAATATGTTTCATCAAATTGGGCAACTTTATCAAAATTTAACTCGCAAGCAGCGTATAGTGATTGCTGCATCTATTGTAGTGGTGGTTGGGTTTTTGGTTTTTTTAGCTTTATTTCGCGGAAGTGGTAGTAATGCAAATAATGGATATGCAGTTTTAGTTGAAAATGTAAGTCCAAGTTCTTCTGCTGCAATTGTAGCTAAACTTGAACAAAATAATATTCCCTATAAATTAGAAAGTGAAAATAAAATTTTAGTTCCACAAGATCAGGTTTATCGTCAAAGAATGTTTATTGCAAGCGAAGGTCTTATAAAAGATAGTCGCGTGGGTTTTGAAGCTTTTGATACTCAAGCTTTTGGAGCTACAAATGAAGAACAAAAGGTAAAATACCAAAGAGCCATAGAAGGCGAACTTGCAAGAACTATTGAGACTTTAGAACCTATTCGTAGTGCTGTTGTACACATAGCATTTCCTAAAGATAGTGTTTTTACCGAAAGGCAAATTCCGCCTACAGCTTCAGTTGTTGTTAATGTTCGCGAAGGCTTAAAGCTTACTAGAAAACAAATTGATGGCATAAAAAATATTGTTTCAGCGGCAGTTCCAAAACTTACTAAGGAAAATGTTAAGATTAGTGACCAAAGTGGTGTACCTTTAGATGAGCAAGAAGCATATGAAGATGACTTGGTTCGTGCGCAAATTAAATTTAAAAGTGATCAAGAAAAAGCTTTAGAAGATAAGATTATAGAAAATTTAGCTCCTTTTGCAGGTGGTATGGATAAAGTAAAAGTGAGTGTAAATATAGATTTTGATTTTTCCAAGCAAGAATCTCAAAGTGAAATTTATGATCCAAATCCTATAGTGCGTAGTGAGCAAACTTTAAACGAGGAAAGAACAGGTAGAAAAGATCCAGAAATTCAGGGTGTTCCAGGTGCTGTTTCTAATATAGGTCCTGTTGAAGGACTTGACAATAAGGGTCAAATTGACACTTATAAAAAAAATCAAGTTACTACAAATAATGAACTTTCTAAAACTATTACAAATACCAAAAAACAATTTGCAACAGTTTTACGCACTTCAGCAGCTGTTACTATAGATGGAAAATATCAAGATGTGGTTGATGAAAATGGAAATGTAAAAAGCGAATATGTTCCATTAACCAAAGAAGAGCTTGCAAGTGTTGAGAGTATAGTTAAAAATACTATTAATTTTAGTGCCGCTAGAGGTGATAGTGTTGTAGTTCAAAATTTACCATTTCATCGTGAGTCGATTAGAGTTGAGAGTAAAGTTAAAACTTTTTATAATCGTTTTATTGAGCCGTTTATTCCACCGGTTAAGTATTTTATTGCAGCGATTTTACTTTTTATTTTTTACAAAAAAGTTATTACTCCATTTACTCAAAAAATGCTTGAAGATGTCGCAGCACAAGAAGAAATGCAACAAGGTCCAAATGCTGTTTTAGATGATGTTGAAGATACTTTGGAAAAAATGAATGCAGCAAGGAAAAAAGTTGAAGAACAACTTGGTTTCGGAGATAATTTCAATGAAGATTCTATCCAGTATGAGGTTTTGCTTGAAAAATTGCGTGGTTTGGTAAGTGATAAAAGCGAGGAAATTGCTGCACTTTTGCAAAATTTAATTCAAAACGATAGTGAATTTGGTGAAAAGGATATGTGATGATAAAGCTAAGTGAAGAACAAAAAATGGTCTATGATGATTTATCGATGCCTGAAAAGGTGGCGATATTTCTTATACAACTTGGCGAAGATGCAACAACTTCTGTGTTTTCACATATGGAAATTGATGTAATTACAGAAATTTCACGTTATATTGCTATGGCTAAAAATGTTGATAGATCCGTAGCTACTGCAGTTTTAGAAGAATTTTACACTCTGCTTCAATCAAATCAATATATTAAAAGTGGTGGTTTGGAATATGCTAAAGAAATACTTTTTCGTACTTTTGGGCCAGAGATTGCAAATAAAATTCTTGAAAAACTCACTAAAAGTATGGAGAATAATCAAAATTTTGCTTATTTGGCGCAAATTAAACCACAGCAACTTGCAGACTTTATTACTAAAGAGCACCCACAAACCATCGCTCTTATTTTGGCACATATGGATTCTATTCATGCGGCAGAAACTTTAGAGTATTTTAGCGATGAATTAAGGGCTGAGGTGGTTATAAGAATGGCAAATCTTGGCGATATTTCTCCAAGTATTATTAAAAGAGTTTCTGCAGTGCTAGAAAGCAAGCTTGAAAGTCTTACCTCTTATAAGGTTGAAGTGGGCGGCCCAAGAGCAGTAGCAGAAGTGCTTAATCGTTTGGGTCAAAAAGCAAGCAAATCAACCATTACTTATATTGAACAAAGTGATGAACGCTTAGCAGAGACTATTAAAGAGCTTATGTTCACTTTCGATGATATACAAAAACTTAGTACTCAAGCTATAAGAGAAATTTTAAAAGTAGCCGATAAGCGTGATTTAATGATAGGTTTAAAAGGCGCAAGTGAAGAGTTAAAGCAAAAATTCTTAGCCAATATGTCTACGCGTGCAAGCGAAGCTTTTCTTGAAGAAATGGGTTTTTTGGGTGCTGTGCGTGTTAAAGATGTTGAAGATGCACAAAGAAAGGTTGTTGAAGTGGTGCAAAAACTTGCAGAACAAGGTCTTGTTCAAACAGGCGATGCGGATGAAATGATAGAGTAGGTGAGAGATGGTTAATCGTAGTAATGTAATTTCCGGTGGGGATTCTGATCAGCATGTTGTTGAAGGATATCGTTTTAAAGTTATTTCAGAATTTGATAATCATACAGGTGAAAAAAAACATACTCAAACTCCAGATGAAGAAAATGCTAATATATCTTTAAATGACGAAAAACCAGTCGAAGAAAATCATGCTATTGCCCCTACGCAAGCTGTTATGGAAACTCAAATTCCAACATTTCAACCAAGTTTTGTTGAAGATTTGCTTAAAAAAACAGATGAAATGTCAAGCAATATTATTAAACTTCAAATGCAAATAGAAAGTCAAGAGAATGAATTTAATAACCGCTTAAATTCAGAACTTGAAAATGCTAAAGAAAAATTTGCCAAAGAAGGTTATGAGAAAGCAAAAGAAGAATTTCAAAAGGAATTGAGTGATTTTAAAGATAAGTATTTAAAAAGTATAGCCAAGCTCGATAATGCTTGTGAAAATCTTGAAAATTTTATAGAAAAAAACGAGAAAGAATTAGCAGATACTGCTATAGATATCGCTAAAGAAGTAATCTTAAAAGAACTTGAACTAAATTCAAGTAAGATAGCTTATGCTTTGGCCAAAGATTTAATCGGCGAGCTTAAGGGTGCTAGTGCAATTGAGCTTAAGGTTAATGCAGAGGATTATGAGTATTTAAAAGAGCAATTTGATCAGAATGCTCATATTAAAATAAGTCTTGATGATGCAATTAGCAAAGGAAGTGTTATTATTATAAGTGATGCAGGCAATATAGAGTCCAATCTTAACTCTCGTCTAACTAAAATTAAAAAAATGGTGAATAATGAGTAAAAAATTTGCCCATACTCAAGAAGAGTTAGAAAAGCTAAGTTTAAAAGAATTAGAAAATTTAGCAGCATCTATGCGTGAAAAAATCATACAAGTTGTGAGTAAAAATGGTGGGCATTTAAGTTCAAATTTGGGTGCTGTAGAACTTAGTATAGCAATGCATTTGGTTTTTGATGCAAAAAAAGATCCTTTTATTTTTGATGTGTCACATCAGTCTTATACACACAAGCTTTTAAGCGGAAAAGAAGAAATATTTGATACTTTAAGACAAATCAATGGTTTAAGTGGTTATACAAAACCTAGTGAGGGGGATTATTTTGTAGCAGGGCATTCTAGCACCTCTATTTCTTTGGCAGTAGGTGCTTGTAAGGCCATTGCTTTAAAAGGTGAAAAGCGTATTCCTGTTGCTTTGATTGGAGATGGTGCTTTAAGTGCGGGTATGGCCTATGAGGCTTTAAATGAATTGGGTGATTCTAAATTTCCTTGCGTAATACTTTTAAATGATAATGAAATGAGTATTTCAAAACCAATTGGAGCAATTTCAAAGTATCTTTCTCAGGCTATGGCAACGCAGTTTTATCAAAGTTTTAAAAAGCGTATTGCTAAAATGTTGGATATATTGCCTGATAGTGCTACTTATATGGCCAAGCGTTTTGAAGAGAGTTTCAAACTTATTACTCCTGGGCTTTTGTTTGAAGAATTAGGGCTTGAATATATAGGGCCTATTGATGGACATAATCTAGGTGAAATTATTTCTGCATTAAAACAAGCAAAAGCTATGCAAAAGCCTTGTGTGATACATGCTCAAACCATAAAGGGTAAAGGCTATGCTTTAGCCGAAGGAAAACATGCTAAATGGCACGGGGTGGGAGCTTTTGATATAGATAGTGGAGAGAGTGTTAAAAAAAGTGATACTAAAAAATCTGCTACTGAAATTTTTTCTAAAAATTTGCTTGATTTAGCCTCAAAATATGAAAATATTGTTGGGGTTACGGCGGCTATGCCAAGTGGAACAGGTCTTGATAAGCTTATAGAAAAATATCCAAATCGTTTTTGGGATGTGGCTATTGCAGAACAGCATGCAGTAACTTCTATGGCTGCTATGGCAAAAGAAGGATTTAAACCTTTTATTGCAATATATAGCACCTTTTTGCAGCGTGCTTATGATCAAGTGATTCATGATTGTGCAATTATGAATTTAAATGTGGTTTTTGCTATGGATAGAGCAGGGATAGTAGGCGAAGATGGGGAGACACATCAAGGTGTTTTTGATCTTAGTTTTTTAGCTCCTTTGCCAAATTTCACTCTTTTAGCCCCAAGAGATGAGCAAATGATGCAAAATATAATGGAGTACGCTTATTTACATCAAGGACCTATTGCTTTTCGTTATCCTAGAGGGAGTTTTATTTTGGATAAAGAATTTAATCCTTGTGAGATAAAACTTGGTAAGGCACAATGGCTTGTAAAAAATAATAGTGAAATTGCTTTTTTGGGTTATGGACAAGGTGTGGCAAAAGCGTGGCAAGTTTTAAGAGCCTTGCAAGAAATGAATAATAATGCTAATTTGATTGATTTAATTTTTGCTAAACCTTTAGATGAAGAGTTTTTGTGTGAGCTTGCTAAAAAAAGTAAAATTTGGTTTATTTTTAGTGAAAATGTTAAAATTGGCGGTATAGAAAGTTTAATTAATAATTTTTTACAAAAATATGATTTGCATGTAAAAGTTGTTAGCTTTGAATATGAAGACAAATTTATTGAACATGGAAAAACAAGTGAGGTGGAAAAAAATCTAGAAAAAGATGTCAATAGTTTGTTGATGAAAGTTTTAAAATTTTATCATTAAATAATAAAAAATATTATTTAATATAAACTTCTTTTAATAAAAATTTTATTATTATTTCCACTTAAAAAAGCAAGGAATAAATAAAATGGAATTACTACAAATGCTTAAAAAACATGAGTTAAAAGCTACTCCGCAAAGACTATGTGTTTTAAAAATTTTAAAAAGACATGAGCATCCTAATATTGATGAATTATATGCAGAAATTAAAAAAGAATACCCTTCAATCTCTTTAGCGACGGTTTATAAAAATCTTAATACTTTACAAGAACAAGGTTTAGTTGTTGAAATCAATGTTTTAAATCAAAAAACTTGTTACGATATTTACGAAGAAGAACATATTCACGTTGTTTGCACCAAATGTGGTGGTATAGAGGATTTAAGTTTTAAAGATGCTAAGCTTTATGAATATCAAGAGCATTTAGAAAAAAAGATAGGCAATCTCGTCAATCATCTGTCCGTTTGTGCTTATGTTGATAGTTGTAAAAAGTGTCATTAAGCAAAATAAGGTTAAAATAGCCCATATATTTTAAGGGTTATTTTAATGGTTTATGAAATTCAAAAAAACTTTTTACTATCTGATTGCACTCTTTTAGAGAATTTAAAAAAAGATAATATACCTTTTCGAAATTCTAAATTTGAAACTTTTTATACTCAAATAACTTCAAATCATAGTGTTAAATTTCAAAGTTTTTGCAATGAATTTTATAAAATTACAAAATTTAATAATTCAATTTTAGAACAGAATCAAGAAGAGAAAATTTCTAAAAAAAAATTTGAAAAAGCTCGAAAAAAGATTATAGGAAAGAGCATTAAAAAAGAACGCTTCGAATTTAAATTGTGTTCTTTAAAAAGTTATATTGATATTTATGAAGAGCCTAAAATTTGTATTTTAAAAATATTTTTTCCAACATTGGATAGTTCCGATGAATTTAAAATTCCTAAAGATTTTAAAATTCAAAAAGAATTACATCATGATTTAAATTCTAAACATATCGTTTTATATGGTTTTGAATATCAAAAGTTTGATATAGAGAAATGTTTTAAAATTATAGAAAAAAATCAGAATTTTAGCTTGGATTTTCCAAATTATATTAATGCTTATGATGGATTTAGGATTTTTTTATTTTATTTATTTAAAAAATTAAAATTTTATTGGACTTTATCTTTAGAGAGAAAAGATAAGCAAAGTTTATGTGAATTTTTATTTTATTCAAGAAGTTTGTATATAGTTTTATCAAGCATGAATACTATTTTAGATAAAAATTTGAGTAATATTTTGGCTTTAAAGTTTAAAGATATAACGAAAAAAACTCAAAATATTTTAGCAAGTGAAAATTCAAATCAAGATTTATTATTATTTTTAAGTGATGAAAAAATCCAAGATTTGTTTAATGACTTTGATTTTTTCATAAAGGAAAATTCTTTTTATGAAGGCGATTGCAAAGATAGGTTTTTTAAACAACTTATTGCGTTAGAACTTAGAAAAAAAATTATTTTATTTAGAAAAAATATACTAAAAAATTTTGATTTAGAGCTTTTTGAAAATAGTTTTTTTGAATTAGCAATATTTTTAGAATATTTTTACCGTTTTTTAGAGATAAAAAATTTAAACAAACTTTATGAAAAATATTGTAAAGATAGGGATAAAAATATTTTTTCCAAAATAATCAATAATAAAAATAAATTTTGCAAATTACTTAAAAAATCAAGTAAAAATTTGAAAATTTACAAAGGATAAAAATGCAAAAACAAGAAAAAATTATAGAAATGTTTAATCAAATTGCACCTACTTATGATAAGGCGAATAGAATTTTAAGCTTTGGAGCTGATGTAGTGTGGCGCAAAAAAGCTTGTCAAAGAGTGATGAGTTTGTATTTAAAAAAAGATTTAAAAATCGCTGATATTGCCTGTGGCACAGGGGATATGATAGAGATTTGGCAAGAGAGTGCTTTAAAAATGGAAAAAAATATTTTAAATATTAAAGGTATTGATCCAAGTAGTGGCATGCTAAATGTTGCAAAAGAAAAATTTCCAAATGTCGAATTTATAGAAGCAGGGGCGCAAAATTTACCTTTAGAAAGTCAAAGTTTAGATATTTTAAGCATTAGTTATGGCATTCGCAATGTTGTAGAAAGACAAAAAGCCTTAAGTGAATTTGCTAGAGTACTTCAAAAAGATGGTATTTTGGTAGTTTTGGAATTTACAAAAAGAGAAAAGGGTGGATTTATAGCAGCTTGTAGAGATTTTTATCTTAAAAATATTTTACCAAGTATAGGTGGGATAATCAGTAAAAATAAAAGTGCTTATGAGTATTTGCCAAACTCTATTGAAGGATTTTTAAGTAAGGAAGAATTCATCTTAGAACTTAAAAATGCTGGTTTTGAAATGCTTGATTATAAAAGTTTTAGCTTTGGCGTGAGTTCAATGTTTATAGCAAAAAAACTATGACACCAACAGAATTAAATCTTAAAGCAAAGGCTTTATTAGAAACACATTTTGATAATATAGTTTTAAGTGGAGAAATTTCAAAAATTACTTTGCATGGTTCAGGGCATTGGTATTTTGATTTAAAAGATGAAAGATCAAGCATTGCTTGTGCTATGTTTAAAGGAGCTAATTTAAAAGTCGGGTTTAAACCAGCGGTGGGGGATTTTTTAGAGCTTTGTGGAAGTGTGAGTTTATATCCTGAAAGCGGTCGTTATCAATTTATCGCTACTAGTATGAAAAAAGCAGGTTTTGGGGATTTGGAAGCGCAGTTTTTAGCTTTAAAAGAGCGTTTGCAAAAAGAAGGACTTTTTGATTCACGCTTTAAAAAATCTTTGCCAAAATTTCCTAAAAAAGTAGGCATTATCACTTCAAAAACTTCTGCTGCTTTACAAGATATGTTAAAACTTATTCATCAAAAAGAATATTTTTTGGCAAAAATTTATATTTTTGATGCTTTAACTCAAGGAAATAATGCTTCTTTTTCTCTTATACAAGCTTTAAAGAAAGCCGATGATATGGATTTAGATGTTCTTATTATAGCACGTGGCGGAGGAAGCAGGGAAGATCTTTTTTGTTTTAATGATGAAAATTTAGCAAGAGAGATTTTTAAAGCAAAAACTCCTATTATTTCAGCCATAGGACATGAGATTGATTATGTTATTAGTGATTTTGTTGCAGATTTTAGAGCTCCAACACCCTCAGCTGCTATAGATGCTTTGTTTTATTCTAAGTTAGATATAGAACAAAGTTTAGATTTAATGGAAGAAAAATTAATGCAACTTTGGAATCATAAAATACAAAATTATGAAAATTTGCTTTTAAATTTAAGTAAATTTTTCAAATTTAATTCTTTACCAAAAATAATAGATGAAAAAATAAAACAAAGCTATAATATAGAAAAGCAATTAAATCATCTACTGGCAAATCAAATGCGTTATAATGAATTAAAATTAGATAAATTGCAAAATGCTTATTTGCAACATGAGAATTTTTTTAATAAAAGCAAAAAGTTTATTTGTATCAGAAAAAATGGTAAAATAGCAAATTTAGAAGATCTTAAGAGTGATGATATTGTTATTTTAAGTTCTCAAACTTCTCAAAAAGAAGCAAAAATTTTATAAGGATAGATTATGAGAAAAATCAATTTCAGCGCAGGGCCATCAACTTTACCTTTAGAAATTTTAGAGCAAGCTCAAAAAGAACTCTGTGATTATCAAGGTAGGGGTTATTCTATAATGGAAATTTCTCACCGCGCAAAAGTATTTGAAGAAGTGCATTTTGGAGCACAAGAGAAAGCTAAAAAACTTTACGGGTTAAATGATGATTATGAAGTATTATTTTTACAAGGTGGAGCAAGTTTGCAATTTGCTATGATTCCTATGAATTTAGCTTTAAACGGGGTTTGTGAATATGCAAATACAGGAGTTTGGACAAAAAAAGCAATTAAAGAAGCACAAATTTTAGGTGTCAATGTTAAAACCGTAGCAAGTAGCGAGGAAAGTAATTTCGATCATATTCCTAGTGTGGAATTTAGTGATAATGCTGATTATGCTTATATTTGTTCTAACAATACTATTTACGGCACTCAATATCAAAATTATCCTAAAACTAAAGCTCCTTTGATTGTGGATGCATCGAGTGATTTTTTTTCTAGAAAAGTAGATTTTTCAAATATCGCTCTTTTTTATGGCGGGGTGCAAAAAAATGCTGGAATTTCGGGTTTAAGTTGTATTTTTATCCGTAAAGATATATTAGAAAGATCTAAAAATAAACAAATTCCTAGTATGTTAAATTATTTGACTCATGCTGAGAATCAGTCCTTGTTTAATACGCCTCCAACCTTTGCCATTTATATGTTTAATCTTGAAATGGATTGGCTTTTAAATCAAGGTGGGCTTGATAAAGTGTATGAGAAAAATTCTCAAAAAGCTACTATGCTTTATGAATGTATTGATTTAAGTAATGGATTTTATAAAGGACATGCAGATAAAAAGGATAGATCTTTAATGAATGTGAGTTTTAATATTGCTAAAAATAAAGATTTAGAGTCTCTTTTTGTAAAGGAAGCCGAAGAAGCTGGAATGATAGGACTTAAAGGACATAGAATTTTAGGAGGAATTCGTGCAAGTATTTATAATGCGCTTAATTTGGATCAGGTAAAAACCTTGTGTGAATTTATGAAAGAATTTCAAGGAAAATATGCATGATAAAGCGTTGTGATGAGTGCGATAGAATGTCGCAAATTATTGTTTTTGATAAATATTTTAAGACTGCAGGACAAGTGGCTTTTGAACCTAGCGGAGATATTAAAAAACAAACTAAAGAAGCGCTTGCAGAACTTGATGCTTTGTTTGAAAAAATAGGCGCAAACAAAGGAGATTTGATTCAAATTCAAATCTGGTTAGCTAATATGCAAGATTTTGACGCAATGAATGAAATTTATGATGCTTGGATTAAAAATTATCCTAAACCTGTTAGAGCTTGTGTAGGAAGTGCTTTAGCAGAGGGTTATTTGGTAGAAATTCAAGCTTTTGGAAAGCTAAGAGAGAATTAAAAATTCTCTCCTCCAAATTTTAAAAGCGCAGATCCCCAAGTAAAACCACCGCCAAAAGCATCTAGCAAGATCAGATCTCCTTTTTTAAGCCGACCTTCTTCATAGGCATCATTCATTGCCATAGGTATAGAAGCAGCTGAAGTATTGCCATATTTTTGCACAGTGATCACACATTTTTCATCGCTTAGATTGAGTTTTTCTTGGACGGCTTTAATGATGCGTAGATTAGCTTGATGAGGAATAAAAAGATCAATTTCTTGTGCTAAAATGTTATTTTTAGCTAAAATTTCTACAACATCATTACTAAGCGTGTTTACTGCTATTTTAAAAACTTCATTGCCTTTCATTTGCATAGAAAGTGTTTGACATAGGCTTGATTTTTGCGATCTTTGAGTCATTAAAAGATCTCCATAATTACCATTGCTTGCAGTATGTACATCAAGGATATGATTTTCATTATCCAAACTTACAACTCCAGCACCTGCACCGTCTCCAAAGAGTATGCAAATACTTCTGTCATTGTAATCCATAATGGAACTTGTTTTTTCAGCTCCTATGATTAAAACATTTTTTTTCAAACCACTTTCTACTAAGGCTTTAGCTTGTTCAAGTAAATAGATAAAACCAGAACAAGCTGCTGAAATATCAAAAGCGCTAATATTTACAAGTCCTAAATTTGAAGCAATTTTACAAGCCGTTGAAGGCATAGTAAAATAATCAGGACTTAAAGTAGCTACAAGAATCGCATCAATATCTTCAGGTTTTAAATTTGCTCTTTCTATGGCTTTTAATGCAGCTTTTGTGCCCAAATCACTGGTATTTTCATTTTCACTAGCAATGCGCCTTTCTTTAATACCTGTGCGTTTAGTGATCCATTCATCGGTGGTATCTACCATTTTTTCAAGATCAGCATTGCTTAAAATTTTTTCTGGAATATAAGAAGCTATACTTTTAAGACTGGCTTTAAGCATTGTATTTCCCAAGTTCATTTTCTATAAGTTCATTGATATGAGATTGGCTAAAATTTATAGCTTGAAAAATTGCATTTTTAATAGCTCTAGAATCGCTTTTTCCATGACTTATGATCACACAGCCATTAACTCCAAGAAGGGGTGCTCCGCCATATTCTTGCCAATCTGTGTGTTTTTTTAATTTTTTAAAAGATGGCTTCATAAGTAAAGCACCTATTTTAGAAATAAAAGATTGTTTTACTTCGTTTTTTAGAAGTTGAAAAATAGCTGTTGCTACACCTTCGCAAGCCTTTAAAATAACATTTCCATCAAAACCATCACAGACTAAAACATCTATTTCACCATTGAAAATATCTCTACCTTCAGCATTACCTATAAAATTTGGAATTTTTTTCATAAGCTGATGACTTTCTTTGGTAAGTTCATTACCTTTGCATTCTTCTTCACCATTAGAAAGTAAAGCAAGGCGTGGTTTTTGAATTTGCATGATTGCTCTAGCATAAACTTCACCCATTATGGCAAATTGAAATAAATTTTCAGCTTTACAATCTGTATTAGCTCCAACATCCAAAAGTAAAGTTTTGTTAACGATATTTGGCATTAAAGTGGCAATAGCAGGTCTTGAAATACCTTTAAGTCTTCCAAGCCTTAAGGTAGCCAAAGACATACTTGCTCCACTATGACCCGCTGAAACTACAGCATCTACTTTTTTTTCTTTTAATAAATTAATAGCTTTGTATATGGTTGTTTCTTTATTTTTTAAAGCATCTGTGGCATTTTCATTCATCGAAAAAATTTCACTAGCTTCTTCGTATTGTATATATTGCTCTAATTTTTTTGGTATTAAAGGTTTTAGAATTTTAGAATTTCCCACTAAGATAGCGTTAAAAGGTTTTGCTTCTAGTGCCTTTAAAACGCCTTCTATAATGGGTTTTTCTCCAAAATCACCACCCATTGCATCAATGGCAATGTTAATCATTGATTTTAATATTCCTTAGTTGTTGGATTCGCACGGTGAGGAATTTTGTAGCTTCCATCTTTGTCTTTTATAGGCATAGGAAGACTAACTTTATAGTGAGTTCTGCGTTTAGCTGCACGAGTTTTGCTCACTCTTCTCTTTGGTACTGCCATTTTTTCTCCTTTATAAAATTTAATTAATTATTACAATTTATGCAATAAAAATAATCACTCAAATAAGCTTCAAGCTCGCTGATAGCAACTTCTATTAAATCAATATGTCCATCGAAAAATTCTATAGTATTGCTCAATTTGTTTGCTTCATCTTTAAAAATACCATCACTTGCAAAAAGTTCTAAATTTTCTTTAATTTCAAGTTCTAACTCAGTTCCACAACTATCACAAGGTCTATAGATAAAACCTTGCATAATAGCATTTATTTTAACAAGCTTAGGATTTATTTTTACTAAATTTCCCTCAAAAATCATATTTTCAAGATTAAGTTTAAAAGGATATTCCTTTGTATTAATCTTAGAAAAAGGGATTTTCATTTAGCAAATTTCGTTTGGTTTAAAGAAAAATTCAATTTCTATTTTTGCATTTTCCAAGCTGTCACTTCCATGAACAGCATTAGCATCAATACTCTCAGCAAAATCGGCTCTAATTGTTCCTGCTTTAGCTTCTTTAGGATTTGTCGCTCCCATTAAATCTCTATTTTTTAATACAGCACCTTCTCCTTCTAGTACAGAAACAACAACAGGACCGCTAATCATAAATTCAACCAAGTCTTTAAAAAAAGGTCTTTCTTTATGAACAGCATAAAAATTTTCAGCTTGTTCTTTACTAAGTTGAACTTTTTTCATTGCAGCGATTCTTAATCCATTGCTTTCAAAACGATCTAAAATTTTTCCTATAACACCTTTTTTAACAGCATCAGGTTTAATTATAGATAAAGTTTTTTCCATCTTTGTAATAACTCCTTATTTTAATAAAGCTTAAAATTATACTTGAATTTGTTTAAAGAAAGTTAAATTAAAAGAAAAAGCTAGGAATCTCTAGCTTTTTCTTTTTTTAAAATTATGCAAAAACTGGAGTGTCCCCACCTCTCATATCAGCGCCAATATTATCACGACTTGGTTGTCCTGATTCTACAGCACTCCAAACTATACATCCATCTGTTGGGCAAGCACTAGCACAGGCTGGTTGATCATTATGTCCTACGCATTCAACGCATTTGTTTGCATAAACATAATATCTATCTTCACCTTCTGGATTGTTAGCATCATCAACGATAGCACTCACTGGACACTCATCAATACAAGAACCACAAGCAATACATATATCTGTAATTTTTACAGCCATTTTTTCTCCTTTTTAATATTAAGATTTAAATGATTTTAGCATAAAATTCTTAAATAAGGTAAATTTTGATAATCAAAAATTTACCTTATTTGATAATAATTATAACTTTCTTAAATTTTTAATATTATTTTGGATATTTAAAAAAAAATAAAGATTTAAACGATATAATTTCGTTATCAATAAAATTTATTATTTAGGAGAAAATATGATAGTTACTAAAAAAGCTTTAGATTTTACTGCTCCAGCAGTATTGGGAAACAATGAAATTGTTCAAGATTTTAATCTTTATAAAAACATAGGTCCAAAAGGAGCGGTAGTATTCTTTTATCCAAAAGATTTTACTTTTGTTTGTCCTTCAGAAATTATAGCTTTTGACAAAAGATATCAAGAATTTAAAAATCGTGGCATTGAAGTAATTGGAATTTCAGGAGATAATGAATTTTCACATTTTGCTTGGAAAAATACTCCAGTAAATCAAGGTGGTATTGGTCAGGTTAAATTTCCGCTTGTTGCTGACTTAACTAAGCAGATTGCTAGAAATTTTGATGTACTTTATGCAGAAGCAGTTGCCCTTCGTGGTTCGTTCTTGCTTGATGCTGATGGAACAGTTCGCCATGCTGTGGTTAATGATTTACCACTAGGTAGAAATATAGATGAAATGTTAAGAATGGTTGATACTATGCTTTTTACAAATGAGCATGGTGAAGTTTGTCCTGCAGGATGGAATAAGGGCGATGAAGGTATGAAAGCTAACCCTAAAGGCGTGGCTGAATATCTTGGTAAAAACGAAGCTAAACTTTAATTTCTTAGTATAAAGCCTCTTCATGAGGCTTTTTCTTCATTTTTATTCTTTAATTGAAATTCATAAATTTTCTACTATAATTTTACACACATATTAAAATTTTTACTTAGGCTAAAATATGGCAGGCGAAGATCAAGAAAAAACAGAAGAACCCACGTCCAAAAAGATAGAAGATGCGCGTAAAGAAGGTAATGTTCCAAAGTCTCAAGATGCGGCAGCTATTGTAACTTTGATAATTGGAGTAACTATAACTTTATTTATGATGAGTTTTATGGGCGAGAGAATTGTAAATTTATATAGATACTATCAAAGTTTTATTGGTGTTGAATTTGATTTGCGTATTATTCAAGCCATTATGATTAAAAGCATTTTTGAGGTTTTAATTATTCTTGCACCTATTGTTTTAAGTATTATGATTGCTGGGGTTTTGGGAAATATTATGCAATTTGGTTTTATTTTTACAACTAAACCTATTATGCCAAATTTAGGAAAAATCAATCCTCTAAAAGGTTTAAAAAACCTTTTTTCATTGAAAAAAATTGTTGAAAGTATAAAAATTATTTTAAAAGTGGGTATTGTTTTTACTATAGCTTTTATAGTTTTGCTTAAATTTATGCAAGAGCTTCCAAGAGTTGAACTTTATACTATGGTTGCACAGCTTACTTGGCTAAGAGACAGAGCTATTGTTTTAGCAGCTATTGTTATAGTTGCTTTTTTAATTATTGCTGTTTTAGATGTTTTTTTGGTGCGTTTTCAGTATTTTAAAGGTTTGCGTATGAGCAAACAAGAAATAAAAGATGAGTATAAACAAATGGAAGGAGATCCTCAGGTTAAAGGTAGAATTCGTAGACTTCAAATGGAAGCTGCGCGTCGTCGTATGGTTCAAGATGTTGCAGGTGCGGATGTGGTGATCACAAACCCAACGCATTATGCCGTAGCTATTCGTTATGATACAAGTAAAGAACAAGCCCCTAGGGTTGTTGCCAAAGGAGTGGATTTTCTCGCTCTTCGCATAAAACAAGTAGCCTATGAAAATAATGTTGTGGTTTATGAAAATCCTCCTTTAGCAAGAGAGCTTTATAAAGCTTGTGATGTTAATGATCTTATTCCTAGGGAAATGTTTAAAGCTGTAGCTGAAGTGCTAGGATTTGTTTATAATACAAATAATAAGAGTCGTTTAGCTGGTCAAGTAAAAAAAGGAAACTAAAACTTTTAAGGTGTTTTAGTTCCTATTTTATTGATAAGTTCAAGAACAGATTTTTGAGTGCTTGTATCTGCTGTATCGACTTTAAAATATATTTCTACTCTATTATTTTCTAAGGCTTGCGGATTTCCATTGATGGGATTATTAAGCCCGTAGCTTTTAATGCTAATATTTTTCAAATTTGCTCCACCTTCTATAAAATATTTTAATACATTTTCTGCTCTTTGGTAGGCGAGTTCATAACTTCTTATAATAGAGTCGCTATTGTCTGTATAGCCTCTAATTTCTATTTTTGCTTGAGGTGGTAAATATGTTGTTAGTTCAGCCATACGTTTTAAATAATCTTGTATATCAGCTGAAACAATTTGAGCGCTACCTCTTTCAAATTCAACTTTAGATGGAAGGTTAAGAGCAATCTGATTGTCGCTTTGATCTAGAGCTGCTTGAAGACGTTTGATAGTTTCTTGCTGTGTCATAGTCATTTGTTTTAACGATTTGAGTTCATCACTTTCTTCTTTTGCTGCACCTTTATATTTTTCTTGGGTTTTGCTCTCTTCTTTGACTGTTTGAGTAGAGGTATAATCAAAGATTTTAACAAATTCGGTTTTTAAAGCCTCTACTTTAGCAGGATTTGTTTTGGAAATTGCCCAAAGAGCAATAAAAAGTGCCAAAAGCAAACTTAGAAAGTCTGCATAAGGCACGGCCCATTTTTCACCTGCAGGACATTCTGGACATTTATGTTTCTTGGCCATTTTTAACCTTTGTCAAATTGTGAAATTTTTGGATCATCGTGACTTAAGAAATTAAAAAGCTTAGCTTCCAAATCTCTAGGGTTTGCACCTTCTGCGATTCCTTTTATGGCTTCAGTGATGACAATTTGCTCTTTTACAAGATCCATTCCATTAGCTTTCATTTTTCTTCCCCAAGGGGCAAAAAGCGCATAAGCACCAAAAATTCCAGTAACCGTAGCTGTAAAAGCACCTGAAATACCCGCTGCCATTGCCTGAGGATTATCCAGCAATTTAAGAGCTAGAATAAGACCAAAAACCGCACCAACAAGTCCCATAGTAGGGCAAGTTTCTCCAAATACTATCCAATATTCTGCGCATTCTTTATAATGTTCTTCAAGTTGTTCGGTTTGTATTTCCATGCTTTCGTGAATTTCTTCAAAGCTTTTACCATCTACAAGCATCATCATAGCATTTTTTAAAAATTCATTTTCAATCTCATTGGTTCTTGATTCTAACGCTAAAAGACCATCTCTTCTTGCAATAATAGCAAATTCTATTAACTGGGCTATCCTTTCAGGTAGATTTACTCCAGAACCTTTAAAGACAACTTTGAGTTCTTTATAAGCTGCTTTTACAATTTTTTTATGTGTAGAAGTCATTGCACAAAATGCAGCCGTTGGCATAACTATAAGAAAGGAAGAAAGATGCACAACATGTAAAGGATTACCACCTTCTAGTATATCTCCTACTGAAATACTAGTAACTGCAAGCACCATTCCCAGTATGGTTGAAAGATCCATTAAATATCTCCTTGATTATTTTAAATCGCCCCAATTTTTGGCGATACTTGAGCTTGTTTTTAATTTTACTTTTAATTTTACTATATTTTCCATAATATCTCTAGTTTTTTTCACAAAATTTTCACATAAATCATCTTTTACTTCAAAAATTAATTCATCGTGAATTTGCAAAATAAGCTTTTTATCTTCATTTAATTCCTTGTTGATTTCTAACATTGCAAGTTTGATTACATCAGCTGCTGAGCCTTGTAAGATTGAATTAATGCTTTCTCTTTCATACATGGCAATTTGCATAGGTTTTGCGTTTTCAAAATCAAAATAACGCTTGCGACCGCTTAAAGTAGTGATAAAACCATTTTGTTTAGCTTTGTTTTTAACTGTTTCAAAATATTTCTTAATACTAGTAAAATTTTCAAAATATTTTTCTATGTAAGATTTGGCTAAATGAGCTTCTATTTTTAAATTTTGACTTAAAGTTTTATAGCCCATGCCATAAATAAGTCCAAAATTTATACTTTTTGCAACACTTCTGGTTTCATAATTGCTTTCTCCAAAAATCATTATAGCTGTTCTTGCATGTATATCTTCATCGTTAGCAAAAGCATTTAAAAGTTTTTCATCTTCGCTAAAATGCGCAAGCATTCTCAGTTCGATTTGAGAATAATCAAGAGAGATAAAACTAAATCCATCTTTAGCTACAAAGCAAGATTTATAATCTTTTGCGTATTGTCCGTGTGCAGGAATATTTTGCAAATTTGGATCTTTAGATGAAAGGCGTCCTGTAGCGGTTCCAGTCTGTAAAAAACTTGAATAAATGCGTGAATTTTTATCTTTTAACGCTAGTTTTAACAAAGGTTCGCAATAAGTGGAATAAAGTTTGGCAAGTTCTCTATAATCTAAAATTTTGGCAATTACAGGATGTTTATCTAAAAGTGCATTTAAAACTTTTTCATCGGTAGAATATCCTGTTTTTCCTTTTTTTCCACTTGGAAGTTTAAGTTTTTCAAAAAGTATATCACCTACTTGTTTAGGTGAGTTTAGGTTAAATCTATCCTCACAAAGAGTATAAATTTCTTCACTTAAATTTTTGATTTCATTTTCAAATTTTTTCATAAGGATTTCAAGTGCATTTGTATCAAGCTTTATGCCATTTTCTTCCATCATCATAATGATTTTAATGAAATCAAATTCGCAGTTTTTAGCAAGTTCTAGCAAAGGAGTTTCAAGATTTTTTAAAAAATAAAGATAAAATCTTAAAGTGATATAAGCATCTTCTGCGGCGTATTTGCAAGCTTTTTCAAGCTCTACACTTGCAAAATTTTCTCCTTTTTTAACAAGGCTTTCAAAATGTAAGGTTTCATAATTAAAAAGTCTTAAAGCTAAATCATCCATATTTACTCTTAAAGAAGGATTTTTAAGCCATGCTAAAATCATTGTATCTGCGTATTTTTGAGGTAAATTTAATCCAAAATTGTTTTGAATGATTTTAAAATCATATTTGAGATTGTGTCCTATAACAAAATGATTAAAGATTACTTCTATAGCTTTTTTGGCGCTTTGCAATGAGATTTGCTCACCTACTCCAAGATAGTTATGAGTTAAAGGCACGTAAAAAGCTTCATTTTCACTCATGCAAAAACTAAAACCAACAATTTTTGCTTCTTTTGTATCAAGTCCTGTGGTTTCGGTATCAAAAGCAATAATACTTTCTTTATCAAGGGTATTTAAAATTTCAAAAAGTTTGTTTTCATCTTGTATTAAAGTGGCTTTAAAACCTAAATTTTTATCTTTATTATCAGGATTTTGACGCAGTTTTTTAAGCAAAGTATTAAGTTCGTAATGTTCTAAAATTTCAAGTATTTTTAAAAGAGGTTCTTCATCAGGATAAGTTGCTTTTTCTATAAGATCTTGCACTTCTAAATTTTCATACAAAGAGGCTAATTTTTTGCTTAAAAATGCATTTTCCTTACCCTCTAAAAGCAAATTACGACTTCTTTCGTTGCGTACTAGGGTTAAATTTTCATAAATTCCTTCTATACTACCAAATTCATCAAGTAAGGTTTTAGCCCCTTTTGCACCTATACCTTTAACGCCTGGAATATTATCAGAACTATCTCCGCAAAGAGCTAAAAAATCTCTGATTTGATGAGGTTTTACTCCGTATTTTTCTAAACACGCTGCTTCATCATAGTCGTTTTTAGAAATAGGACTGTAAATGCTTGTTTTACCATCTTTTATGAGTTGATAAAGATCTTTATCTTGAGTGATAATGCGTACAAAAATATCCCTATCTTCACAAGTTCTTACAAAAGAAGCGATGATATCATCGGCTTCATAACCTTCCCTAGAAACGCTTATAAAACCCATTTTTTCTATCATCTCTATGCAAATTGGAATTTGTTCTAGAAGTTCAGGTGGTGGTGGAGTGCGATTTTGTTTATAGTTTGGATCAATTTCGCTACGAAAAGTTTTTCCTTTGGAGTCTAATGCAAAAACAATATAATCACTTTTGTGTTCATTTTTTAAGCTATAAATAAAATTTGCAAAACCGCTAATCATTCCACTAGCTTGTCCTTGTGAATTTTTAAAACCTTTTAATGCGTAGTAAAGTCTGAAAAAAAATCCAAAAGTATCGATAATAGTTAAAGTTTTCATAATAATTTCTTCTTTGATAAAATATATTTTTGGGTTATATTATTTCAAAATTTTGCTTAAAATGTCTACAATTTAAGATCTTTAAGCAAAAACACTGCAATTTTTAGCCATAATTACAAATTATTTATAAAAAAATATATTAAAATATAAGGATAATGTAATGACAAATCAGCAAATTGATGGAATTGCGGATAAGAATTTTAATACACCTGAAGGTAGGAAAGTTTTTAAAAAGGCAGTTTTTTCTTGCTGGTTGGGAACTGCTATGGAATATGCAGATTTTGCACTTTATGGTTTAGCAGCTGCAACAATTTTTTCAGAAGTGTTTTTTCCTGAGCAAACTCCAGTAATTGCACTTTTGCTTAGTTTTGTAACTTATGGCATAGGTTTTATTGCAAGACCTATTGGGGCTTTGTTTTTTGGTTATTTAGGTGATAAACACGGAAGAAAAAATGTTATGATGGCTACAATAGCTTTAATGGGAATTTCAACTACTCTTATAGGTTTTATCCCAAGCTATGCAGTAATTGGTGTTTGGGCGCCTATTTGTTTGGTTATATTACGTTTTATGCAGGGTTTTGGTGCAGGAGCTGAACTTTCAGGTGGAACAGTTATGCTTGGAGAATATGCTCCTAGCAAGAGAAGAGGGCTTGTTTCTTCTGTGATTGCTTTAGGATCAAATAGCGGAACTTTGCTTGCGTCTTTTGTATGGCTTTTGATGGTACAAATGGATGAAGCAAGTTTTAAAGAATGGGGTTGGAGAGTTCCTTTTATGGGAAGTATTTTAATCGCTCTTTTTGCTGTATATATTCGTTTTCATGTCAAAGAAACCCCTGTTTTTGAAAAGCAAAAAAATGAAATGATGAAATTGCGTCTTAATAACGAAAAGCATATGAAAAAAGATGAAAGAAGTTTTTGGCAAAGAAGTCGTGCTTTTTGGACTATGGTGGGCTTAAGAATAGGCGAAAACGGACCTTCTTATCTTGCGCAAGGTTTTATTGTAGGTTATGTGACTAAAATTTTACTTTTAGACAAATCAGTTGCCACTACAGCGGTAATGATAGCTTCATTGGTGGGTTTTTTGGTTATTCCTTTGGCAGGTTATTTAAGTGATAGATTTGGAAGACGTATTACTTATAGAATGTTTTGTTTGCTTTTGATGATTTATGCTTTTCCTGCTTTTATGCTTTTAGATAGTAAAAATGAAATTATTGTGATTTTAACTATTATTGTAGGTATGTCTTTAGCATCTTTAGGGATTTTTGGTGTACAAGCGGCTTGGGGTGTAGAACTTTTTGGGGTAAAAAACCGTTATACAAAAATGGCTTTTGCTAAGGAGCTAGGTTCTATTCTTTCAGGAGGAACAGCGCCTATGGTGGCTTCTGCTTTGCTTGCGTATTATGGCACTTGGTGGCCTATCGCAACGTATTTTGTATTAACTGCAGGTATAGGTTTTGTGACTACATTTTTTGCGCCAGAAACTAGAGGCAGAGATTTAAATAAAATAGAAGATGCGATATGAGACTTATCTTAGACACGGATATAGGCAATGCTATTGCAGGAGCAAATACCGATGATGGTTTAGCGCTTGCTTTGATTTTGGCATCTAAAGAAATCAAACTTGAAATGCTAAGCACAATTTGCGGTAATGTTCCAAGTCTTGTTGCCTATAGCGTGGCTAAGGATTTATTTAAACGTTTAAATTTAAATATCCCCGTTTATTTAGGAGCGAATGAAGCCTTAAAAGAACCAAGTAAAGCTTGGCGTCAAAGACTTGATGAAAGTGTAAAAAATTTTAAACTCGAATATCTTTGGGAAAATATAAAAAGTCCTGAAATTTTAGAAAATATAAATCCTGATGCGATTTTTAAAATGGGTGAGTTGGTGGGTAAAAATCCTAAAGAAATTTCTATTTGTGCGATAGGACCTTTGACAAATATCGCTATGGCTATGAAAATTTTTAAAGATTTTGATATAAATCTTAAAGAGCTTTTTATTATGGGCGGTAGTTTTGATATGCCTTATTACACTAAAGATACAAATTTTGGTTTCGATCCTGAGGCGGCTAGTATAGTGTTAAATTCAAGAGCTAAAATTACACTCGTACCTTATAATGTAACCATGCAGACTTTATTGACTCATGAGGATTTAAAAGAGTTGCAAGCTAAGAATATTTTATGCGATTTTATCGTTAAAACTTTAGGCGTTTGGATTGATTATGCTTCTAAAACACGTGGTACAAAGGGAACTTGGATACATGACGCTTTAACGATAGCTTACGCATTAGATTCTAGTATTGCAGATTTTGATGAGTGTTATGCTGATGTTATTTGCGATAGTTCTTTGGCAAGAGGTATGAGTTGGCGTTGCTTTAAAGAACCAAAAATGAGTATGGGGATGGATTTAAGCACTAAAAATTGTGTTAAAATTTTAAAAAATGTAGACAATGCAAAGCTTTTAAAACTTATAAAAGAGAGGCTTTTAAAAGGAGTTTGCTATGAAAATTATGAAAGCATAACGACTTAATTTTCCAAGTAAGATAAAAAATATAGTTTTTAAAAAAGAATATTTCGCAAAACCAAGTCCTAAGGCAAAAAGATCTCCCACTAAAGGTAAAAAGCTTAAAAAAGCAAATATACTTCCAAATTTGGCAAAATTAGCATTGAAATTTTCTAATTTTTTCAAGGATTTGCTAAAGTATTTTTCTAAAATTTTTTGCTTACCAAGATAAGCCAAGCCATAAGTACTTAAACTTCCTAAGGTATTACCCAAAGTAGCTACGATAAGCACTAAATTTGGATTAAAATCAAGTTTTATAAAGCCTAAAACAAAGGCTTCGCTTGCTAAGGGTAATAGTGTGCTTGAAAGAAAACACACTATAAAAAGTCCTAAATAACTTATATCACTATATAAAAAATCAAACATTAAAACTCTTTTTTACGCATTAAAATAAACAAAATAAAAAGATGGATAGGAAATAAAAAAGATTTGATAATTTCAAAATACAAATTTAAATTTCCAAGATCTAATCTTAAAAAAATAGCACCTACAATGATAAAAATAAAATAAATTTTGAAAAGATGGCTTTGAAAAAATTTATCTAAAAGAAATATATAAATAAAAGAAAGAATAAAAGCTAAATAAATGAAAAATTGCCATAAGTTAGCGTTTTCTAGATGAAAATACATATCAATACAACAAACAAACATTATATAAATAAAACAAAAAGCCAAAGGAAATATCAATTTTTCTTTTCTAAAAAGAAAAAAATAAAATAAATGTATAAAACAAAATAAAATTAGCAGTAAAAAAGTTAAAATAGAATTTAAAAAATGCAAATTTTCTCTTAGATAAAGCTTTTGATCGGCTAAATTTAGCATTTGAAGGTTTTGCGGTGGTAATTCATAAAGGCTATAATCAATGGTTAAATAGTGATTAAAAACAAAAACTAAGGTGATTTGACTTAGGCTTAAAAAGATAACAAATAAAATACTATAGTTAATTATTTTCTTTTTCATTGGATAAAAGCTTTAAATTTGGGATAAATTTGATATTTTGGTTTTTACTAAGTGCGAAAGCAAATAGGGCGTAATAAATGACAAACAATAAACCTGTAAAGAAAAAAAACATAAACAAAGTTATGGCTAAAGCAAGTGAAGGCTTGCTATGAATTAAAAAAAACATAAATATAAAAACAATTATCAAAATCATACTTTTAAAAATAAAACATAAGAGAAAATAAATTTGATTTTCACATAAAGCTCTTAGTGTTTTAAAAAATATAAAAGTACAAAAAATGGCTACTATAAGACATAAAAAAGAAAAGCTATATAGAGCAATACGCGATATCTGACTGAGAGGATAAGAAGCACTCATAATAAGAATTAAGTTAAACAAAGTGATAAATTGAGTGCTTGCACCTATAAAAAAACTTATCAACAAAACTTTACTTTTACTTGTAAAATAAAGTTTTAAAATCATAATTGAATAAGAAATTAAAAAAATCACACAAAAAATTATAGTTAGAATGTTAGCGATAGAATCAAAATTATACAATTTTAAATCATAGATAAAATCAAGAACGATAGGTAAAAAATAAAAACAAATTGAAAGTAAAAAACTTATAAAAACTATCCAAGCAAACTTTTTAACGCTTTTAAAATCATTTTGTCTTCGAATTTCAAATATTTGATGAAAGTTTAAATTTGACACTTTTCTTCTTTAAAATATTTCAATCTAGCTTTTTTAAAATTTTATACCTTTCAAAGGCATAAGCAAAACTCAAAAAATGCAAAGTAAGGAAAAGAAATAAAAGGCTTGATTTATAGACAAATATAAAAGATAAAAATGCCAAAAGCATGCACAAAAATGCAAATAAAAAAGACATTTTCACCTCTTTAAAAAGCAAAGCAAGGGTAAGTGAAAATAAAAAATAAAAAACGAAAAATAAAGCTAAAAGCCCTAAAAATAAAATTTTATTTTCCAAAAGAAAAAAAGATGCACCAAGGTTTATAATGGCAAGCAAAAAATAAATTAAAATCTTATTAGAAGAAAATAAAAAATGAATTCTGACCACCATAAAAATAAAAGCAAGAACTATGTAAATACAAGAAAAGAAGCATAAAAATATACCGCCAATATAAAGAATTTCGTTCCCAGCTTCATATGAACTTGTCACCCCTTCATAAGAAAAAAAGTAATAAAAATTATATAAAGCACAGAAAAATATATAAACACTTAATCTTTTAATCTTAAAAAATGCAATTTTTTGTTCGTGTATCATTTCAACTCCTTGCGTTTTTAAGCTCTAGATCTAAATAATATCCTGTATAGGATTTTGTTTTCTTATGCTCTTTAGCGACTTTTTCCACGCTTCCTGTGCTTATAACTTTTCCACCTTTAACTCCGCCTTCAGGCCCCATATCGATGATATAATCAGCATTTTTAATCACATCTAAATTATGTTCTATTACAAAAACCGAATTTTTAAGATCAACCAAATGTTGTAAAACTAAGATGAGTTTATTAACATCTTCAAAATGCAGTCCTGTTGTAGGTTCATCAAGTATATAAAGAGTTTTTCCTGTATCACTACGGCTTAGTTCTTTAGCAAGTTTGATTCTTTGTGCTTCACCTCCACTTAAGGCGGTGGCATTTTGTCCTAGGGTTAGATAGTCTAAACCCACTTTTACTAGAGTATCTAATTTTTGTTTGATTTTAGGAACGGCTGTAAAAAATTCACTCGCTTCTAAAACACTCATATTTAAAATTTCACTGATATTTTTGCCTTTATATTTGATTTCTAGCGTGGCATCATTGTAGCGTTTGCCCCCGCAAGTATCACAAACTACCATAACATCAGGTAAAAAATGCATTTCTATTTTGATTTCTCCATCTCCGCTACACTTCTCACATCTTCCACCTTTAACATTAAAAGAAAAGCGTCCTGCTTTATAACCACGCATTTTGGCTTCTTTAGTGGCGGCAAAAAGATTTCTGATTTCATCCATAGCGCCTGTATAGGTGGCAGGATTTGAACGTGGTGTGCGTCCAATTGGGCTTTGATCAAGATAAATGACTTTATCAAGTTTTTCAAGTCCTTCTATTTGCACCCCGCCAAGTTTTTTAACTTTTTTCACACGGTTTAATTCCTCTTGTGCAAAAGGAAGTAGGGTTTGAAGTATCAAAGAACTTTTTCCAGAACCTGAAACTCCTGTTATAGCGACTAAATTTTGTAAAGGAAATTTTACGCTTAAATCTTGGATATTGTTAATATTTACATTTTTAAGCTCTAGCCATTCTTTTTGCTCTCTATTTTTAAGCTGTGAAATTTGTTTTTTACCATTCATATAAAGTGCAGTTTCGCTTTTGCTTTTTAAAAGTTCTTTATAAGTTCCACTAAATACAACCTCACCTCCAAATTTTCCTGCTTTTGGGCCAATATCTACGATAAAATCTGCTTCTTCTATAGTCATTTTATCATGCTCTACGACAATTAGGGTATTGCCCTTTTGTTGTAAATTTCTTAAAGTTTTAATCAGTTTTGCAGTATCTCTTTCATGAAGTCCTATGCTAGGCTCATCTAAGACATACATCACTCCACTTAAACCACTGCCAATTTGTGAAGCTATGCGGATTCTTTGTGCTTCACCCCCACTAATCGTTCTTGCATCGCGCCCTAAGGAAAGATAACCTAGCCCCACATCATACAAGAAAAACAATCTTTCGTTGATTTCTTTTAGGATAGGTTTAGAAATAAGTTTTTGTTGCTCACTTAAATAAGAAAAATTTTTCTCATCTGCAAAAAAGGCCGTACTATCTTCTATGCTCATATCTAAAATTTCACCCAAGCCTTTTTTGGCTACTTTCACGGCTAAACTTTCGGGTTTTAAACGATGCCCACCGCAGTCTTTACAAATTTTTTCACTCATATATTCGGCTAAATCTTTTTCATCTTTTAGCATTTCATAAGCCATTTTAACCACGCCTTCAAAAGTGCGTTTTAGACGATTTCTTTTCCAAAGAAATTCTATAGTTTTGGCATTACCATACAATACAAGACGTTTTTGTTCTTCGTTTAATTGCATAAAAGGTATTTTGATAGGAATTTCATTTTGTTCGCAAAAGGCGATTAGGAATTTATAATAATAACTTTTATTAAAACCATACATGATTTTAACAGCACCGTTTTCGAGGCTTAAATTTTCATCGATGATTTTTTTCATATCTAAAGTATAACGAATGCCAAGTCCATTACAAGCTTCGCATGCTCCTTTTGGAGAATTAAAAGAAAAGCTTAAAGGTTCAAGTGGAACAAAGGAAATTTTACAATCAAAACAAGCTGAATGCTCGCTAAAATGATAGTGTTTATTAAGGTTTATTTCCTCATGATTTAAAACTTCTATTTCTATTTCTCCAAAGCTTTCCTGTAAACCTTTTTCTATATCGCTTGCAAGACGAGAAAGTAAATCTTCTTGAATTTCAAGTCTATCTATGACAAGTTTAATGGTGTGTTTTTTGGTTTTGGCCAGTTCAATTTCTTCATCAAGTCTTACCAAAACTCCATCAATTTGAGCTCTTACATAGCCTTTGTTGCGTAAATTTTCAAGCAAATCTGCATAAGTTCCTTTTTTTTCTCGTATGAGTGGGGCGTAGATAATGATTTTTGCACCTTTTGGAAATTTTAAAATTTCACTGACTATATCACTTACGCTCATAGATGAGATTTTTTGTCCACATTGATGACAATGTTGAATGCCAACTCTTGCATATAAAAGTCTTAGATAATCATAAATTTCAGTGATGGTTCCTACAGTAGAGCGTGGATTTTTAGAAGTAGTTTTTTGATCTATAGCAATGGCTGGAGTTAAACCTTCGATTTTATCGACATCAGGTTTGCCTACCTTATCTAAAAATTGTCTGGCATAAGCACTTAAACTTTCTATATAACGGCGTTGTCCTTCAGCATAAAGAGTGCCAAAAGCAAGGGTTGATTTTCCACTTCCACTCAGTCCTGTAAAAACAATGAGTTTGTTTTTGGGAATTTCAAGGTGGATATTTTTTAGGTTATTTTCTCTTGCACCAATGATTTTGATGGTATCGTTCATAGTCTTTCCTAAACATTAAAATAAATTTAAGATTTTAGCATAATAATATTAAAAGAACTTGGATAAATCCAAGTTAAAAATTTATAAGATTTAGCTTATTAAGCAAAGAGTGGGTGGTTCCAAGTATTGATAAGGCATATACGCAAAGTAAAATTTTTCTATGAGCTGAAATATGCATTTTTTCTATGATTTTAATTCCTATAAAAACTCCAACCATAGAAGCTATACCTACTAGTATTCCTTTATGAATAACTTCAGAGTCTATAACTCCAGAATTTGAAAAAGATATAACACCAGAGACTGAAGCAAAAATAACAAAAAACAAGGATAAAGAAACAACTTTTTTACTATCATAGCCTAAAAAATAAGCTAAAATTGGAGCAATTAAAAGTCCACCACCAATTCCCAAAGAAATAGCAAAAATACCAGTAAAAGCTCCAGCAATAAATAAAATGACATTCTTTACCCAAACGCTTCTTTGATTTTGCACAATGTTTTCTTTAATTCCAAAAGCATATTTGATAAAAAATATACAACTTACCGCCAAAAATACGCTAGTAAGAGCTACATCGCTTAAAGCTTTTAAAAGCATTCCGCTAAAGCTTGCCCCTATGAGCCCTCCAAAACCTATCATAATACCATCTTTAAGATTTAGATTTTTTTTCTTATAATTAATATAAGAGCCAAAAACTGCTGCAAAAATCATTTGCAATACTGAAATTCCGATAGCATGGTGAGCACTTGCTCCAAGTGCGAACATAGAAGGAACGATAATCATACCTCCACCAATGCCAAAAAGTCCAGAAGCAATACCTGAAATGATTCCTATGATTAGATAAGGTAAATCTGTGATTTCCATAGCTTTTCCTAAAAAATATTAAATATTTCAAATACGGAATAATTTTATCTTATTAAGCTAAGTATTATCTTAGTTTTTTATAAAAATAGAATATTTTTTTGGTAACTTTAAGCATCGTAAAAATGTTTCAAAATATTATAAAATATAAAGATTTTATAATATTTATTTTAAATTTAAAGCAAATTTTATATTTATTGATTAAAATTAATTTAGACTTTAAAAATTTTCATAAAAGTCTTAATTTTTGAAATATTTTATAAGAAAGGTAAAAGATGAGTGAAAATGGTTTTTTTAGTAGTTCTTTGATTTTAAAACTTACACATACTCTTCGCTCTTGGCGTTTCTAAACTTCTTTTTATCTAAATTTTTTCTTTAATGTTATTTTAATTTATTTTAATTTTTAAAAAGGTTTATTATGTTTGTTAAAAATGTAAATTTTTATTACAGACAAATCCTTGAAAAATTTGAAAATTCTTATTTTGCAGAGGATTTGACTAAGGTAATTATAGGGATTGATTGTGATTATTTAGATGCTAATGAATTATCCTTTAGCGAGTTTAAGGCAAAATATTATGAAGTTTTAAGCAAGAATAAAATTTGCGATTTTGCTGGATTTTTTGGAGTTTTTAGTGCAAATTTTGTATCTTTGTTTGAAAAAATTCCACTTTCTTCTAAGAAAAATTATGATTTTCCTTTATTTTTATTCGCCAATGCTAAAGCTTATTTGATTTATGAGAAAAATAGTAAGATGTTTTTTAAATTTGGCGCTTCAAAATATTTTGAATATTTAAAAGATGATATTGAGCCAATAAAAACGAAGCAAAAAAATGATTTTGAAATTTTAAACTCTTTAGAAGATGAAAAAAATGATTTTTTAAAAATGTGTGAAAAAGCTAAAGAATATCTTTTAAGTGGAGATATTTTTCAAGTGGTCTTAAGTAAGCAACTTTGTATCAAGCATCAAGTAAATGCTTTTGATTATTATGAGAGTTTAAGTGTTTTAAATCCAAGCGCTTATATGTTTTATTTTCCAAGTAAATATGGTGTTGTTTTGGGTTCTTCTCCAGAGTTTTTATTAAAAATTAAAAAAAGAGAGATTTATTTAGCCCCTATTGCTGGAACTAGAAATTTGGAAAATAACTGCGATCTTTTGGCTTTAGAAAAAGATCTTTTAAGTGATGAAAAAGAACTTAGTGAACATAAGATGCTTGTAGATTTAGCAAGAAATGATGCTTCTAAATTTGGCACTCAAACAAGAGTGGAAAATCTTTTTTCTATTATTAAAAATAAATTTGTAATGCACATAGTGAGTGAAGTGTATGCCAATATGAAAGAAGATGCGAGTATTTTCGATGTGATTGAGGCAGTTTTTCCAGCGGGAACTTTAAGCGGAGCTCCTAAAATAAGAGCTTTAGAGATCATTAGTGAGCTTGAGGATTGCGATCGTGGAGTTTATGGTGGTGCGGTAGGATTTTTAAATTTTAACGAAGACATAACTTTAGCGATTTTAATTCGTTGCGCTTTTTTTACTCAAGATAAGGCTTATTTGGCAAGTGGGGCGGGTATTGTTTTGCAAAGTGAGAGTCAAAAAGAATATGCAGAAATTTGTGCTAAACGTAGGGCGCTTTTGGTAGCTTTTGAAAAATTAAAAAAGGAAAATCAATGATACTTTTAATTGATAATTATGATTCTTTTGTTTTTAATGTTAAAAGCATGTTAGAACAACTCAGCAATGATGAAATTTTAGTAAGAAGAAATGATGAAATTTCCCTGAGTGAAATTAAAAATTTAAATCCTACTCATATTATTTTAAGTCCTGGTCCAAAACATCCCAGTCAAAGTGGGATTTGTCTTGAAATTTTTAAAGCAAGGCTTAATATCCCTGTTTTGGGCATTTGTTTAGGACATCAAGCTTTAGCTTTAGCTTTTGATTCTTTAGTGGTTAAGATGCAAGAGCCTATGCATGCAAAAAATTCTTTGATAAAACAATGCAAGGAAAATGAATTATTTTCTAATTTGCCTTCAAATTTTAGCGTAATGCGTTATCATTCTTTAGAGGTTAAACAGCTTGGTGATGAGCTTGAAATTTTAGCCCTTGATGAAAAGGGTGTGATTATGGCTTTGGGACATAAAAATTTACCTTATTATGGCGTGCAATTTCACCCTGAAAGTTATTTTAGTGAATATGGCTTACAACTTTTTTCTAATTTTTTAAAACAAGATATAAAAAAATCACAAAAACAAGAAAATCCTTTAAGTTTTTATTTGCAAAAAATGAGTGAAAATCATTTTTTACAAAGCGATGATTTTGAGCAAATTTGCAAGATTATTATGTCTAAAGATTATGAAATTTTACAAGTGGCGGCTTTGTTGATTTTAATCACTGAAAAGTCTTTAAACGAAAAATCTTTAAGTGCTTTTGTAAGACAAATTTTAAGATATTCTCAAACTTTTAGTGATGAGAGTGAGATGATTGATATTTGTGGAACAGGTGGAGATGGTTTTAAAAGTATCAATGTTTCTACGACTAGTGCTTTTATTTTAGCAGCTTTAGGAGTAAAAGTAGCCAAACACGGAAATCGTGCCATTTCAAGTTCTAGCGGAAGTACAGATGTGTTAGAAGCTTTAAATATAACTACTCCAAACACTTTAGAATCAGCTTTAAAACAACTAAACAATCAAGGGCTTAGTTTTTTACATGCTCCATTTTTCCATCCTTTAGTAGGAGAACTTAAAGAGATCAGATCAAGGCTTGGAGTAAGAACGGTTTTTAATGTTTTAGGTCCTTTATTGCACCCTAATTTAAAGTTAAAATATCAACTTATGGGAAATTATCACGCACCTGTGCATAGGCTTTTGATAGAGGTTTTAAAAAATTTAGGACGCAAAAAAGCTTTAGTGGTAAGAGGAAATGATGGTATGGATGAGCTTAGTATTTGCGATGAAAGTAAAATTTATGAGCTTTGTGAAGGAGAAATTTTAGAGTATTCTATCTGTCCTGAACAATTTGGTTTTAAAAGAGCTTTTCATAGTGAAATCATAGGATCTAGCGCATATGAAAACGCTAAGGATTTAAAAGATATTTTAAGCGGTAAAATGCAAGGGGCAAAATTTGATTTGGTAGTTTTAAATGCTATGTTTGCACTTTATACAGCCAATAAAGCAAGTTCGCCTTTAGTGGCTAAAGATATAATTTTAGAAGCCATTTATTCAGGTAAGGTTATAGAGTATTTTAAGGAGTATCAAGCTTATGTTAAAGCTTAAAATTTGCGGTATTAAAGATGAAAAAAATGCTAAAGATTTAGCTTTTTTAAATATTGATTTTTTTGGACTTATTTTTGCTAAAAGTCCAAGAAGAGTGAGTTTAAATCAAGCGAGAAATTTAAGTGCAATTTTTCATGAGAAAGATAAAAAAGTTGTCGGTGTTTTTGTAGATGAAAATTTGGAACAAATTTTAAGATGTATTAAAGAAGTTAAGCTTGATGGGATACAAATTTATCGCACTATTACCAAAGAAGAATTTGAAATTTTAAAGGTGCAAAATGTTTTTGTTTGGCAGGTGATAAGTGTGGAAAATAGTTTAGATTTAAAAAGTGAAATTTTTGCTGATTTAGTGCTTTTTGATGCTAAGGGAATTTTAAAGGGCGGTAATGGAATAAGTTTTAATTGGACTTTATTAAGTTCTTATACTAAAGATTTTGCATTAGCTGGAGGCATAGGTTTGGATAATATTCATAAGGCTGTAAAAACAGGAGCTAAAATTTTAGATCTTAATTCAAAACTTGAAGATGAAAAAGGCTTAAAAGATATCAACAAAATAAAACAAATTTTAAAGGAGCTGAAAAAATGAAAAAAGCGTATTATGGGGATTTTGGTGGGCAGTTTTTGCCTGAAAGTGCAATGTTTGCTTTAAATGAGCTAGAAAGTGCTTTTTTGAAATTTTCTAAAGATAAACTCTTTAAAAAAGAATTAAACGATCTTTTAAAAACTTATGTGGGGCGTCCTACTCCGCTTTATTTTGCTAGAAATTTAAGCAAAAAATATCAGCATGAAATTTATTTAAAACGCGAGGATTTAAATCATACTGGAGCACATAAAATCAATAATGCCATCGCTCAAGCCCTTTTAGCAAAAAAAATGGGAAAGAAAAAAATCATAGCAGAAACAGGAGCAGGTCAACACGGGCTTGCAACAGCCACTGCAGCAGCACTTTTAGGACTTGAATGTGAAATTTATATGGGGGCAACCGATGTGCAAAGACAGGCTTTAAATGTTTATAAAATGGAGCTTTTGGGTGCTAAAATTCATGCAGTACAAAGTGGGCTTAAAACTCTAAAAGAAGCTACTACTGCAGCTATTCAAGCTTGGGTTGGAGATATTAAAAATATTTTTTATGTGGTTGGAAGTGCGGTAGGTCCTTATCCTTATCCTAAAATGGTAACCCATTTTCAAAGCATTATAGGAAAAGAATGCAAAATGCAACTTCAAAAACTCAATAAAAAAGTAGATTATATTATCGCAGCTGTTGGGGGTGGAAGCAATGCAGCTGGGATTTTTTATGATTTTATCAAAGATGAAAATGTTAAACTTATAGGTATTGAAGCAGGGGGGCTTGGCATTGATACGCCTTATCATGCAGCGACTTTAAATAAGGGAAAAACAGGCATTATTCACGGTATGAAAACCAAGGTTTTACAAGATGATTTAGGCAATATCTTGCCTGTACATAGTGTTTCTGCAGGGCTTGATTATCCAGGAATTGGGCCTTTGCATGCTTTTTTATTTGAAAGTAAAAGAGCGCAATATCATGCTATAAGTGATGAAGAATGTATGCAAGCTTTAAAATTACTTTGCAAAGAAGAAGGTATTATTGCAGCGATTGAAAGTTCGCATGCTTTAGCGTTTTTAGAAAAACTTTGTCCAACTTTAAAAAAGAAAAGCGTGATAGTAGTAAATCTTTCAGGCAGGGGAGATAAAGATATGCAAATGATTAGAGATTATAAAAAAGGGGTGATTTATGGTTGATTTTAGAAAATTTTATAAAGAAAATGCAAATGTGGCTTATACGGTTTTAGGTTATCCAAATCTTCAAACAAGTGAAGCTTTTTTGCAAAGATTAGATCAAAGCCCTATTGATATTTTAGAACTTGGTGTTGCTTATAGTGATCCTATTGCCGATGGTGAGATTATTGCAGATGCGGCAAAAATAGCTCTTGATCAAGGCGTGGATATTCATAGTGTTTTTGAGCTTTTAGCTAGGATAAAAACTAAAAAAGCTTTGGTTTTTATGGTTTATTATAATTTAATTTTTTCTTATGGCTTGGAAAAATTTGTGAAAAAAGCAAAATCTTTAGGGATTTGTGCTTTGATTGTGCCTGAATTGAGTTTTGAAGAAAGTGATGATTTAATTAAAGAGTGTGAAAGATATAATATAGCTTTAATCACACTTGTAAGCGTTACAACCCCTAAAGAAAGGGTTAAAAAGTTAGTAAAACATGCTAAGGGCTTTATTTATTTATTAGCAAGCATAGGTATTACAGGTACGAAAAGTGTCGAAGAAGCAATCTTACAAGATAAAGTAAAAGAAATCAGATCTTTTACAAATTTGCCTATTTTTGTAGGCTTTGGCATTCAAAATAATCAAGATGTAAAAAGAATGAGAAAAGTTGCTGACGGAGTGATTGTAGGAACTAGCATAGTAAAGTGTTTTAAACAAGGAAATTTGGATATAATAATGAAAGATATTGAAGAAATTTTCAAAAAATAAAATTTTAAAACATATTTTTATTTTATATTTACTATAATTTTAAATTAAGTTTTTTATAAAGGTGGTAGCTATGTTAAAGATTCTTGAGTATTCCATCACTCATTTTTGCGAGCATATCTTAAGACTTCGCATTGAAGCAGCTCAAGATATAAGCGGTGAACTTTATGGAGCGAGTATTCCTATCATGGGCAAAAGCGAAGGAGAATGTAATTTTTATTTATTTTTTCCAAAAGAATTTTTAAAAAAAATTGCAGAAATTTTAATTAATGATGAAAAATTTAAAGAAGATGACTGGTGCGATTTAACTAAAGAATGTGCCAATCAGATTATAGGTTATGCTAAAAATTTGTTAAATGATGCTAAGGGTGATGACGAGTATAAACTTGGAATTCCCGAATATTTAGGAAAAGTTGATTTTTCTGAAATAGTTCTAGATGAAGCTTTAACTTATAAATTTGAAAATTGTTATTTTAGAATAGGATATTGCAAATAATGAGCGATGATATAGAGTTTAACATTCATCATGGGCTTTTACAATCTTATGAAGATATCTTAGATATTACAGTAGATTTTGTAAGCGAGCTTGGAACTACAAATATGAGTGTAGCAGAGCTTTTAAAACTTGAAGTAGGTTCGGTTATTGATCTTGAAAAGCCTGCTGGAGAAAGCGTTGAGCTTTATATCAATAAAAGAATTTTTGGCAAAGGCGAGGTTATGGTTTATGAAAAAAATCTCGCTATAAGAATTAATGAAATTTTGGATTCTAAGACTGTGCTTCAATACTTTAAAAAAGAAATTTAAATGAGATTACTAGTATTATTTTTTTTAATTTTACCTTTATATAGTGTTGAGCTGATTAGTTATAATATCTACGATAGAAATGATCGAGTAGATTTAATGCTTTCTTTTGATAATGCTTATAATGGCAAGATTTCTCAAAAAAAAGAAAAAAATTTAACTCTTTTAACTTTTAGTGATTTAACGTATTCTAAAGATGAATTAAAAGAACTTAACTCTCAACTTGTAGATAAAATTAGTATTAGTTCTAAAAATAATAATACCTATATTATGCTACAAAACAAACAAAATATTAATTTAGAACTTAGCTCTATCAATGATAAATTTGGAGTAAGGATACGAGCTATAGAGCAAGGGAAAGCAAATATCGAATCTGCACCTACAACAACTGCGAATAATTCTCAAGAATTAATGCCTAAACCAAAAAGTACAAGTTTAGAAGGGTATGATTATACAAATTATATCTTAGTAATGCTAATTTTAGTTATTTTGTTAATAGTACTTTGGTGGTTTAAAAAGACTATGGTTTATAAAAATAACAATGTTTCTAGAGATTTTACTATGATTTTCCAAAGATTTTTAGATAAAAATAATCAACTTGTTGTTTTTGATCACGCTAATAAACGTTATACAATGATAATAGGTAATTCCAATGTGCTTTTAGAAAGTATTGAAATTCCAGAGGAACAAACAATAAAACATACAGAAAAAACAGAGAAAAATTTTGATTCTTTTTTTGAAGAGAATAAAAAAAGAATTCAAAATCTTATAGAACAGCGTCAAAAAGGTAAAAAATCTTAAATTTTTTGATTGATTGCTAATGCTATGGTAGCTGGTTTTGCAATTTTTTTGAGCTCATCTTTGGGTAAATTAAGAATTTTGTTTTCTTGATATATATAAAGAGTATTGTTTGCAAAAGCAAAATCAATCTTATCTTCATTTGTGCTTAAAGTTTTAGCTAGGCACAAAATAAAATTAAGCCATGAAATGGTATGAATATTGGGTAAAAGTTGCTTATAGGGTTCAAGATTATAAGGATTAACTTTTTTTCCATTAAGCTTAATAATGCTAGCAATTAAAGCTTTTTCTTTATGTGAAAATCCATAATTTAATCCACCTAGTACAAAATGAGCAGAATGTTCATTAGCAAAATAGAAATTTAAATATTCTCCAATATGGCATAATTTAGCAGCATTTAGTAAAGTATGCTTATAGTTATCGTTAAGTTTATGAAGATTTTTAAGGGTTGTAAAAATTTGCAGAGCAAAATGTGGAGTTTTATTTTTTTGTTTTGATTGTAAAAATTTATCTTGTAAACATTTTAAACTAGGATTGAAATTTGGTGGAAAAGTGATTTTAGGACGAAGCAAATCTTGTAAATAAACTCCTTCTCTGATTCCAACTCCACTCGTGATAACTTGCTTGGCTTTTATTTTTTCCGCAATCTTTAAAAAAATAAATATACCTTCTTTAATGGTATCAAAACGATCCTTTTTTATGCCAAAATTGATTAAAGAGTCTAAGTTTGAATTAAAAATTTTTAAAATATGTCCTTTTTCTTCATCTAGCATATAGCGAAAATCATGTAAATTTTTCAGTGGATAGGAATTTTTTTGCATAATGGAATTAGATATTGCTCTTAAGCTTCCACCTATTGCAATAAGGTTTTGATTGCAAAATTCTTTAGGAATTTGTTCTAAAATTGGTTTTATAAATTCTTCCAAAGAATCCATTTTTCCAGTATCATAGAACAATTCTTTTAGCCTAACAGTGCCAATATCAAGAGATATACAAGAAATAATTCTATTATTTTTTATTAAACACAATTCACTAGAACCACCACCTATGTCTAAAGTGGTTCCATCCTTAAAAGGACTTAATAAATTTAAAGCCGCAAGACCACCTAAGTAACTTTCGCTTTTTCCATCTATACAGCGTATATTTAAAGACAGATTATCTTTGATTCTTTTAATGAAATTTTTTGAATTTGGGGCATCTCTTAAGGCCGATGTGCCTACTATAAATATTTTTTTGCACTTATGCTTTAAAGCACATTGTTTGAAAAAAGCTAAGGCATCTTCGGCTCTTTGCATGGCTTCTTCTTGGAGAATTTTGCCATTATTATAAGCATTTTCTCCAAGTCTTACTTTGCGTTTGTATTCGCAAGTTGTATAAAAACCATATCTAGAAGTTTTTTCAAAAATCACCATTCTAATGGAGTTTGAGCCAAGATCAACAACGGCTGTTTTTTTTGCCATTAAAATTCTCTATCTCTATGTTTGAGTTTTAATTCTTCTATAGTTTCTACATTATCAGGATCAGGAATGATACATTCATATGGGCAAGCAACAATACAGGCAGGCTCTGAAAAATCATTAACACACTCTGAACAAAGATCAGGGTCTATTACATAAATTGGACTATTTTCATAAATAGCTTCATCAGGACATTCTTCTCTGCAAGCATCACAACATACGCAGTCTTTTGTAATTAAAAGAGACATCATAACCTTTCAAAAATTTAAAAAATAATTTTAGTTTATACAATAACAAAACTTAAATAAAATATAAAAATAGAAATAAAGATAAATTTTTTGCACCGAAGGTGCAAAATTGTTAAGATTTTTTAGGGAAGCAGAAACGGTATCCTCTACGACGAACTGTTTCTATGGTAGATATGTTTAACGGTTTATCCATTTTTTGACGAATTTGATTGATAGCTACTTCGATAACATTTGGAGTTACTAACTCAGGTTCTTCCCAGATAGCATCTAAAAGTTGTTCTTTGGATACAATTTGATCCGAATGTCTTGCTAAGTGTGTTAAAACTTCAAAAGGTTTTCCTTTAAGTTCTATATCTTGACCTTTATAAGTAATTTTTTCCTCATCTGGATCAATAACTAAGTCTTCAATTTTAATAACATTGGTTCCGCCAAGTCTTAGTCTTGCTTCAATTCTTGCGAGTAGAATATCAAAATCTAAAGGTTTTTTAACAAAATCATCAGCTCCAGCTTTCAAAGCTTTGATTTCTGTTTCTTTGTCTGTTTTTGAAGACATAATCATAACTGAAGTTCTTGGAGATTTATGCTTAATAGTGTTAACAAGTTCAGCTCCATCTCCATCAGGTAAAGTCCAGTTTGCTAAAACTAAATCATAATGTCTAATGCCGATAAAGTATTCTCCATCTTTAAAATTTTCAGAAGAATCGGTTTGATAACCAAATTCATTAAGATTGTCTATAATTGTTTTATTTAGGCTAATCTCATCTTCTATGACTAAAATTCTCATTTGTTCTATCCTTATTAAGAAAAATTTAAAGAATTATATCATAGCTTAAGTAAATGTTTAGATATCTTTAAAAAAAAATTAATATTTTTTTTTCAATTTAACCCCAACTGTAGCATTTTTTATTATATGGGGTTTGAAAATTTTTATGTTAAGATTGGTTAAATTAGGAAAATCTTTTTTTAAATTTAAGCTTACAAAGTCTAAAGACTCTTCAAGGGTGTAAAATTCTTCTTTTTTATACCATTTTTTAATTTTGGTAATTACCTCTGCATAATTTAAAAATTCATTTGCTTTAGCTTTAAGCTTGATAATAATTTTTTGTTTTTTCCTTCTTTCGAAATCTAATATACCGATGATACACTTAAAGTGAAATTTTATTTTTATATGACTTTGCATTCTTCTTTAAAAATCAATCTTTTAATATTAGGTAGATGTTTATATACTATAATAAAAGCGATAATGAAAACGGGTGCATGTGTATGAATTTCTAAGTCATAATTAAATATAAAAGAACTTACAACAAAAGCAAGTAACGCTGCTAAAGAAGCTAGCGAAGATATTTTGAAAATTTTTCCAATAACTACCCACACAATAAATGCTGTAAGCACTTCCAATGGAAGCAAAACTATCATAGCACCTGCTCCTGTTGCTATGCCTTTCCCTCCTTCAAATAACAAGTAAATTGAAAAACAGTGTCCAAAAATAGCCAAAACTGCCACGCTCCAAAGCAAAGCTTGATCATAATGAAGAAATTTTAAGATTAGTAAAGGAATAGCTGCTTTTGCAAAATCTAAAATTATTGTAGCAATGGCAAGTTTTTTTGCTAGTTTGGGATTTTTTTCTTTTACTACTCTTAAAACATTGGTTGCCCCTATACTTTTTGAACCTTCTTTTTTGATATCAGTTTTAGCAAAAAATTTAGCTAGGATTAGCCCAAAAGGGATTGAACCTAAAAGATATATAAAAGCGTAAATTATTAAATTTTCCATAATATCCTTTTCAAATCATCTTAAAATTTTAAGATTTATAACTAAAAATTATATCTTATGAAAATAAATAAACAAAAAATAATTTTTAAGATAAAAATAGTATTAATTAATTATAAATATTTTTTAATAATATTTATTTTTATTTAAGCTCTAAATGATTATTATTTTATTTTAATTTATCTTTAATAGGAGTTTGTAAATGAAAGTAAAATCATTGCTAATTGCATCCTTAGTTGCTTTTTCAAGCTTAAATGCTGCAAGTCTTATAGATGAAGCTAAAAATTCAGGTCTTGTTGCCTTACCAAAAGATCAAAAAGGCGTTGATGAAATTTTAAAACAAAATGGAGTAAAGGCTAGTGAATTTACTCTTGAAAAAGCAGAGCTTGGTAAAAAGCTTTATTTTGAACCACGCCTTTCAAAAAGTGGTATCATTTCTTGTAATACCTGTCATAATGTAGGACTTGGTGGAACAGATGGAATCAGTACTGCAATAGGTCATAAATGGACAGCAAATCCTCATCATTTAAATTCACCAACAGTTTATAATGCAGTTTTAAATAATACTCAATTTTGGGATGGTCGTGCAGGAACATTAGCCGATCAAGCTAAAGGTCCAATCCAAGCTGATCCTGAAATGGCAACTCCTGCTAAACTTGCAGTAGAAAAAATTTCATCTTTGCCTGAATATGTGAGTGAGTTTAAAAAAATCTATGGTAAAAGCGGTGTAAATTTTGACAATATTGCTGATGCAATTGCAAATTTTGAAAGAACTTTAATCACTCCATCTCGTTTTGATAAATTTTTAGAAGGCGATGAAAAAGCTTTAACAAAAGAAGAGCAACAAGGTTTAAAACTTTTTATAGATAAAGGTTGTGTAGCTTGTCATAATGGTGTGAATTTAGGTGGCAATATGCAAGCGTTTGAAGTTGCTGGTAAATATAAATTTGCAAATTTAGGTGATTTTAAAGGTGATGCAAATGGTATGGTAAAAACTCCAACTTTAAGAAATGTTGCTGAAACTGCTCCATATTTTCATAATGGCGCTATTTGGAATCTAAAAGATGCTATTAAGGAAATGGGTAGTGTGCAACTTGGCATTAAAATTTCTGATAAAGAAGCAAAAAGTATTGAAACTTTCTTAAAATCTTTAACAGGAACAAAACCAGCAATTGTTTATCCACAACTTCCTATTTCTACTGAAAAAACTCCTAAACCTGAACTATAAGGTTCCAAACAAGCTCTATTTTTAGAGCTTGTTTAAATTTCTTTATCTTAGCTTTGTTATAATTGTCTTTAAATTTTGCTAGAAAGGTTTGCAATGAAACTTTTTGGAACCGATGGAGTTCGTGGAAAAGCGGGTGAATTTTTAGATAGTTTTTTGGCTATGCGTTTAGCAATGGCTGCGGGTATTTATTTTAAAGATAAAAGTATTACTAATAATATCTTAGTAGGAAAAGATACAAGAAGAAGCGGCTATATGATAGAAAATGCTATTGTTTCAGGGCTTACTTCTATAGGATATAATGTTATACAAATTGGTCCTATGCCAACTCCTGCGATTGCATTCTTAACTGAAGATATGCGTTGTGATGCAGGGATTATGATTTCAGCTTCTCACAATCCTTATTATGATAATGGTATTAAATTTTTTGATGCTCATGGAAATAAACTCAGTGAAGATATAGAGAAAAGAATAGAAGAAATTTATTTTGATGATAAGCTTATACAAGCCTCTAAGGTGGATATGGAAAAAATTGGTCAAGCAAAAAGAATTGATGATGTTATAGGAAGGTATATTGTTTCTATTAAAAATTCTTTTCCAAAAGATCTTACTTTAAAGTCTTTGCGTGTGGTTTTAGATGTGGCTCATGGGGCAGCTTATAAGGTAGCACCTACTGTTTTTAAGGAATTAGGTGCTGAAGTTATAGTAATGAGCGATAAACCTAATGGACTTAATATCAATGAAAATTGTGGAGCTTTACATCCTGCAAATTTAGCTGCTGAGGTAAAGCGTTTGCGTGCAGATGTGGGCTTTGCTTTTGATGGTGATGCAGATCGTTTGGTGGTTGTAGATGAAAAAGGAGAAGTGGCTAATGGAGATAGTTTATTAGGGGTTTTAGCGCTTTATCTTAAAGAACAAGGTAAATTACAATCAAGTGTTGTGGCTACTATAATGAGTAATGGTGCTTTAAAAGAGTTTTTAAATAAACATGGCATAGAACTTGATACTTGTAATGTGGGCGATAAATATGTGCTTGAAAAATTAAAAGCTAATGGTGGAAATTTTGGCGGAGAGCAAAGCGGACATATTATTTTTAGCGATTATGCAAAAACTGGAGATGGTTTGATAGCTGCTTTGCAATTTAGCGCTTTAATGCTTTCTAAGAAAAAATCTGCAAGCTCTATTTTGGGTCAAGTCAAACCTTATCCTCAGCTTTTAATCAATCTTAAAATTGCAGAAAAAAAAGATTTAGATAAAATTAAAGGTTTAAAAGAATTAAAAAAAGATTTAGAAAATAAAAATATTAATACCTTATTTCGCTATTCTGGAACAGAAAATTTGATAAGACTTTTGCTAGAAGCTAAAGATATTAAGCTCTTAGAAAAAGAAATGAAAAATGTTGTGGAGTTTTTTAAGAAAGCTTTAAATGGCTAAAACTTTTAAATTTATTTTTTATTTTTGGGGTGCCTTTGTTTTGGTTTTTACTCTTGATCAATGGGTAAAATCCTTAACTTTAGCAGGACTTAGATGGCAGAGTGAATACTTAGATTTAACTTATGCTCTAAATACAGGCGTAGCTTTTTCAATGTTGAGTTTTTTAGAACATAATTTAAAATATTTACATCTTGTTTTAATTGGCGTGCTTTTTATTTATCTTTTTTGGCAAAAAACACTTTTAAAAACTCATAGTATAGCTTTTGGAATGATGCTTGGTGCTGGTGTTTCAAATTTATTGGATCGTTTTATACATGGAGGTGTAGTGGATATGTTTTTTTGGCATAAATGGTTTAATTTTGCTATTTTTAATGTTGCAGATGTCATGATAAATATAAGTGTGGCTTTGATTTTAATACAAGAAATATTTAAAAAAAGGAAAAAAGATGACAGAATGGATTAATGATTATTATTTTTGGATTAAATGGGTGCATTATTTGGCATTTGTTTCTTGGATGGCGAGTCTTTTTTATTTACCTCGTCTTTTTGTGTATCATGCTGAACATAAAGACAATAAAGGTTTTGTCGAGATTGTAAAAATTCAAGAAAGAAAACTTTATTTTTATATACAAACTCCTGCAATGATTGTGACTTTAATCACAGGAAGTTTAATGTTGCATGCTCATAAGGAAGTTTTAATGGTAGGTTCGGGTTTTATGCATGTTAAACTTACCTGTGTTACACTTTTGATTATTTTCCATATACATAATTATTATTGTTTAAAAGCTTTAGCAAATGATACTTCTGCTAAAAGTGGGAAATATTTTAGAATTTATAATGAATTCCCAACTATAATGTTTATTATTATCGCTTTAATGATGGTTGTTCGCCCCTTTTAGTTTGTCTCCGCTTTAAATTCCATACTAGCGGAGTTAAGCGGATCAATATTTTCTTTCATGATATCGATATAATCTTTATTTTTAAGACGCTTATCATCTCTAAATACTGCACGCACAAGATCCATTCCTGTGTAAAAATCTTTCATTAAAACCACAAAAAGATATTGACCAAATTCGGTTGCGATTAAAGCATTTTGATCTTTTATGATGGCACCACTTGTTTTAAGCCCTAAAAGTTCTATGAAAAGTTCTTTTTCGAGGTTGCAATTTAGAGTTTTATTAAATTTATCAATTTCTATTTTCCCTGAAAAAATTTCAGTTAAAAAGACATATTTGATAATCTCTTTTTTATCAAAACAAGCTTTGGCTATATTAGCATTTTGTTTTTCTTGTATAAATTTAGCATAATCATTTAGATTAAATGCATTAATTAAAAGCTCCCCATCTAAAAAGCTAAAAGCCCCGCTGCCTACTCCTAGGTATTCATGATGAGAACTGACATATTCGTCATTAAGCTTGTTTTTTTCTAAAGAAAAACTCCAACCATTGTTTTGGGTATAGTCTTTAAAAAATTCGCATATGATTTGATAATAAGTAAATTCATTATCTTTAATGCTCACTCCTAGACTTTTAGCGATATTATCTTTGGTAAGATTTGATTTCATTAAAGGATAGGTTGTAATTTGTTGCGGGGCTAAATTTTTAGCAATTTCTAAGTCATTTAAAAGTTGTTTTTCGCTTTGTCCTGGAAGATTGAAAATAAGATCTATACTAAAAATAGGTAAAATTCCTAAAGCTTTTGAAATTTTTTCTTGAAGTTCTTTAGATGAACCAAATTTATTATATCTTGCCACTTTTTTTAAAGTTTCATCATCAAAACTTTGAATCCCACAACTTAAACGATCAATTATACCTTTAAACATAAAAAGCTTATTTGGATCAATATGATTTGGATCACTTTCGCATGAAATTTCTTTTATATTAAATAATTTTTTACAAAGTTCTAAGGTTTTTAATAATTCCTCTTCGTTAATCAGTGTTGTACCACCACCCACATACATGGAAGTAAAATCAAAACCTTTATCTTTCATGATTTTAATTTCTTCTCTAAGATTTTGAAAATACACTTTGGCTAAATTTTCATCATAATAATATTTATGAAAGCTACAATAAGGACAAAAAGTATGGCAAAAAGGTACATGGGCATAAAGCATATAGCTTTTGTCTTGTTTTGGAATTTTTTCTTTGGGTTGTTTTAAAAGTTCGACATTGAAACCTTTTTGGAGGGATTTTTCCATCATAGTATGAGAGTATTTTAAAGCTAAATTTTGAAATAAATTCATAAGTGGCCTATATATTAAAATATTTAAGATATAACTTTATCAATTTTTAGCTAAAATAGGAGTAAATTTTTTATTTCTTAAATAAAAAATGGGATTAAGTTTTTAAATTATTTAAAAAGGATATAAAATGGATAAAGCCAAAATTGTTCAAAATTTAAATGTTTTGTTTAAACAAAGAGCAAAGTTTTACTCTTATTTTGATGAAAATATTGCCAAAATCAATAATACTGAAGTATTTGATTTTAAGAATGCTAAAAATTTAAATCCAGAAGAGGTATATAGGCAATTTTATCATTTTGATTATACTATAAGAAAATTATTGCCTGCTATTTACAAGGCTTATGAAATTACAGATGCAGATTTAGACAAAGATTTTTAATTTATTTAGAGAATAGAATAAACTATTCTCTAAAAGACATATCTAAATTTTTTGATTCTTCTTTTATATTTTTACTCATATCTTCGCTTTGCTCAAATCCTCCACCAAATGCTTTGATTACATCTACTATGGAATTGGCATAAGAATATTTAGTATTATTAAAAGCAACCGCAGCATTAAGCCAATTTTGACGTGCCTCTAAATAATCTTGCAAAGACATTTCTCCTATATCATAGCGTTCTTTAGCAATTTCATAGATTCTTTTATAAGATTGTTCGCTTGCTTGTGCGTTATCGTATTGTAAGCGTATAGTTTTTCTAGCTACTAAAGCATAGCGAATTTCTCCAAAAGCAGTAATCAAAGTATTTTGATAATTTACAAAAGCTTCATCTTTATTAAGCTTAGCTAAATTTACATTTTGGTAAATTTCACCCCAATGAAAAATAGGCAGAGTAAAGTTTCCACCTATATTCCAAGTCTTAGAACCTCCTTTAACCAAGGTATCTAAATCCCCACTTTCAAATCCCAATAATCCTGTTAAAGAAAGGCTAGGTAAGAAAGCCGTGCGAGCTACTCCAACAAGATAATTTTGCTGAGTTAATTTTTCTAAAGAAGAGCCAATATCTGGACGTTGAAGCAAGATAGTGCTTGAAATTCCAGTTGGAATGTCAAATTCTTTAAGATTAAAAACTTGATAGCTTTGATTTTTGTAAAGTATGTCATTTAAATCATTTGAAGTTAAAATTTTTAAAGCTTTAAGGTAATTTTCTTTATTTAATTTTGCTTCATTATATTGTAAAGCCATACTTTCTAAGTTGGCTCTTGCTTGAGCAAGTTCATATTCACCTACAGCACCAACTTGAAATTTTTCATCATTAATCCTATAAATTTCTTTTGCAGATTCATAAGCTTCTTTAAGAGCATTTTCATTTTCATACGCATTTACAAGATTGAAATAAGTTTGAACCGTATTTGAAATGACAGAAAGTCTTGCAGCTTCATAATCATACTCACTTACCTTAAAGCCTGATTTTGAGGCACGATATGTATCGCGATATTTTCCCCAAAGATCGATTTCATAGCTTAAATTAAGCCCCATTTTAAAATCATTACCGTAACTTACTTCCCCGGTTCGATTGCTTGGAGCATTTATAGCTGTTTTTGCACGACTTCCGCTTGCGCTACCATCAAATTTTGGCAACAAACTGCTAAAATCTATGCCTAATTGAGCGGCAGCTTGTTCCATGTGTATGAAGGCAAGTTTTAAATCATTATTATTTTTAAGTGCTAAATCAACCACTTTATTTAAATTTTCATCATCAAAATCTTTCCACCAATTTTTTGTGATAGAGCTATTGTTTTCTTTTTCCCAGGATAAGGCCCCAAGCTTATTATCAATGCTATAGTTTGCTTCGGGAATATTTAAATTTGGACTTAAAGAGCAAGCTGAAATCAAAAGAGTAAAACTTGCTATAGCGCTAATTGAAATTATTTTATTCATGAACCTTACCTCTTTTTTTATCTAGCCATTCATTAAAATTTTCTAAAAGATAGAAAAATAAAGGCACAAAGAATATCGCTAAAGTTGATGCTGCGATCATTCCACCAATAAGCCCTGTTCCTAAAGAGTGTCTTGAAGCACTTCCTGCTCCTGTTGCGAAAATCATTGGCAAGACCCCAAAAGTAAATGCCAAAGAAGTCATTATGATAGGACGAAAACGAAGTTTTGCTGCTGCAACAGCTGCTTCAAAAACTCCTTTGCCTTTTTTAAAGCGCTCTTCCATTGCAAATTCTACGATCAAGATAGCATTTTTAGCTGAAAGTCCAATCAAGAGCAAAAGTCCTGTTTGAAAATATATATCATTGCTAAATCCTCTTAAATATACCAATAAAAATGATCCAAATACTGCAAAAGGCACAGCTGTTACAACTGCTAAAGGTATAAGCCATCTTTCATATTGGGCAGCTAGAATTAAGAAGACAAATATCATCCCTAAAGCAAAAGCATAGCTTGCTGTTCCTTTGCTAGAAACTTCTTGATAGGCTGATCCACTCCAAGCTATGGAATAATCATCCCCTAAAGTTTCTTTTGCTACTTGAGCAATCGCTTCTATAGCTTGACCTGAAGTATAACCTGGTGCGGGTTGACCTTGAACTTGTGCCGCTGGGAAAAGGTTGAATCGTTTTACATCATCAGGCCCTGAACTTCTTTGTAAAGTTAAGAAAGAATCAAGTGGTATCATTTTTCCATCGTTTGATCTTACAAAAATATTTTTTAATGCATCTTGTGTATTTCTAAAATCACCTTTTGCACGGATATTTACTTGGAAGTTTTTACCTAACATAGAAAAATCATTAACATAATAAGTGCCTATAGTTGCATTCATTGTGTTAAAAACATCTTGCATGTTAAGATTGTAGTGTTTTAATTTATCTCTATCAATTATAAGCTTGTATTGAGGGAAAGTTGTATCAAGGGTTGTTCTTACTCTTGATAGTTCTTTTCTTTGGTTGGCTACAGCAACAAGTTTATTTACATCTTTTTGTATTTCATCATAACTTTTTCCACTTTTGTTTTGAACATACATTTCAAAGCCACCTGTGATACTTAATCCAGGTATAGGAGGTAGACCTATAAATATACTTGAAGCGTTGCGATCAAAAGCAAATTTTTTATTAAGTTCCATGGCGATTTCATCAGCACTCACATTTCTATCTTTCCAATCTTGCAAGCCTATAAACATTGCAGCAGCGTTTTCTTTTAATGAGCTTGTAAAAAGATCAAATCCTATCATAGCCATTGCATCTTTAATTCCATTGGTTTTTAAAACTTCTTGACTTATATGATCAACTTCTGAGATTGTTCTATGAAGTGCTGAAGCCGAAGGAAGATTAATAATGCCAATCATCAAACCTTGATCTTCTTCAGGAACTAAAGAGCTTGGTACAGCTTTATAAAGATAAAAAATTGCCCCAAGCATAATACAAAAAATTAAAACAAAGCGAATGGTTCTTTTTAAAATATATGCTACTCCTGTGCTAAATACAGAAGTACTCCAATCAAAAAAATCATTAAATTTCTTTACAAATTTAAATGGCTCTCCTTCATTACGTCGTAAAAATAGTGCGCATAAAGAAGGTGTTAAAGTAAGAGCAACAAAGCCTGATATGGCTACAGATATTGCTAAGGTAAGGGCAAATTGTCTTTGAATTTCTCCAACAAAACCTGATATAAAAGAAACGGGTATAAAAACAGCACAAAGTACAAGAACAATTGAAATAACCGGAGAGCTAACTTCTTGCATCGCTTGGATAGCAGCATCTTTTACGCTTATTTGTTCATTTTCGTGTAAAATCCTATCGATATTTTCCACAACTATAATCGCATCATCTACAACAATCCCTATAGCTAAAATCAAGGCAAAAAGCGTAAGCAAGTTAATACTAAAGCCTAAAACATAAAGTCCAGCAAAAGTTCCTAATAATGAAACAGGTACAGCTATCATAGGAATAAGGGTTGCACGGAAATTTTTTAAGAACATATACATAACAATAATAACTAAAATTAAAGCTTCAACAAAAGTTTTAACAACTTCTTTGATTGATTCTATTACAAATTTTGTTGTATCGTAAGGAATTTTATATGTCAAACCTTTTGGGAAATTTTTTGAAAGTTCTTGCATTTTAGCTTGAACAAGTTCTGCTGTATGCAATGCGTTTGCCCCTGATTGAAGATTGATCATAATCGGAACTGCATCATTGCCATTTAATCGTCCTTGTGAGCTGTATTGCTGTGATCCTATTTCTACATCAGCTATATCTTTAAGTCTTAAAAATGATCCATCATCATTTGTTCTTAAAATAATATTTTCAAATTCGCTAGGATTTTGTAGTCTTCCTTGCATAGTGATTGAATAAACATAAGGGGATTTTTGAGTTACGGGCTCTTCGCCAATTTTACCAGTTGCGTATTGAGCATTTTGGTCATTAACCGCAGAAATTACATCAGTAGCTGTGATTCCAAATTTATTTAATAAATCAGGTTTTAGCCAAATTCTTAAAGAATAATTACGATTTCCTATAGCGTTTGCATCCCCAACTCCCGGAACCCTTTTTAACTCATCTAAAACATTTAAAGCGATGTAGTTGTATACATCCACTGCACTCATTGAACCATCATTTGAATACATAGAAATTGCAGCAAGTGTTGCTGAAGAAGTTTTTCTAACAGTTACTCCAAGTTTTTTAACTGCATCTGGCATTTTTGCAGTTGCAGCTGAAATTCTATTATTAACATCTATAGTGGCTTGATCGGGATCTGTGCCGATATCAAAATAGACAGTCAAACTCATAGTTCCTGAAGAACTTGAAGTTGAATCCATATAAATCATATTATCTGCACCATTGATTGCATCTTCGATAGGACTTGCAACCGTTGAAGCAATGGTTTGTGCATCAGCTCCTGTGTAAGTTGCGCTTACCTTAACCGTAGGAGGAGTTAAAGAAGGATATTGTTCTATGGGTAAATTTGTAAGACCGATGACTCCAGCTAAAGAAATGATAATTGCAACAACTGAAGCAAAAACAGGTCTTTCGATAAAAAATTTAGAAAACATTATTGTGCTCCAATTTCTTTAACTTCGCTACCAACTTGAATTTTTTTAAAGTTATCTAAAATGATTTTGTCGCCATTTTGTAATCCTTTGTCAATGATAGCGTATTCATTGTTTTGGTAGCTTATATGTACAGAAGATTTTTCTACTTTTCCATTTTTAACAAGAAGAATATAAACATCATTTTGATCTTGTTTAATAGCTATTTGAGGCACTTTAAAGCCATTTTTTTGTATAAAACCTTCTGAAGTAATTGTTGCAAAAGCACCCGGTAAAAGTGTTGAGTTGTTGTTATCAAATACAGCTTTGGCTTTTACTGTTCCACTATTAGCATCTATAACGGAATCAATAAAATAAAGTTTGCCTTGAACGGTTTCTCCATTAAGATTTAAATTTGCATGAATGCTGTCTAAATCCCATTTTCCGCTTTGAGTATTGCGGACTAAATTTAGTTTATCTGTATCTGAAATAAAGAAATCTGCGTAAATAGGATTTAAATTTGTAACTCTAACTAGTTCAGTTGTTGAAGCACTTACATAATCCCCTATATTAACTAAAGCATCTCCTATAGTACCATCAAAAGGAGCTTTTATTTCGGTATGATCTAGATCAATTCTTGCATTTGCAAGTTGTGCTCTAGCAGTTGTTAGACTAGCTTTTGCATTATTAAATGTAGCAAGAGAAGAGTCGTATTCTTTTTGAGAGATTGCATTTTTGCTAAAAAGAGCCTTGGAACGATTAAAATCCTTGCTCGCGTTTTCAAAAGTTGCCTTAGCCATTAAAGCTTGTCCGTAAGCTGAATCAACGCTAGCTTTAAATTTATCTTGCTCTACAATAAATAATGTTTGTCCTTTTTTTACCTTATCTCCAGCCTTAAAAAGTTTATTTACTATTACGCCACTAACTTGAGGTTTTATAATAACATCATAATCACTGACAAGTTTAGCAGGATAAGTAAAACTAAGTGGCAAATCTTCAGATTTAGCACTCATTGTTGTTACAGGTTGAGGCGGCATTTGTATTTTTGGTGCTTCTTCTTTGCTACAAGCAGTGAGTAAAAGCACAACACTTAAAGCTAAAATAGTTAAAATAGTATTGTTTTGAAATAATTTCATGGTTTTGCCTTGAAAAATTAAATTAAAAATTGTAATATTTATTACAAAAATTTTTGGCTAATTATATCTTAATTTTGGTTAATAAAATTATTTTTTAAGCTTTGGAACCATTGATCCCATTTAGAAAAACGTTTACAACAAATTCAACATGTTCTTTTTGTTCTTTTTTATTTTTCAAAGGAGCATTAATTAAAACATTAAGATGATGATAAGGTTCTTTTAACATAGTACAAAAAAGAACAGCAAGTTTTTCTGCATTTTTTTTCATATAAGAATTATTTTGTTGCTTAAAAAAATCCATAAGTATGTTATAGGAAAAATTTTGTTGATTGTTTTCTATCCAATTAGCAAGGTGTCTATCTTTATCATAAACTTGAGAATAAACAATTTTACCAAAAGCTACAGCTTCTGGTTGATTAAAAATTTCTATAAAAGTTAAACCAAAAGAAGTTAAAATTTCTTTTAAAGTACCATTTTCAATTTCTTGTGTTTTGGAATAAATAAGATGAAAATGTTTTTTACATATGTCATCTAAAATTTCAAAGAATAATCCTTCTTTGCTTTTAAAACTATTATAAATATTAGAATAAGATCCTCCGGATAATTTAATAATATCACTCAGACTTGTTTCTTGGTAACCTTTTGTTAAAAAAAGTTCTAAGGCCACTGCTTTGATTTTCTCTTGTCTAGCTAAAACTTTTTGTGATGGTGTTCTATTTGAGTTCATTTTTTATCCTTTGTAAGAGTGTTTTTGGGGTATACAAATATACTTTTTCTAAAAACCGAAATTTTTTCATTATCTTTTGCATAAGCTTTTATATGTAAAGGAAAGATTACATCTTTTTTATCGTTGTTTGCTAAATTTTTTGTAGCTTTGATAACAACTATTTTTTTAACTTGTTCTCCTGCTTTTAATTTAAAAGGTTTGTTTGGTCTTATGATTTCAATTCCATCATTTATTCCTTCTAAATTTGCTGTAAAATAATATTCATGAGGTTTAGAATCTGTATTTTGAAACAAAAAGGTATAAGCATTTGAAATGACTAATTTACCTTTAACATTTGAAATATTATATAATTCACTACTACGATTGATATTTAAAAGCATGCTTTCTTTTTTGCTTCCCATGATAATTAAAGCCAATAAAGCAATTAAAAGAACTATAAAATATGCTATCGTTCTAAATCTTAAATAATGAACCTTAGAACGCGTTTCAATAGCTTTTGCACTTGTCCAATTGATCAAACTTGGACGATTAAATTTGCTTTGTACCTTAGAACAAGCATCGGCACATTCAAGACAATTAATACATTCAAGTTGCATTCCTTTGCGTATGTCAATATGAGTTGGACAGATGCTAACACAGGCTTCACAACCTATGCATTCTCCTTCAGGCGGTTTTTTATGAAGTTTGATGTGTCCATCATAAATCAAACCCCCGCGTTTTTCATCGTAGATCACTTGCATTGTATCATGATCAAACATTACAGATTGTATTCTTGCATAAGGACAGACATAAATACAAAATTTTTCTTGTAAATAGGTAATATCCAAAGTAAAAAGTAAGCTAGCACAAAATAAAACTCCAAGTAAAAGTAGATGCTCACCAGGATTTTGAATATAATTGAAAAAATCTTCAGGAGGAATAAAGTACCAAAGTAAATTACTAACAGCAACTAAAGATATAAAATAAAAAATTATTACTCCAAGAAATTTTTTAAAATATTGTCCCTCATATTCTTTTTGTTTGTTATTGATATTTTTGCGAATTTTAAGAATTTTAGTTTGTATGATATCTCTATATATAACTCTAAAAATTGTTTGTGGACAACTCCAAGCACACCAAATTCTTCCACCTAAAGTTGTAATAAAAAAAATAAATAAAAAAAGAAATATAAGAACAAAAGGCATGAGATAAAATTCTTGTGTTGAAAAAGAAATAAAAAATAGGTTTAATTTAGAATGATCAAAACTTAAAAGAAAAAAATGATTTTCATTAATTCTTATGAAAGGTAGGGCAAATATGATAATACTTGCAATTAAATATACAAAATATCGTTTTTTTGTATAGTTTGTAATGTGTCCTTGCATTTTTAGACCTTAATTATAATTTTTAGCACTTTGTAATTAAGGATTATAACCGATAAAAACTAAAACAATTTTTAAATGCTTTCTAAGTTAGAATTAATAAGAAGTGTTTTATAATTATATTTCACAACAAAAATTTACACAGAAAGGTGGTGAGGACTGTGCCAGGAATCAAGGTGCATCCTAACGAGTCTTTTGATGAAGCGTATCGTAAATTCAAAAAACAAGTAGATAGAAATCTAGTTGTAACTGAAGTAAGAGCAAGAAGATTTTTCGAGCCTATGACTGAAATTCGCAAAAAACAAAAAATTTCAGCACGCAAAAAAATGCTTAAAAGACTTTATATGCTTAGACGCTACGAGTCAAGACTCTAACCCAAAAGCCCGAAAGGGCTTTTTTTATATCTGCAAACTTCATTTGGTATTAAAAAGTATTTATTATTTTTTGTTAAAATTTCTAATCTAGATTTTCTGTTTTTAGGATAAACTTATGAAAAAAATCAAAAAAATCATTCAAATTGGTATGATAGGTGGTTTAGCAGCTGTTGCTGGAGGTGCTTTAGCAGGTTGTGGAAGTAATAATGACAATGCAGATACTTTAAATCAAGCAGCTAATGCTCAAGGAGCTTTTGTAATTATCGAAGAAACAGCTCCAGGGCAGTATAAAATCAAAGATCAATATCCAAGTGATGAAACAAGGGTAGTTTTAAAAGATCTTAATGGTACAGAAAGAATTTTATCCAAAGAAGAAATGGATGCTTTGATTAAAGAAGAAGCAGCTAAAATTGATAATGGAACTTCAAATTTAACTAAAGACAATGGACAAATCAGTAGCGGAGGATTGAGTTTAGGAGAAACTTTACTTGCAAGTGCTGCAGGTGCTATTTTGGGAAGTTGGATAGGTTCAAAACTTTTCAATAATCAAAATTTTGCTAATCAACAACGCGGTGCTTTTTCAAATCAAAGTGCTTATCAAAGAAGTGTGAATAGTTTTAATAAAGCAGGCTCAACGAGTTCTACCTCAAGCGCTAAAAAATCAGGCTTTTTTGGTGGAGGCTCTAAAGCTGCAAGTTCTAGTTCTTCTTTTGGTTCTTAAGGATAAATAATGCAATTATTACAAGTAGACAAACTTCAAAAAGATTATTTAGAAAATATAGGTTTTTCTTGGCATACAGATGAAGATGGAAGTGATTATATTAGCAATAAGTTAGTTTGTGTTAAGGAAAGTGAAGCTAATGCTTATTATGAAGCGGTAAATGAGCTTTATGATATGTTTATTGCTGCAGCGCAAGAAGTGATTGATAATGATCGTTTTGATGAGCTTGGAATTCCTTTTAATCTTATTGATGCGATTAAGATGAGTTGGGAAAATGAGGTTCATTGGCATTTATATGGGCGTTTTGATTTAGCGGGTGGACTTGATGGTAAGCCTATAAAACTTATAGAATTTAATGCTGATACCCCTACTGCTCTTTTTGAAAGTGCGATTTTACAATGGGCGCTTTTAAAACAAAATGGAATGGATGAAAGCGCACAATTTAACAGCATTTATGAAAGTTTGATGGATAATTTTAAAAGACTTATTACCCTTGATGAAAGTGTTGAAGGGTTTGAAGAGCATTATCAAGGATGGAAAATTCTTTTTTCAAGTGTTGTAGGAAGTAAAGAAGAAGAAATCACTACAAAATTACTTTCTCATATAGCCAATGAAGCAGGTTTTCAAACTAATTTTTCCTTTGTGGATGAGGTGGAATTTAGCGAAGAGGGTATTTTTAAAGAGGGCGAAAATTATGAGTATTGGTTTAAGCTTATTCCTTGGGAAGATATAGCCATAGAAGAGGGTGAACTTGCCATGCTTTTAACTCAAATTATGCGTAATCAAAGAGCAATTATTTTAAATCCTGCTTATACGCTTTTATTTCAATCTAAGGGAATTTTAAAAATTTTATGGGAACTTTATCCAAATCATCCTTTACTTTTAGAAACAAAAGATACTCCTTTAGAGGGTAAAAACTATGTTAAAAAACCTGTTTTTGGTAGAGAAGGTGCAAATATCAGTATAATTAAAGATGGAAAAACTTTGCATGAGAATGTAGGTCCTTACGGGAATAATAAGGCTATTTATCAAGAATATGTAGAGTTTAATTCATGTGAAAACGAATACTATCAAGCAGGTGTTTTCTTTGCCTATGAAGGGTGTGGTTTAGGATTTAGAAAAGGTGGTCTTGTGCTTGATAATTATTCTAAATTTGTAGGACATATCATAAAGGATTGAAAAATGAAAATTGTTTGTTTAGATGCGGCAACTTTAGGGGATTATGATTTAAGTGTTTTTGAAAAATTTGGTTCTTTACAAATTTATACTACAACAAATAAAGAGCAAACCATAGAGCGTTTAAAAGATGCTAATGTCGCCATGACAAACAAGGTTGTAATTGATAAAGATGTGATTGATGCTTGTAAAAATTTAAAACTCATTTTAGAAACTGCTACAGGGGTTAATAATATCGATATTGAGTATGCTAAAGAAAAAGGTATTATTGTAAAAAATGCTGCTGGGTATTCTACCATGAGTGTTGTACAACATACTTTTGCATTTATGTTTGCTTTTTTAAATCAAGTGCTTTATTATGACAAATGGAGTAAAGAGGGTAAATGGTGTGAAAGTCCTATTTTTACAGATTATAGCAGAATTTTAAACACCTTAAGCGGTAAAAAACATGGTATTATAGGCTTAGGAACTATAGGTAAAGAAGTGGCAAAAATTTCAAAGGCTTTTGGAGCTGAAATTTATTATTATTCTACGAGTGGAGCTAATAAAAACGCAGATTTTATACATTTGGAATTAAAAGATTTATTAAAAATTTGTGATATTATAAGTATCCATGCACCTTTAAATGAAAAAACTAAAAATTTACTCACCTTTGAAGAATTAAAGCTTTTAAAAGATAATGCGATTTTGATTAATGTAGGAAGAGGTGGGATTATCAATGAAAATGATTTAGCTAAAATCATAGATGAAAAAAATATTCGTGTAGGGCTTGATGTTTTAGAAATTGAACCTATGATGAAAAATCATCCGCTTTTAAGCATTAAAAATAAAGAAAATCTTATTATCACCCCTCATGTTGCATGGGCGAGTAAGGAAGCTTTAAATGCTTTAATGGATATAGTTTATAATAATTTAAAAGAATGGATAGAAAATGGCAAGTGAACATAGTTTTGATATTTCAGCAGCTTTAGATAAGCAAGAGTTAAAAAATGCTTTTGAACAAGCTAAAAAAGAACTTGATAGTCGTTATGACTTAAAAGGAATTAAGTGTGAGATTGATTTAAACGAAAAAGAGAGTATTTTTAAACTCAGTTCTTCTAGTGAAGGAAAACTTGATGTTCTAAAAGATATAGTGATTTCTAAACTTATCAAAAGAGGAATTAATCCTAATGCTATTAAAGAGCTTTCTCGTGAAAGTGGAGCAATGTTTCGTTTAAATTTGAAAGCAAACGATGCTATTGATAGTGAAAATGCTAAAAAAATCAATAAAGCTATTAAAGATAGCAAGCTTAAAGTTAACTCTTCGATTCGTGGTGAAGAAATTCGTGTTGTAGCAAAACAAATCGATGATTTACAAGCTGTGATGAAGCTTGTAAAAGAGCTTGATTTAGAGTTAAATATCAGTTTTAAAAATCTCAAATAAGGTTAAATTTGAAACATTGTTTAGCTCTATGTTTTGTTTTTTTTCTTTGTGCTTGTAGTGTGAAAAATCAAAATTTTTCAAGTCAAAGCTTGATGGTTTTGATTGCTTCTCCTATGATAAAAATCAATGATGCAGCTTTTTTAAAAAAAGAAAATAATGCTTTAAATTTGGAAGTTTATAAACTAGGGCAAGCTTTTTTTGAACTCAAAATCAAGGATAAAATTTGCATCAATGCAGTGTGTTATGATAAAAAAGTGTTTAATCAAAAATTTTTTAAAAATGTATATTATGATGATATTTTAAGTGATATTTTAAAGGCAAATGCTTTATGGCAGGGTAAAAATTTAGAAAAAACTGATTGTGGTTTTGAGCAAAATTTAAAAGCAAAAAATTATGAAATTTTTTATCAAGTTTGTGATAATAAAGTAAGTTTTTTTGATAAAATTTCACATACTAAAATTATCTTAACGCATATTCAAAATTGAAGGATAGAGTTTGAAATTTTTTTTACTGGTATTTTGCTTTGTAAATCTAGCTTTAGCACAAGTTTATAAAGGTGAATTGTATTTTTATCATTTGCAGGATAAAGAAATTTTTGCCATAGTTTATGATAATGCACCTATGACTCCACTTTTTGACAGGGATAAAAATCAAACAAGTTCTAGTTTTTTAATTGTTGATGATATAAATGGAAATTTAGAGATTCCACTCTTTAAGACAAATGATTTTTGGCAGGATGAGCGTAAAAAATATAAAATCAATTCTTCTAAAATGCTTACATATGATAATAAAAATTTTCAAGGAGAAAATTTAGGAACGACTACTTTAGAACTTATTGAAACGCAAGATGGCATTCGTATAAAGCGTAGTCTTGATTTTATAGGTTTTAATGATGATTTTAAAGAATTTCATCCTGTTCATAAGAGTGTATTTAGCTTTGAACAAATTCGCCAAAAACCTATTTTTTTACAAGATGGAAAAATTAGTTTTGAAGAATGGTATTATTTTTATGAAGATGGCATGAGTCGTGCTATTTTAGAGTTAAATAATTTTGTTTATGATATTAATGCTCACGCGTTTGTAAAACTAAATGATTTGTATAATACTGAAAATCAAAAATTTCAAAATCTTTTACATGAGAAGCTTAAAAATACATGTGATGAGTGTTTTGAAGATCTGCAAAATTTACAATTTAATAATAATTTTTTGCTTAATAATGGAAAACTAAAAATTTGTTATCTACCTTTTGAAGGTCATTTTTTAGATGAAAATATTTGCGTAGAATTTAACGAAGATGAGCTTAAGGAATTTAAAAAATAATGGAAAAATTAAAAAATTTTTTAAGTTTGAAAAATATAGAAGATACTCAAATTTATAAAGAGCTTAAGTGTGCTAAAAATGAGGCTTTGATTCTTAGAGAACTTTGTAGAAATTATGTCGTTTCTATTTCTTCTATCAATGCCTTTACTTTATTATCGACAATTTTTGGAAATGATAAGTATCTTTATCTTGATGCTTTGGAGGATTTAAAAAAACTTATCGAAAGAGGTTTTGTAAATCAAAATTCGAGTTTTTTTAAAAGTTTAGAAAATAATAAAACTCAAACATTAACTCTTGCCTTATTGCAAAGCGAGCTTAGTCTAAGTGAATATTTTTTAGAATTTTTAGAAGCAAAACCTCGTTTAAACTTTGAGAAACAAGAGGCTTATGCAGATTATTTAGAATATTTAAAAGATGAATTTGTGCGTATTCAATTATACGAAAGATTAAGTTTTATACAAAAAAGTGCTTATAATAGTGAAATAAAAAATCAAATTAAACTTTATGAAAAACATATCAAAGAAAGACTAAAAAAAAGTAAATTTTATAATGTATTAGCTGATATTTTTAAAGAATACAATCTTGAACATAAAGAACAAATTATTTTTCTAGCACTTTTAAAAGAAGAATACGCCTTAAGTAATGAAAGTTCGATTTCTAGAGAAATGAATTCTTTACTTTCTTTAATCAGTGAAAATGATTTAGAAAGGCATAAAAATAAAAAACTATTACAAGAAAATGCTCCTCTTTTAAACTTAATCGAGTATGATGAATATTTAAATGCTTTTGGAGATATTTCTAAAAGTTTTTTTATTATTGATGAAATTTTACAAAGAATTATAAATTTTGAACCAAAACAAAGTAAAAAAATCAAAATTGAAAGTGTTTTAAAAGATCAAGATATTTTCGAGCTTATAGAACCAAGCACTGACATCAATGATATTATTATGCCTGAAAATACAAAAGAGCTTTTAGAAAATATTTTAAAACAACAAGATAAAAAAGTCCTAGAAAGACTTCATTCTTGGGGTATAAAGAGCAATAAAAATATAGAAGCTAAAATTATTTTTTATGGTCCTGCTGGTACTGGAAAAACTATGTCAGCTTTAGCTATGGCTAAATCAATGAAAAAATCTGTTCTTAGTTTTGACTGTTCTAAAATTTTGAGCAAATGGGTTGGAGAGAGTGAACAAAATGTAAGAAAAATTTTTGATACCTATAAAAATATCGTGCAAACTTGCAAACAAAGTCCTATTTTACTTCTCAATGAAGCCGATCAGTTTTTAAGTACGCGTGTAGATGGAAGTAGTGGTAGCGATAAAATGCATAATCAAATGCAAAATATATTCTTAGAGCAAATTGAGCGTTTTAGCGGTGTGATTATCGCTACGACAAATTTTTTAGAAAGCTTAGATAGTGCATTTTCAAGAAGATTTGATTATAAGATAGAATTTAAAAAACCTGATTTTAAAGATAGGCTTAAAATTTGGGAAAAATTTCTACCTAAAAAAGCATTATTTGAAAAAGATTTTGATATAAATATTTTATCAAATTATGAATTAAGTGGAGCACAAATTTTAATGGTGGTGAAGAATACAGCTTTGAAAGTAGCTGTATCACAAGATGGGGTTTTTAAAATGCAAGATTTTATAGAAAGCATACAAAAAGAATTAAATTCAAGTTTTGATAAAAGTAAGATTGTTGGATTTTAACTTTTTTAATGTTTTTGTATAGCGAACTATAAAATAAAACAAAGCTACAATTAAAGCACTCCATTCCCAAAACATAGGAACTTTTGGAGTTAAAAAATAATGATAACTTGCCAAAACTAAGCTTAAATATCCTAGTTTTCTGATTTTACTAAGTTTTTTAAAGATTTTAAAAGAACTTAAAAGCATTAAAAATATGATTAAAAATGCGATAAATCCACTTACTTCTAATAAACGATGTGAAATATCATCAAAAAGCTTTAAAATTTGAGCATTTCTATCAAAAATAAAATAATTTAAAAAGTGTAAAATCGCCCAAAAAGTTGCAAAAATACCTAAAATTTTAGGATAATTTTTTGTTTTTTTAAATTTAAGTAAAGAAAATAAAAGACTTAAATTTAAAAAGATTAAAGCAAATATTCCAGTGTAAATATAGGCTTCTTTTACAAAATCAAAGGCTTTTATGATATGATAAAAGCCATAGATTAAACTTATGATAAAGCCAAAATAAGCAAGAAATTTAAAGTATTTTGTCTGCATTAAAAATTCACTTTCAAGTCCATGTTTTTATATAAACTTGCTACTTCTTTTTCATAGCCATTAAACATTAAAGTAGGCTTGGTAAAGAAATCTCCTAAAGTCCTCTCGTTAGCTTGAGACCATCTAGGATGAGAGACATTAGGATTGACATTGGCATAAAAACCATATTCGTTTGGAGCGTAACTTTCCCAAGTGGATTTAGGCTGTTCTTTGGTAAATTCTATTTTAACTATGGATTTAATACTTTTAAAGCCATATTTCCAAGGAACAACAAGGCGTATTGGAGCGCCATTTTGAGGCTTTAAGGCTTTTTTATACATTCCTACTGCAAGCAAGGTAAGAGGATGCATAGCTTCATCCATGCGAAGTCCTTCTACATAAGGATAGTCTATAGTTGGAAATAAAGCGTCTTGATCGGGAAATTGACTCCTATCTAAAAGAGTGGTAAATTTAACAAATTTTGCTTCGCTTGTAGGCTTTGCCATTTCAATCAAACGACGCAATTCAAAGCCTACCCAAGGTACCACCATAGACCAAGTTTCAACACAGCGAAAACGATAAATTCTTTCTTCTAGAGGGAATTTTAAAATATCTTCCATGCTTAGAGTTAAAGGTTTTTCTATTTCTCCACTGATATCGATTTTCCAATTTTGAGTGTTGAAATTTTGTGCTAATGATACAGCCTTTTTTTTGTCTGTTGAAAATTCATAAAAATTAACATAATTTGTAGCCAGTTCTTCATCGCTGATTTCAAGTTTGTTTGGATTAGTATCGTTTGTGAAATTTAAAGCAGATAGTTTAGAAGTAAGCACGCTTGAACTTATTAAAGCACCTGCTCCAAGTTTTAAAAAATCTCTTCTTTTTTTATATAAATTCTCAGGAGTTATAATCATAATTTTTCCTTATTAAAAATTTTTATTATTAAAATATAACAAGGATAATGATTATTAAATTTCTTGTAGAATTTTTTCACAAATTTTTCTAGGGTTATTATCTTTATAAATAGGGCGTCCAACTACTATAAAATCGCTTAAATTTTCTCTAGCCATTGTTAAATTAGCGACGCGTTTTTGATCATCATTTTTCTCTCCAAATGGACGAATTCCTGGAGTGAGAGTTAAGAAATTTCTTTGGGTGTGTTCTTTGATGATTTTACTTTCAAAAACAGAGCATACCATACCATCAAGTCCATTTTCATAGGATATTTTTGAAAAATTAATTACAGCTTCTTCGATTTTTTGCCTATAAATACTAAAGAAATTTTCTTCATCAAAACTCGTAAGAGCAGAAACTGCTAAAACTAATGGTCTTTTTGAAAATTTGCTAAGCCGTGTCATAACTTCTTGCATGGCTATTTTTCCAGCACTTGCGTGGATATTGATCATATCAACACCAAGTTTTGATATTTCTTCGCAAGCATCTGCCATAGTGTTGGGAATATCATGAATTTTAAGATCAAGAAATATTTTAAAATCATCAACTTTTTTAAGTTCTTCTATGAATTTAAAACCATCTCTTAAATATGCTCTTAAACCTACTTTTAACCATATGTCTAAATTTTTTAATTCTTTAGCAAGTTGTAAGCATTCTTCTTTTGTAGAAAGATCAAGTGCGACACAAAGCTTCATTTTTTAGCCTTTATTAAGGCATCTAAAACTCCATTTATAAATTTTGGAGAATTGTCATTAGCAAGTTCTTTGGCAAGTTCTATAGCTTCATTGATAACAATGGCACTAGGAGTATCGGTAAAAAGTAACTCATAAGCTCCAAGTCTTAGTATAGCTCTTTCTACATGTCCTAAAGCTGTAATTTGATTATCATTTAGAAATGAATTTAAGGTTTCATCAATATTGTTTAAATTATCTAAAATTCCATGATATAAATTTAAAGTAAAATTTTTTTGTTCATTGCGTATTTTTTTTTCATCTAAAATTTCATCTACAAAAACGTTGTTTTGAGAATTTAATTCAAAAGCATAAAGTAAGGAGATGACGCTTTGGCGAACTTGATGACGCGTTGCCATTAAAGCTCCTTGCTTAAATTTAACATCTCAATTACAGTTGCCATAGCTTCAAAGCCTTTATTACCTGCCTTGCTTCCAGCTCTTTCTATGGCTTGTTCTATTGTATCTGTAGTTAAAACACCAAAGCTTACAGGGATATTATGATTTAAACTCACATTGGCTATGCCTTTGGTGGTTTCTGCTGAAACATAGTCAAAATGCGGAGTTGAGCCACGAATTACTGCACCTACGCAACAAATTGCATCAAATTTTTTGCTTTCTATAGCTTTTTTTAACGCATACGGAAGCTCAAAAGCACCAGGAACAAGTATAAGGCTTAGATTTTCCTCTTTGCCTCCGTGTCTTAAAAAAGCATCTTTTGCTCCTTCTACAAGGCGATCTGTGATGATATGGTTAAATCTTGCATTAATGATAGCAATTTTTGTATTTGAGTCTAAATTTAATTTTCCTTCAATAATATTCATTTGTTTTCCTTTATGATATTTTGTATTTCTAGTAATATATTAACGCAATTTTTAAGGTGTGTAAGATTAAGCATATTAGGTCCATCGCATAAAGCCTCGCAAGGATTAATATGTGTTTCAAAGAAAAAGCCATCTATGCCTACGGCTGCTGCCGCTCTTGCTAAAGGTTCTACAAATTCGCTTTTTCCCCCGCTACTTCCACCTGCAGCCCCTGGCATTTGTACACTATGGGTAGCATCAAAAATAACTGGAGCAAATTCACGCATAATAACTAAAGAACGCATATCTACTACTAGATTTCCATAGCCAAAGCTAGCTCCTCTTTCAGCTACAAAAATACCATTTTTTTGAGCAGCTTCATAGCCTTCATCTTCTATACCACGGGTTTGTAGAACTTTTTTAACGCTGTATTTGATATCGCTTGGGTTTAAAAATTGCCCTTTTTTGATATTAACTTTTGCCTTAGTTTTTGCTGCGGCTACAAGTAAATCGGTTTGACGACATAAAAAAGCAGGAATTTGCAAGACATCAGCTACTTCACTTACCGCTGCTGCTTGATTGCTTTCGTGTATATCGGTTAAGATTTTCATACCAAATTCATCTTTTACGCTTTGTAAAATTTTTAATCCTTCTTCAAGACCAGGACCTCGAAAAGAATTAATACTTGTGCGATTGGCCTTATCAAAACTTGATTTGAAATAAAATTCTATATTTGGGTTTTCATTAAAATTTTTTAATTGTTCGGCAACTTTAAAAATCAAATCTTTGCTTTCTATCACACAAGGACCAGCAATGAGTATCATTTTTTTCATTTTTTTCCTTTGTTCTTAACTAAAATTAATCCACCAAAAATAATGCCTATTATACCTAAAAAAACCATAGTACTTGGTAAATTATCTCCTAAAATTATCCCAACTATCATGCTAAATACTACATCAAGATAACTAACTCCGGCAACCACTCCTGCTTGTTTAGCGATACCATAAGCTTTAGTGACATGAATTTGATAAATGGTGCCTAAAGTTCCCATAATGGCAATGATAAGCCAAGCTGTAAGACTTGGCATCACAAAAGGTGCTAGAATGAAATCTAAATGTAAAGAATCAAGATGCTGTGGTTCAAAAAATTCAGCACTGATCATAGAAATTAAAGGCATTAAGGTTCCTAAAAGGATAAAAGAAAAGGCAATTTGTTCTGTAGTGTAAGATTTTCTAAGTTCTCTTACGCTTGTAAGAGCTAAAGCGGCTAAAAATCCACTCGTGATACCTATAACTGAATTTTTTAAATCAAAGCCTGAATGATTTAAATTATGAGCCCAAGGCTGAGCAATTAAAAGCACTCCACCAAATGCTATTAAAATTCCTATCCAGCCTTTGATGCCAATATTTTCTTTAAAAACAACAAAAGCTATTAAAGTAATAAAAATAGGAGCAGTTTTTTGAAAAGCAAAAGCTCCACCTAGTGTAATATTTGAAACATTATAGAAAAACATATATAGTGAAAGCGTGCCTACTACTCCACGAAATACCAAGAGCCAAAAATGTCCCCCTTCTTTATGTGCCTTAGATCGTTTTAAAAGATAGACTATGAAAAAAATTCCTATGATATTTCTAAAAAACATAATTTCTATAGAACTCATTTCCTTGCTAAGAATTTTTGCACAAGCTCCCATAAGTGCAAAATCCAAACATGCTAAAATCATGAAATAAATTCCTAAATTATGCTTGATTACTTTTAGCATTTTTTTCCTTGACTAAAATATGGGTTAATTCTAGTCTTTTTTTGCTTAATATTAAGCCAAATTTTATATAATTTTAAAAATATAATTTTCTAGGAAAAAAATGCAAAGCATTATACTTATAGGTAAGCCAAATGTTGGAAAATCAAGTCTTTTTAATAGAATGGCAAGACAAAGAATAGCTATTACAAGTGATATTTCAGGCACAACTAGAGATACAAATAAAACAGAAATTCATATTAATTCAAAAAAAGCCATGCTTATTGATAGTGGAGGGCTTGATGAAAGTGATGAACTTTTTAAAAATGTGAAAAAAAACACTTTAAAAGTAGCCAAAGAAAGCGATATCATACTTTATCTAGTTGATGGAAAATTAGCACCTGATGATGAGGATAGACAGTTTTTTTATTCTTTAAAAAAACTTGGAAAACCTATAGCCTTAGTGATTAATAAAGTAGATAATAAAAAAGATGAAGAAAGGGCTTGGGAGTTTGTAAATTTTGGTGTAAAGGAAATCTTTAATCTTTCAGTAACTCATAATGTAGGCTTAGATGAACTTTATGAATGGCTTGAAAAATTTTTACATGAAGAGTTTTTAATCCCCGATGAAGAAGAAAATTTAGAAGATTTTTTAGAGCATTATGAAGAAGGAAAAGAATTTCAATTTAAAGAAGTCGATCAAAATCATATCAGAGTGGGTATTGTAGGGCGTGTAAATGTTGGAAAATCAAGTCTTTTAAATGCTTTGGTTAAGCAAGAACGCAGTGTTGTAAGTTCTATCGCAGGAACTACTATAGATCCTGTTAATGAAAGTGTAGTTCATAAAGATAAAGTGATAGAATTTGTTGATACTGCAGGTATTAGAAAAAGGGGTAAAATTCAAGGACTCGAACGCTTTGCACTAAATCGCACGGAAAAAATTTTATCTCATTCTCAAATAGCACTTTTGGTTTTAGATGCGCATGAGGGCTTTAACGAGCTTGATGAACGCATTGCTGGGCTTGTGGCTAAGCATTATTTGGGTGTGATTATTGTTTTAAATAAATGGGATAAAAGTGAGATGGATTTTGATAAGACTGTAAAAGAATTGCGTCTTGATCGTTTTAAATTTCTAGCTTACGCACCCGTGATTAGTGTATCAGCTTTAAGTGGAAAAAGGGTGCATGTTTTACTCGATAAAATTTTGCAAATTTTTGAAAATTTTACTCAAAAAATCCAAACTTCTAAGCTTAATACCTTGATAGAAAATGCCACAAGAGCACATCCTTTGCCGCATGATTATGGGAAATTGGTTAAAATTTATTATGCAGTACAATATGACTTAGCACCGCCAAAAATTGCACTTATTATGAATCGTCCTAAGGCCTTGCATTTTAGCTACAAGCGTTATTTGCAAAATCAAATCAGAAAAGAATTTAATTTCGAAGGTGTGCCTTTAGTGATTGCTTCGCGTAAAAAGGGCAGTAAAGAAAATGATGAAAGTTAAAAATATCGTTTTTATAGGATTTATGGGTTCTGGAAAAAGCACTTTAGCAAGAGCTTTAGCTAGGGATTTAGATCTTGTTTTTTTAGATAGTGATTTTTTAATAGAACAAAAATTTAATCAAAAAGTCAGTGAAATTTTTGCGCAAAAAGGGGAGAATTTTTTTAGAGAACAAGAGCAAAAAATGGCTGATTTTTTTAGTTCTTGTGAGAAAACTTGTATTGCTACAGGTGGGGGTTTTGTTAATGTTTCAAATTTAGAAAAAGCAGGTTTTTGTATTTATTTAAAAGCAAGTTTTGAATATTTAAAAAAGCGTTTAGATGAAAATGAAATTTCTAAAAGACCTTTGTTTTATGATGAAATTAAAGCAAAAAAATTATATAATGAGCGTTTAAGCAAGTATGAACAAAAGGCAAATTTTGTTTTAAATATAGAAAATAAAAATATAGATGAGCTTTTAAGCGAGATTAAAAAGGTGATAAAATGAGAGTATTAACAGGGCTTCAGCCAAGTGGCGATTTGCATATAGGTAATTATTTTGGTGCGATTAAACAAATGGTAGGTGCACAAGAAAAAAGCCAAATGTTTATGTTTATTGCTAATTATCATGCCATGACTTCTTCTCAAGATGGAGAAAAACTTAAACAAAATTCCTTAAAAGCTGCTGCGGCTTTTTTAAGCCTTGGTATAGATCCTCAAAAAAGCGTTTTTTGGTTGCAAAGTGACGTTAAGGAAGTTATGGAGCTTTATTGGATTTTATCGCAATTTACTCCTATGGGTTTATTAGAGCGTGCGCATAGTTACAAGGATAAAGTTGCCAAGGGGCTTAGTGCTTCACATGGGCTTTTTTCTTATCCTGTTTTAATGGCAGCTGATATTTTACTTTTTGATACACAAATTGTCCCTGTAGGAAAAGATCAAATCCAGCATGTTGAAATCGCACGCGATATTGCTTTAAAAGTTAATAATGAATGGGGTGAAATTTTTACCCTTCCAGAAGCGAGAGTTAATGAAGAAGTAGCTGTAGTTGTGGGTACTGATGGAGCAAAAATGAGTAAATCTTATCAAAATACTATAGATATTTTTAGCAGTGAAAAAACCTTAAAAAAACAAATTTCTTCCATAGTTACAGATAGTACCGCTTTAGAAGATCCAAAAGATCATGAAAACTGCAATGTTTTTAAAATCGCAAAGCTTTTTTTAGATGAAGCAGGGCAAAAAGAATTACAAATACGCTATGAAAAAGGTGGTGAGGGTTATGGACATTTTAAAATGTATTTAAACGAGCTTGTAAATGCTTATTTTAAAGAAGCAAGAGAAAAATACAATGAGCTTTTAGAAAAGCCTTTGCATTTGAAAGAAATTTTGGATTTTGGTGCGACAAAAGCAAGAAAAATTGCCCAAGAAAAAATGCAAAAAATTTATGAAAAAATCGGATTTTAAGGAGTAGAAAATGCTAGATTTAAAAAATTTGCAAAATAATTTTGATGAAGTGGCTAAAAAGTTAAAAAATAAAAAAGTTGATGAAAATATCTTAAAAAAACTTGCTGAACTTTTTGCAAGTTTAAAAAAAGAAAAAACAGCTTTAGAAGAATTTCAAGCTTTTCAAAATAAATTCAGCAAAGAGCTTGCTACAGCCGAAGATAAAGAAAGTTTAAAAGCAAAATTAAGCGAAAATAAAAGCAAAATTAATGAGCAAAGCGCTAAAGTAAATGCTTTAGAAAATGAGCTTGAGGAAATCGCTCATGCCATCCCAAATATTCCTGATGAGTCTGTGCCTGTGGGTGAAGATGAAGATGAAAATGTGGAGCTTAAAAAAGTATTAAATCCGCCTAGCTTTGATTTTATTCCAAAAGAACATTTTGAATTAGGTGAGAGTTTAAATTGGCTTGATTTTGTGCGTGGGGTAAAAATTTCACAAAGCCGTTTTTGTGTGCTTAAGAACGAAGGAGCTTTATTAAGCCGTGCTTTGGTAAATTATATGATAGATTTTAATAGAAGTCGTGGATTTGAATTTGTTAATGTGCCTTTTTTGGTAAATGGTGCTACTATGTTTGGGACAGGTCAGTTGCCAAAATTTAAAGAAGATATGTATAAGGTAGATGATGAGGATTTGTATTTGATCTCAACTTCTGAAATTCCAGTAACCAATCTTTATAGTGGAGAAATTTTAGCTAGTGAAACTTTACCGATAAAAATGACTTGTTATAGCGCTTGTTTTAGAAAAGAAGCAGGCAGTGCAGGGCGTGATACAAGAGGTATTATAAGACAACACCAGTTTGAAAAAGTAGAGCTTGTAAGTATCACTAAACCTGAGCAAAGTGATAGCGTGTTTAATGAAATGCTTGAGTGTGCAAGTGATTTACTGAGTTCTTTAGGTTTAGCGCATAGACATTTGATGCTTTGTACCGGAGATTTGGGTTTTAGTGCGGCAAAAACTGTAGATCTTGAAGTGTGGCTTCCAGGACAAAATAAATATCGTGAGATCAGCTCGGTTTCAAATTGTCGTGATTTTCAAGCAAGACGCGCTAAAATTCGCTATAAAAACGAACAAGGAAAAAATGAACTCGTCCATACTCTTAATGGCTCATCTTTAGCGGTAGGAAGAACTTTGGTAGCGATTATGGAAAATTATCAAGATAAAGAAGGAAAAATTCATATTCCTGATGCTTTGAAAAAATATTTTTAAAGAGTATAGATGGCTGAACAAGAAGATATAATACTAGAAAAACCTGAAGATGGCTTAAATCAACCAAGACTCGATGAGAGTTTAGAGGGATTTAAGGGGCAAGAGGGGCAAGCTCCAGAAGATGAAGAATTTGCATCATTGCCAGAAGAATTACCTCAAGAAAATAGTGAGAGTGGTTTTAAATTTACAAGAGAAAGTGCGCCTGAAGATGTATCAACTTTTGAAGAAGTTGAAAGTCAAGAGCCTACGCCTTGGTATAAAGATCGTAAGTTTATGTCTCTTGTGGGTTTATCTTTGGGGATTATTTGTATTTTAGTTTTTACACTTTTTTATTTAACTTTTAGTGAAGGAAAAATTAAACCAGATATTATAGCTTCTAAGCCTTTAGAACAACCTGTTGTTATGCCTGATGAATCATATAAATACAATGATATGCAAAGAATTGATGGTATGATCCAAAAAGCAAATGCTTTATATTTAAAGGGTGAAGTTGAACAGGCTTTAAAAGTTTATGAGCAAGTTGCCGTATATAATGAATCTTTATCTAATTATAATTTAGGCGTTTCTCAAATGAATGAGAATAAATTCCAAGAAGCTTTTGAAAGCTTCAAGAAAGCTATAGCCAATGGAGAAAATCAAAGTGTAGCTGCTATCAATGCTGCTGTTTGTGCTTTAAAGCTTAATGATAAGGAAAAATTTAGATATTATATTGATTTAGCTCAAGTGTATCTTCCAAAAGAAGGAAAATCAAAATTATATGATTATTATTTAAGCTTGATTAATTATTACAAAGGATATTACCCTGAGGCCTTACAAATGTTACAAAGAACAGATGTGGAGCCGTATTCTGATGTTGCAAAGTATTTGTCTGCTAAAATTTATGCAAAAATGGACTTTGATTCCAAGGCTATACAGCAATTAAATTCTCAAGGCAATTTTGAATCTAGTTTATCTTTAGGTCTTTTATACGCTAGAATAGGAGAATATGCTAAAGCTAAAGTCGCTTTAAGTACAGCGATGAAAATTGAAAGAGATTTTAATCAGAGTTTGGCGGCTTTAACATTGGTTGATATTAAAACAGGAAATTATCAAGATATGTTAGCACGCTTGCAAAATTCTTATGATAATGATAAAGATAGATATAAGATTTTAGATACTTATAAAATTCAAGTTCGTTTAAATAAGGATCTTTTTAATATAGCAGTTGCTCAAAATTCTTTTTCAAAAGATTTGTTAAAAAAACAAAAAGATCAATTCGATTTACTTTTTTATTTTGCACCTTATCAAGTGTTTGATAGTAAGCAGGCTGCTTTGTATATTAAAAAAGCTAATGTTACAGATTTCGTAGATGATAGTACTGATGCGGGAATTTATCTTAATGCAAGCAAAGCTCTTTCATCTACCAATGTAAAAATTGCCAATATTATTAACTATGCATTAAATCAGAAGTTACGCCTTGCTAACCAAGAATTTCAAAAACTTATCAAGGATTATCCAGAACATAGTATTTTACATTATAATTTGGCTTTAACCTATGCCCAAATGCAAAATTATGAACTTGCTTATAAGCATTTTTCAAGTTCATATCATCTTAATCCTAAAAATTACTTAGCAGGTGCTTTTGCTATGTTTTGTGCAAAATTAATTGATATTGATACAACTAAACTTTACAATGAAATTCTTGATAATATAGCTGCTGATTCTAATTTTAAAGCTAATATGCAAAAAAGTATGTTGTTTTTAGTTAATAATAATTATATTTCTATGCTTCCTTATTTAGATGAAACAAAAAAAGACACGCCTTTGAGTTTGATTTTTGAAGCTATTGTTGCTAAAAATAATAACCTTAATAATCAAGTAGATGTGAAAATTGCTAAATTGCGTTCAGAGTTACCTGAAGATATTTTGGCAAATATTTTGTATTTTAATTCTTTAAATTCAAATTTAAATATTAAAGAATATGCTCAAAATGCTCAAATTCATTTTAAAAATTTAAAGCTTGATTATCGTAGTGTTTTTGGTGGGCCAAATATAGCTAGGGAATTTTATGTTAATTTAATGCATATTGCAGGGCTTTTAAATTTAGAAAGACAGAAATTTAAAGAGTTGATTAATGTTTCAGGAGCAAAAGATGAGGGTATTTTACAAACTTTAGCTTATTTGGATATTTTTGCACAGCAATACGAGGAGGCTTATGCGCTTTATAATTCTTTGATTGATGATTATGGAGCTAAAGATACTAAAACTTTATTTTTAGCAGCCGTAGCAGCCGTAGGTGCAAATAATCCAAATTCAGCTATAGCGCTTTTGCAGCTTTCTAAACTTACAGATAAAAATAACAAAGAAAGTAAAGCAGCTCTTGGTATGTTGTATCAAGAAGTAAAGAACTATGAAGCTGCGATATCTCAGTATAAAACTTTACCTAATAATTTTAAGAGTGAATTTTTTACTTTTGATATCAATAACAACTAAAAATGCTTAGAACTTTCTAAGCATTTTTAGTTAAGCTTGAAGATCTAGAGTTTTTCCGCCTAGTTCATCGATGCGATCGCTAACTTTTTTAAGTGCCGCATCTATTGTATTTTGACTGATTTGAGGAAGTTCTCCGCCCCACATTTTTTCTGCTTGCTCAAATCCTTTTTTCATACCTTCAAGACCTTTTTTCAATTTTTCAACATCATCGCCACCGCCTTTAATAACAAAATCCGCGATGCGACTGGCTGTATTTTCCACTCCAAAAAAACCATCTTCACTTACAAGTTGTTGAAGTTCATCTGTATTCATATCAAGTGGATTTTTGCCACTGTAGCCTAAGGATGCAAAATCAATATTTTTAAGTATAGATTTCGCAGTATCTAAATTGGCACCATTTAAAAGACTATCTAGTCCAGTTTGGGCATTGCTCGAACCTATTACAGTATTCATTGTTTGCTGTTGAAACTGAACTAGGTAAATTTGTGTAATGCCCTTTCCACCAAGTGCATTTAATTTTTCAAGGGTATTTTTATCTACATCCTTGCTAGAATTAGCACTTTGAACATTTTTGTCTTTTGTGTTTTCCTTAGCATCATCTGCCTTCTTATTGCTAACTTGTGTTTGTGCCATGCTAGCGATATTTGAAAAAGTATTCACTTGCATATTTGCTCCTTTGTGTGAGGCTTTAATTTATATCGACTTTTGACTTAAAAAATTTATAAGGACATTAAATTCCTTATTTTCAAAGGAATTTAATGTTTTATTGTAGATAATAAGTAATTTGCTCTTTATTGAGAATGCGGATAAGATTGCTAGTGCCTTCTACCCCTGTTGGAAAGCCTGCAGTTAGAAGATAGCATTTGTCTTCATCCATAAAACCTTTTTCAACACTTGATCTTACAGAGTCTTTTAATAATTCTGTAAGTTCATTACTTTTGTTAACCAAGATCGCAGGATTAACTCCCCAAACTATGCTTAAAGAGTTTAAGGTTTTTTCAGAATGTCCTACTGCTATGATTTCTATATTTGGACGATATCTCGCAATCTTAATAGCAGATTTTCCGCTACTTGTTAAAGAAAAAATAGCATCAGCGTTAAGATCTGTTGCAAGATGAGCTGAAGAACGCATGATTTTATCTGTATTGTCTAAATCATTAAAATCATTAAATTTGTTATATGGATAGCGTTTTTCTGTTTCTATTATAGTTTGGCACATTATATCAACAGCGTTTGCAGGATCTATACCAACGGCACTTTCTTCACTTAGCATTACTGCATCTGTTCCATCTAAAACAGCATTTGCAACATCTGAAATTTCAGCTCTTGTGGCGGTTTTGCTTTTGGCTAATGAAAAAAGCATCTGAGTCGCAGTAATAACAGGCTTAGAGGCATTGTTTGCTTTTTGTATAATTTCTTTTTGGATATTAGGAACTTTATAATAAGGCACCTCAATACCTAAGTCTCCTCTTGCAACCATTATACCATCGCTAGATTTAATAATCTCATCAATATTTTCTACTGCATCAAATTTTTCAATTTTTGCAAAAATGGATATTTTTGCGTTATTTTGTGCTAAAATTTCACGAACTTCATCAATATCGTGCGCATTTTGTACGAAAGATATTGCTAAAAAATCTACTTCATTTTTTATACCCCAAAGTAAATCATTTTTATCTTTTTGTGTAATAACATCAATATTGATTTTAGTGTTCGGAAAATTAATACCTTTATTTGAGTTTAAAAAACCATCATTTTCTATAATGGTTTCAATTTTTTGATCATCTATGCTTACTACTTTAGCACGAATTGATCCATCGTATAGATAAATATATTCATCAATTTTTAACATATCTAAAATAGATTTTTGATTAATACTGATTTTATAATGATTTTGAGCAATCTTCTCCCCTAAAATTGTTTCACGATAAAAATCAATTCTATCACCCTTTTTTAATTCAAATGGTTCTTTAAGTTCGCCTGTACGAATTTTAGGACCACTAATATCTTGTAAAATTCCAATACGAGTATGCAATTCTTTAGCTACTCTTCTTATGGTATCTAAGTTTTTTTTATGATACTCATGTGTTCCATGAGAAAAGTTTAAACGGAAAACATTTACACCATTGATAATCATTTGGCGTAGAATTTCTTCCTTTTCACTTGCTGGACCTACTGTGGCTACAATTTTTGTTTTTTTAAGCATAGCAAACTCCTTTTGAAATTATTGTAGCTAAAAATAGAAACAAAATGATTACAATAATTCTGAAGAAAATTTATCTTCGTTAAATTCCATTCCTAAGTAATTACATATAAGTTTTGCGTCTCTTTCAGCATTTCCTAAACAACTTGTTGCCCCAGGACTTGGAGTCATATTGAAAATAATACCAGGGGTTTCTGTGATGCTTGCTTCACCTAGCATTAATTCTCCTTTAGTTTTATCAATAACTTGTGGTCTTACGCCTCCAAAACCTTTTGCATAATAAATATCACTTGCTTTAAGACTTGGGACTATTTTTTTGGCATCTTTAACAAATAAGCTTTTATCAATAAAAGGTAGTTCAAAAAGATAATTATAAAAGATGTAATTTCTAATTGTTGCATCTTTAAACATATTAAAAGTTACTTTTAAAACAGTTTTATCAAGTTTTAGTGCTTCAAAAAATTCTGGAACTGATTTTAGACCATGATAACGTTCTAGTTTTGGAATAACAAGTGCGGTAGGTCCAAAGCGGGTGTTCATATCAGCAAGCAAATCAGGATCTCCATGAAGAGCTGCAAATGGAAGTTTAGGATTTTGCACCATATAAACCTTACCATTTAAAAGTTTTTGTTTGGTTAAATAAAAACTTCCTGCAACAGGCCAACAAGACTTATCCATACCTAAGTTCATTTTATGTGCTAAATATAAAGAGTGCGCTCCAGCATTGACAACTACGCTTTTGGCATGGTATTCTTGATGATTTGAGGTTTTTAATATAAAAATATCATCCTTTTTTTCTATGTGAATAATTTCTTGATTAAAGGCAACGAAAGTATTTTTATTTTGTTTTTGGGCTTGTTCTATTAGATTTATACTCATTTTCCCAAAATCTACAGTTGTAAAAACCTCGCCGCTTTCAACACCCATGGCGCAGATATTTTCAGGTCTATCTTGATTGCAATCTTCTCCTAAAACAACCTTGGGTTCAATTTGTTTGATTTTTGCTTTATCGAAAAATTTTATATAAGGATAAAGTTCTTTAAATTCTTCATAGCGTTTTTTCATATAATCACATTCTATATCTCCAACAGCTAGAGCCATTTTTTGATGAGAAAACATGAAATTATTTTGCGCATTTTGCATGAGTCCATATTTAACTATCATATCAGCTGTTCTTTTTACTTTTCGCGCTTTTTCTAAAGTATAATTGGTTTCAATATCTCCACAATGAATGGTTTGAGAATTACTCGTTCCCTTAGAATTTAATGTTGCAGCTGTATTATATTTTTCTATCAAAGCAATATTTTTAATATTTGTATATCTTGCAAGCTCGTAAAATAATGCTGCTCCTGAAATTCCAGCTCCGATGATAAGCACATCAAATTCTTGTTGGCTCATTGTTTTTCCTTTTTTTATTTTAATAAACTTTTTTCTAAATAGAAGTTTAATTGAATTTGTTTTACAAAAAGTTAAATTTCATTAAGGTTTGATATCAATGAGAATTTTTGTAACATTTTTAATAAAGTAAATTGGGATTTTCTTTTATAATCTTTTTCATTCCTCGAAAGATTAAAAGTTTATCATAAATTGCGTGATCGAAATAATTTGCTAAAAATTGCCCATCTCCACCAGTGAAATAAAGCTTTTTATTTTGAGCGGCATCTTTTATCAGTAGGTAAATTCCTTTAAAAACACCATAACTTAAAGCATCCATGGTTTTTTGTGGGAATGCATCAAGACTAACTTGAGTGTTAAATTCACTTTTTAATCGTGGTGAAATATGGCTATAAATTTTTTTATAATTTGCAATACCTGGCAAGATAAAACCACCAAGATGTATAGAATTAGAAATAATATCAATTGTAATAGCACTACCTGCATCTACAACAACCCCATCTTCAATAGTATAACAAGCTGCTATGCGATCGATTCCTAATCCTTGATAAATAGTATCAAATAAAAAATAAGGTTCAAGATTGATAAAATTTTTTTGATTTTTTAAATGTTCTTTGAGATGTTCATTGACATTGATATAAAAAATTTTTTGTTCATTTTTAAATTCTAAAAACTGATCTATACTAAGAGTAAAATATTTGTTATCATCTAGGAAATTAGCATTTGAATTCCCAATGTCACAGAGCAGCATAGATATTAAATCCTTTCATTTCTAGATGATTTTTTGCTTTAGAGCAAAGAGAAGCCATGCTAAAAAAATATTTGTTATTTATGTTAATTTGCTGTGCTAGATTTTCTAAAAATAAGGCATCTTTCATTAAAAATTTTGTTTTTCCTGTATACATAAAAAGAATGTTATTTTGATCTTTAGCACAAATATAACTTTTTTTTCTAGTCAACATACTTAAGTCATAGGGCTTTAAATTTAATTTTAAAGCCTTTATTGTTTGTTCTAAAATTTTTATCATAGCAAATCTAAAATTTTATCTCCGTAGTAAAATTTACCATTTCCCATGAAAGAAATTTTATCAACAGCTTCTGAAAGTTTAAATACTTGTGCATTATCTAAATTTAGATTCATTTTGATAAGATAGCCTGTTTTTTCAAAAATATATAAATAATTATTGTATATATTGCTTTTTACAAAAATAGCAAATTCAAATTTTTTTTCCGCAATTTTTCTTAAGTTATAATCAGTTTTAATAATAGTGCCATCTTTTTCTAGTATAAAAATACCATCATCGCTAAGTGCAACATCTTTTATGTCAGCGTCAAGATAAAGAGTTCTAGTAGGGCTTACAACAATGATTTTTTTAGCTGTTGTTGCTATAAGTTTATCTCCGATTACACTTAGATGGATTACATTGTTGAAAAAATTTTCTGCTGAAATAACCACATCTTTAATGATTTGAAGATTGTTTCTTGAAAGAATTAAAATTTTGCCATCCAGTGTTGGATAAACGATGATATTGTCTAAAAATATAGGATTAGCGGTACGACTGTCTTGGGCTGGAGCTGAGGTTAGGGTTTGACTGAATTTAATACCCAAAGAACGATTTGCAAGAACTATAGTATTGTTTGCAAGTACAAGGGCTAAATCATCTCCATTAGAAGCTACTCCTACAACACTAGCGTCAAATTGAAAATTATAAATTTCATTATAAGAATTGTCAAAAATTTTTAAATTTCCATTATTATCTGCAGTAAAATATTCCCCATCTTGATAAGCTAGAAGCATATAATTTTTAGGAAGTTTAAACTTGTCTATGGAGATATTATTTTTTAAGATAGCTGTATTATTGCTAAGTTTTGCAGAAACTAGATTCCAATCAACAATTTTACTTTTTAAATTGCTATTATGACTTAAATCTCCATCGGTTTGTTTTGGTTCAAAATATTGTCTTTTGGTGCCACAAGCACATAGAAATATTAAACAAAATAGTGTTAAAAATATTTTTTTCATTGTGTAATGCCTTGATAATGTTTGAGGTTTTTAGCTATTTGGTTTAAACTTGAATTTTCTTTTATCTGAGAAAGTAAAACATTAGCTTCTTCGATTTTATTTTGCTCTAAAAGTTTGTAAGCTTCTAATAATTTATCATAATTTTTTAAAAATATCGATTTATCTCCTAAAGATAATGCGATAATATTTTTAAGTAAAGTGTTTGTTTGAGCATTATTATAAATTTGTTTTAGTTCATTTTGGAGAGTTGTATTATTGAAATCATTAATATTTTCTTTTAGCAAAAAGATAGCGTAAAGATTGGTATTTTTATTTTTAAGTTGTTCTAAAAGATTTTTATTGCTAGGATCTTGTATTAGATTGGCATAAATTTCATTTGCTTCTTTTGTTTTATAATCGTTTATTTTTGAGATTATAAAATTTCCAGCAAACCAAGCAACTAAAATTATAACAACAGCAGATATGTAAAATTTATACTTGCGTATAAATCTCTCTCCTTTGATAAAATTTTCTATAAATTGTTCTTCCGTGTTAAGTTCGTTTTTAACAACTTTTAAATTATCTTTTAGTCCCAAAATTTATCCTTGAAAAAAATATTTTTATTTTTGTATAGAAAAATTATGATATTGTATCATATAAATTGCAAAATATCCTAAACAATTTAAAGCTTTTTATGATATAATTTTCAAAATTTTAACTTTTTTATTAAGGTTTAAGAAATGCAAATAGATGAGAAATTATTAAGCAAGCTTGAAAAATTAAGTGCTTTGCAAATAACAAAAAACAGAAATGAAACCATTGCACAGTTAAGTGAAATTGTGAATTTTGTTGAAAAATTAAACGAACTTGATTTAAACTCCCAAGAGATTGCTGTGAGTACTATAAAAGGTGGAGCTCCTTTGAGGATTGATGAGATAAGAAATAGCAATGTTATTGATGAGGTTTTAGATTGTGCTCCAAAAAAACAAGAACATTTTTTTGTTGTTCCTAAAATCATAGAATGATTAACTTAGCATTTAGTGCTTATTTGTAGAATAAATTTAAAACAAAAAAAATCAGAGAGTGATTGAAATGAATTTTTATTGGTTTGATGCTTTTATTTTAGGATTTACCTTGCTTTTAGGGCTTAAGGGTATTATCAATGGTTTGATAAAAGAAATTTTTGGGCTTTTGGGTATTATTGGTGGTGTTTTTATTGCTTCAAAATATGCAACTCAAGCGGCTGAATTTATACAAAGTACTTTTTATAAGATAGAAAATCAAAGCTTAGCTGGATTTGCTGGATTTTTGGCCATATTAATTATTTTTTGGATAGTTTGTTTGTTGGCAGGTAATTTTCTTTCTAAGTTGATTAAATTAAGTGGCTTAGGTTTTTTAGATCGTATTGGTGGCTTTATATTTGGCGGAGCAAAAATCTTTTTAATTTTTGCAATTTTGGTTTTTTGTGTAGCAAGAATCGATTTTTTAAATGACAAATTAGGTAATTTTGCTAAAAATAGCTATACTTTAAATTTGCTTAAAGAAACGGGATCTTTTATTATGAATCAACCTTTAACAGAAAATAGTCTAGATCATGCTAGTGAAAAGTTGCAAGATATTGTAAGTGATTTAAACAATACTCAAAAAGGGGAGTGATATGCTGATAGAAAATGTGGAATATGATGTTTTACTTGAGAGATTTAAAAAAATATTAAGACAAGGCGGACTTAAATATACCAAGCAAAGAGAAGTGCTTTTAAAAACCCTTTATCACAGTGATACTCATTACACGCCCGAAAGTTTATATATGGAAATCAAACAAGCTGAACCTGATTTAAATGTAGGAATTGCAACTGTTTATCGTACTTTAAATTTGCTTGAAGAAGCAGAAATGGTAACTTCCATTTCTTTTGGTTCAGCAGGTAAAAAATATGAGCTTGCCAATAAACCTCATCATGATCATATGATATGTAAAAATTGCGGAAAAATTATAGAGTTCGAAAATCCTATTATAGAAAGACAGCAAGCCTTGATTGCAAAAGAACATGGTTTTAAACTTACAGGGCATTTGATGCAGCTTTATGGTGTTTGTGGCGATTGTAATAATCAAAAAGCAAAGGTAAAAATATAAATGTTTGATAATATTTTAGAGCAGCAAAGAATAGAAAAAGCTAAAGAGTTAAAAAAATTAGGGATTAATCCTTATCCTCATTTTTTAGAAAAAGAAATGTCTTTAAAGACTTTTAAGGATAAATTTTCTTATATTTTAGAGCAAATTGAAAAAAGAGATGAAAGTGTCAATGCTGTCGTTGCAGGACGTTTGAAACTTTTGCGTATAGCTGGGAAATCGATTTTTGCAAACATTGAAGATGAGGATACAAATTTACAAATTTATTTTAGTAGAGATAGCGTAGGTGAAGAACTTTATACGATTTTAAAAAAGAATTTAGAGGTGGGTGATATTGTTTTGGTTAAAGGTTTTCCTTTTGTAACTAAAACAGGTGAGTTTAGTTTGCATGCAAGCAAAGTAAAACTCGCTACAAAAGCTATTGTTCCTTTACCTGAAAAATATCATGGATTAACAGATATTGAGCAAAGATATCGCAAACGTTATGTTGATATGATAATGAATGCAGAAGTTAGAAAAGATTTTTTAGTGCGTTCTAAAGTAGTGAGTTTGATTCGTCATTTTTTTGAAAATAAAGGCTTTTTAGAAGTAGAAACTCCTATGATGCATCCGATTGCAGGTGGAGCAAACGCTAAGCCTTTTATAACTTTTCATAATTCTTTAGGTGTAGAAAGATTTTTAAGAATTGCTCCAGAACTTTATCTTAAAAGACTTATAGTGGGTGGTTTTGAGGCGGTTTTTGAAATCAATCGTTGTTTTAGAAACGAAGGTATGGATTTAACTCATAATCCCGAATTTACAACTATAGAATTTTATTGGGCTTATCATAATTATAAAGATTTAATGGATTTAACTGAAGAACTTTTTGCTTTACTTTTGGATAAACTTAATTTAGGAAAAACAATAGAATTTGATGGAAAAATGATAGATTTTTCCAAACCTTTTGAAAGAATAACCTATAAAGATGCACTTTGCAAGTATGGTGATTTAGATAGGGATTTAATCGAAGATAAGGAAAAAATTCTTACTAAATTAAAAGCAGATGGTTTTGAAGCGAATGAAAAGCTTGAACTTGGACATTTACAAGCTGAACTTTTTGACAATTATGTGGAAGAAAAATTGATCAATCCTACTTTTGTGATTGATTTTCCTATTTCCATAAGTCCTTTATCAAGACGTAGCGATGAGGATTCTCAGATTGCTGAGAGATTTGAGTTGTTTATTTGCGGAAGAGAATTGGCAAATGGTTTTAATGAGCTTAATGATCCTCTTGATCAATATGAGAGATTTTTAAAACAAATTGAAGCTAAAAATGCAGGCGATGAAGAGGCTTGCGAAATGGATGAAGATTTTGTAAATGCTTTGGGTTATGGAATGCCTCCAACGGCAGGGCAGGGCATAGGCATAGATAGACTTGTTATGCTTTTGACAAATAAAAAATCTATTCGAGATGTGATATTGTTTCCTGCAATGCGTCCATTAAAATCAGAACTAAAGGAGAAAGAATGAGTTTGGAAATGTTTGATAAAGAAATTTTTGATTTAACAAACAAAGAGTTAGAGCGTCAATGTGAAGGTCTTGAAATGATAGCGAGTGAAAATTTCACTTTACCTGAAGTAATGGAAGTTATGGGAAGTGTCTTGACAAATAAATACGCAGAAGGTTATCCGGGTAAAAGATATTATGGTGGTTGTGAATTTGTTGATGAGATTGAAACTCTAGCCATTGAAAGATGTAAAAAACTTTTTAATTGTAAATTTGCTAATGTTCAGCCTAATTCGGGTTCTCAAGCTAATCAAGGTGTTTATGCGGCTTTGATTAATCCAGGTGATAAAATTTTAGGAATGGATTTAAGTCATGGCGGACATTTAACTCATGGTGCAAAAGTAAGTTCTTCAGGTAAAATGTATGAAAGTTGTTTTTACGGTGTAGAACTTGATGGAAGAATTGATTATGAAAAAGTAAGAGAAATTGCTAAAAAAGAAAAGCCAAAACTTATAGTTTGTGGAGCTAGTGCTTATGCAAGAGTGATTGATTTTGCTAAATTTAGAGAAATTGCCGATGAAATAGGTGCTTATCTTTTTGCTGACATAGCTCATATTGCAGGCCTTGTTGTAGCAGGCGAACATCCAAGTCCTTTTCCGCACGCTCATGTAGTAAGCTCAACTACACATAAAACTTTGCGTGGTCCAAGAGGTGGTATTATTATGACAAATGATGAAGAGCTTGCTAAAAAAATTAATTCTGCGATTTTTCCAGGTATTCAAGGTGGTCCTTTGATGCATGTAATTGCTGCAAAAGCAGTAGGATTTAAATTTAATCTTAGTGATGAGTGGAAAGTTTATGCAAAACAAGTAAGAACCAATGCTCAGGTTTTAGCTAATGTTTTAATGGATAGAAAATTTAAACTTGTTAGCGATGGAACAGATAATCACCTTGTTTTAATGAGTTTTTTAGATCGTGAATTTAGTGGAAAAGATGCAGATTTAGCTCTTGGAAATGCAGGTATTACTGCAAATAAAAATACCGTTCCAGGAGAGATTAGAAGTCCTTTTATCACAAGTGGATTAAGACTTGGAACTCCAGCCCTTACTGCCAGAGGTTTTAAAGAAAAAGAAATGGAAACTGTGTCAAATTATATTGCAGATATTTTAGATGATATTAATAATGAAAAATTACAAGAGAATATTAAACAAGAATTAAAAAAACTTGCAAGTAATTTTATTATTTATGAAAGGGCTATGTTTTGATTTCACCAATGGATATGTCACTAATTAAAATAATTGGCGATCATTATTATATAAGACGCGATAAAATTGTAAATAAAACTACACATAGAGGTCGCTTATTTTTTGATAAATTTGAAAGAGTTGATGCTCCTTTAAATTTAAATGTCATGAGAGAACACGCTGCTAAAAAAATTGTTGTCGCTCATGATTTAATAACAAAAGATAATAAAGTAGAAAATATTGTCTTTGATTATAATGGTTTTAATGCTGAAAGATTTTATCACCGTGCACAACTTATTTTAAGAGAGGAAGGTTTTATAAATTTCACAGCCTATAAGACTAAAACTCCAGGACATTTACATCTTTATATTCACAAAGGACACACGGCGTTAAACGAAGGTTATTCTTTAGCGTCTAAACTTTCAATGATGTTTGCAAGTAAAATGCCAGTAGAATGGAAGGTGTTTCCTAGTATGGATGTACCTAGGGAATTTAATATTTTAATATTGCCTTATGAGGTTTATCAAAAAGAACGAGGAAGTTCTTGGTCTAAGCACATGTAAGAAAGGACAAATTATGGAAAATCAAAAAAATGAATTTGATGATATTATTTTAGAAAAAAGTAATAAAAGTGAAAAAGTAAAAAAAATTCTTTTACGAGTTATTGCTTTAGTTATTTTGTTTTTAGCTATCATGATAGTTATGAAACTTATTAATGGTAGTGGTGATGAAAATACGCAAAATCAAAGTGTATTACCAAGTGAACCTATAGCAACTCAAGACAATAACAATGATACTTCTTTTGAAAGTATGCCAATTACAGATAATACTTCAGCAGAAGATCAATTTGAGGCATTAAGAAAACAATTTCAAGATGAACAAAATACAACTCAAAATACAACAACCTCTAGTTCAAATAACAATGATACTACAAATTTTGCTATGCCTGATCAAGAAGTTCCAGCAGAACCAACAGCAACTACTTCAGAAAATACCACTCCGCAAGCAAGTGCTCCCAAACAAGAAGTAAAACAAACTGCAAAACCTAAAGAAGAAGTAAAAAAACAAACAGCTGTAAAAAAAGAAAAAGAAAGCACAAAACAAACTCCTAAAAAAGAACAAAATGCAAATGATTTATTTAAAAATGTTGATGCTAAACCTGTACATCCAAGTGGTTTAGCATCGGGTATTTATGTGCAAATTTTCTCAGTAAGTAATTTGGATCAAAAATCAAAAGAACTTGCTTCTGTAAAACAAAAAGGTTATGATTATAAACTTTATAAAACTACAGTTGGAGGTAAAGAAATTACTAAGGTTTTAATAGGACCATTTGAAAAGGCAAATATTGCAGTAGAACTTGCTAAAATCCGTAAGGATATTGCAAAAGATGCTTTTTCTTTTACTTTAAAATGAAATTTTTAGCAGTTATAGGCGATCCTATTTCTCACTCTAAATCGCCTAGAATGCATAATAATGCTATTAAAGCCTTAGGGCTTGATAGTATTTATACACGCTATCATTTAAGAAATGCTAACTGTTTAAGAGAAGATTTTTTTAAATTAGGACTTAGTGGAGCTAATATTACTTTGCCTTTTAAGGAAAAAGCTTTAGATATTGCTGATGTGAAGGATGATTTTGCTAGAAATATTGGCTCTGCAAATACTTTATGCTTAAAAGAAGACAAAATTTACGCTTATAATACTGATGCTTTAGGTTTTTTAGAAGCTATTAAGGATTTTGATAATATAAAAAAAGCTTTGATTTTAGGTGCTGGAGGTACAGCTTTGGCACTTGCTTATACATTAAAACAAAAAGGCATAGAAGTGTATATAGCTAATCGCAGCAAAGAAAGATTTAAAGATTTTTTAGCTTATCGAACTTATCTTTATAAAGACTTGCAAGATTTTGATTTTGATTTTGATTTTGATTTGGTTATAAATTCAACTTCTGCTGGATTAAAAGATGAAAATTTACCTTGTGATAGGGAGCTTTTAGGTAGAATTTTACCTAAAGCTAAATTTGCTTTTGAGGTAATTTATGGCAGAGAAACACCTTTTTATAGATTGTGTAAAGAGTATCATTTAAAAATTAAAGATGGACTTGATATGCTTTTATGGCAAGGGGTTTTTGCTTTTGAGCTTTTTTTTGAAATACAAGATAAAAGAGAGATGATAAAAAATGCAATGCAACAGGCATTGATTTTAAAGTAGAATGATAGTTATTTTTTGTATGAGAAAATTTAATTTTCTCACAAGTTTTATCATTCAAATATTTCTACCCCATCTTGATTTTTACTTTGATTATTTTGATTTGTTGAAGATGGATTTGTAGGAATATTTTGCGTAGGTGTGTTTTCAATTGTATTATTTTGATTAAAATTTGTTTGAGGTAAGCTTTCTTCAAAGGTAGCATCGCCATCAAAACTATTAAAACCACTGTTTGTATTAGGTATAGTTTTGCCTATGTCTGTTGCTTTTGGTAGATTGTTATAAAGTGTATTTAATGTATTTTTATAAAAAGCTAAAAAACTTTTATCAATTTCAAAAGCAGGTTGCTCTAAACCTTTATTGAGTTGAGTTGGTACGGTGGAGATAGTAGTTTTAAACATATTAACCCCATCATCATTTTTAATAGGATAGTTAAGCGCAACTAAAGAATCCAGTTTGGTACTGCTTGAAAGATTGGTTGAATTTTGTGGATTGTGTGCATCTATAAAATCTATTTTACCTTTAAAATTTATACCTAAATTGGATTTTACATAATCTCCACTCATAAAATTGCTTGTTTTTTGTGCATTTTTTTCTTCCGTATAAATACTGATTGAACTTTTAAGAGTGTAGTCTGGATTAGTAGTAACTATTTTATAGCCTTTTAGTTGAGCGATGGTTTTGATCTGCTCTTCTAAATTTTGTTTTAAAAGATCAATTTCTTTTTCTATGCGAATTTTAAGCACTGAATTTTCAAAATAATCAGAATAATTGTTATTTTGTTCTATATTAATAGGCTCAAGAGCAATGCTTACTCCAGAATCAATAGGTTCAACCTTTGTTGGAACTTGAGGTTTAAAATTTGGCATAGAAACATTGACAAAATTACTACTTGTGCCTCCACAAGCTGCTAAAATTAACATACTACTAGCAAGTAAAATATATTTTTTCATTTTTTACCTTTATTTAATGTGTTTGTGCTAATTATAGCAAGTTAAAGTTTTTTTGTTATATTTTTATAAAAGAAAATTAGGAAAGATATATGGAATTTTGGCAGCATATTTATTCAAATTTTAATGTTATAGCTTTTAGCATCTTTGGTTTAAAGGTGCATTGGTATGGCATTATGTATGTTATAGCTTTGCTTTTGGCTTTGCTTTTGGCTAAATTTTTTGTAAGAAAATTTCAACTAGACATTAATGAAAAACATTTGGATAGTTATTTTATATGGGTTGAAATAGGGGTTATTTTAGGTGCAAGACTTGGATATATTTTGATTTATGATGCAAATACTATATATTATATTACTCATCCTTGGCAAATTTTTAATCCTTATATTAATGGTGAATTTGTAGGTATTCGAGGTATGAGTTATCATGGAGCAATTATAGGATTTTTGATAGCTACTTTATTGTTTTGTAAAAAATATAAAACAAATCCTTGGGTTTTTCTTGATTTGGTTGCTTTAAGTGTTCCATTGGCTTATGTTTTTGGTCGTATAGGAAATTTTTTAAATCAAGAGCTTTTTGGTCGCATTACAAATGTGCCTTGGGGAATTTATGTTGATGGAGTATTGCGCCATCCATCGCAACTTTATGAAGCATTTTTAGAAGGTATTGTTGTTTTTATTATAGTTTATTTAGCAAGATTTAAGCAAAGTTTTCAAGGGGAATTGATTCTTGTGTATGCTGGTGCTTATTCATTGGCAAGATTTATATGTGAATTTTATCGCGAGCCTGATTTTGGTATGGGTTTTGTTTTATGGGGTATGAGTATGGGGCAAATTTTAAGTTTTATAATGTTTATAACAGCTTTGTTAGTTTATATTTGTATAAAGTTTAAAAAAGTAAATATTTAATCTATCTTAAAGACTTTTGTAATATAATGAAATGGATTTTTTTAATTTCTTTTTACAAAGGAGTAAAGATGCGTGAGCTTATCGAAGGTTATTTGGGTAAGAGCATTGAGGGCAAAAAAAGTAAAATGCCTGCGAAATTAGACTTTATCCAAAGCGCCTCAGGGCTTTTTTTAGGTCTTTTTATGTGGGTGCATATGCTTTTTGTTTCTACAATTTTAGTCAGTGAGGATTTTTTTAATTCTGTGGTACATTTTTTAGAATTAAAATTTGTTTACGATAATCCTGTTATGAGTTATCTTACTTCATTTTTAGCCGCCTGTGTTTTAGTGGTTTTTTTCGTTCATGCTTTACTTGCAATGAGAAAATTTCCTATTAATTACCGTCAGTATCAAATACTAAGAACACACAGTAAAAAAATGAATCACAGCGATACTTCGTTATGGTGGGTTCAAGCTTTTACAGGTTTTATTATGTTTTTCTTAGGTTCTGCTCATCTTATTTTTATTGCAACCAATGCAGATAAAATCAGCGGCGATATGTCAGGAGATAGGGTTGTAAGTCATTTTATGTGGCTTTTTTATGCTGTTCTTTTAGTCTGTGTTGAACTTCATGGAAGTATAGGGCTTTATAGACTTTGTATTAAATGGGGTTGGTTTGAAGGAAAAAATGTAAAAGAAAGTCGTAAAAAGCTTAAAACTGCTAAATGGATAATCAGTATTTTCTTCCTAGTTTTAGGTGTGTTAAGTCTTGCAGCATTTATAAAGATAGGTTATGAAAACTACCAAAATCAAACCCAAACTACTGCGATGATAAAAAACTACAATGGAGCAAATTATGAATATACAATATAGTGATGCTTTAGTAATAGGCGGAGGATTAGCAGGTCTTAGAGCGGCTATTGAAGTAGCAAAGAGTGGCCAAAGTGTAACACTTTTAAGTATTTGTCCAGTGAAGCGTTCTCACTCTGCAGCGGTGCAAGGAGGTATGCAGGCAAGTTTAGCAAATGGGGCAAAAGGTGAGGGTGATAATGAAGATCTTCACTTCGCAGATACAGTAAAAGGAAGTGATTGGGGTTGTGATCAAGAAGTAGCAAGAATGTTTGCTCAAACTGCACCAAAAGCAGTGCGTGAACTTGCGGCTTGGGGGGTGCCTTGGACTAGAGTTACTAAAGGTCCAAGAACTGTTGTTATCAATGCGCAAAAAACTGTAATTGAAGAAAAAGAAGAAGCGCATGGACTTATTAATGCTAGAGATTTTGGTGGAACTAAAAAATGGAGAACTTGCTATATCGCAGATGCAACAGGGCATTGTATGCTTTATGGTGTAGCAAATGAAGCTATTAAACATCAAGTAAAAATCATTGATAGAATGGAAGCAGTAAGAATTATCCATGATGGTAAAAAATGCTTAGGTGTGATCGCTAGAGATTTAACCAATGGACAACTCATTGCTTATATTGCAAGAGGAACTATGATAGCAACAGGGGGCTATGGTAGAATTTATAAACAAACTACAAATGCGGTAATTTGCGAAGGAACAGGTGCGGCTATCGCTCTTGAAACAGGGCTTTGCAGACTTTCAAATATGGAAGCAGTGCAATTTCACCCAACTCCTATTGTGCCAAGCGGTATTTTGCTTACTGAGGGTTGTCGTGGTGATGGCGGAATTTTACGTGACGTGGATGGATATCGTTTTATGCCTGATTATGAACCAGAGAAAAAAGAACTTGCAAGCCGTGATGTGGTAAGTCGTAGAATGATGGAGCATATTCGTAAAGGTAAAGGTGTAAAAAGTCCTTATGGAGATCATTTATGGCTTGATATTTCTATACTGGGTCGTGCGCATGTGGAAAAAAATCTTCGTGATGTGCAAGATATTTGTAAAACTTTTAATGGTATTGATCCGGCAGATGAAGGTCCAAAAGGTTGGGCGCCAGTTCTTCCAATGCAGCATTATTCTATGGGTGGAATTAGAACTAAACCAACAGGCGAAAGTCAATGGTTAAACGGACTTTTTGCTTGTGGAGAAGCAGCTTGCTGGGATATGCACGGATTTAATCGTTTAGGTGGAAATTCATGTGCTGAAACTGTTGTAGCAGGCATGATAGTGGGAGATTATTTTGCAGATTATTGTAAAAATAATGGTGAAGTAATTGATACAAATGTAGTAAAAGACTTCTTAACTAAAGAGTATCAATATTTAAAATCTTTAGTAGATAAAGAAGGTAAATATAATGTTTTTGAAATCAAAAACAGAATGAAAGAAATCATGTGGGATAAGGTAGCTATCTTTAGAACAGGTGAAGGTTTGAAAGAAGCAGTAGATGAACTTGAAAAACTTTATAAAGATTCTCAAGACGTTAAAGTACATTGTAAAGAACTTGATTGTGCAAATCCAGAGCTTGAAGAAGCGTATAGAGTACCAAGAATGTTAAAAATAGCACTTTGTGTAGCTTATGGAGCGCTTTTAAGAACAGAAAGTCGTGGGGCGCATTACAGGGAAGATTATCCAAAAAGAGATGATTTAAATTGGATGAAAAGAACTAATACTTTTTGGGTAGAAGGCGAAACCTTGCCACGCATAGAATATGAAGAGCTTGATATTATGAAAATGGAAATTCCACCAGCATTCCGTGGATACGGAGCCAAAGGAAATATTATAGAAAATCCTTTAAGTGAAAAACGCCAAGCTGAAGTGGATGCAATACGTGAAAAAATGGAAGCTGAAGGCAAAGGTCGTTATGAAATTCAAAACGCTTTAATGCCTTATGAATTACAAGCTAAATATAAAGCACCAAACCAAAGAATAGGAGTTGATTATGAGTAGAAAATTGACAATAAAGGCATTTAAATATAATCCTTTAAGCAAAATTTCTAAACCACATTTTGTGACTTATGAGCTTGAAGAAACTCCTTTTATGACGGTTTTTGTATGTTTGACTTTGATTCGTGAAAAAATGGATGCGGATCTGAGTTTTGATTTTGTTTGTCGTGCAGGGATTTGCGGATCTTGTGCGATGATGATTAATGGAGTACCAAAACTTGCTTGTAAAACTTTGACTAAAGATTATCCTGATGGAGTGATAGAGCTTATGCCTATGCCTGCATTTAGACATATTAAAGATTTAAGTGTGAATACAGGCGAGTGGTTTGAAGATATGTGTAAGCGTGTTGAAAGCTGGGTGCATAATGAAAAAGAAACCGATATTTCTAAACTTGAAGAACGTATTGAGCCAGAGGTTGCGGATGAAACTTTTGAACTTGATCGTTGTATAGAGTGTGGAATTTGCGTAGCTTCTTGTGCAACTAAACTTATGCGTCCAAATTTCATAGCTGCTACAGGACTTTTAAGAACAGCTAGATATTTACAAGATCCGCACGATCATAGAACTATAGAAGATTTTTATGAATTAGTAGGCGATGATGATGGTGTTTTTGGTTGTATGTCATTGCTTGCTTGTGAAGATAATTGTCCTAAAGAATTACCTTTGCAAAGTAAAATCGCTTATATGAGAAGACAACTTGTTGCTCAAAGAAATAAATAAATCTTTCCCCTTTTTAAGGGGAAGATTATGAAAGAATTATTCCAAAAAATTTGGCAAAATGAACTCCAATTTTTAAATTTTGATGTTAAATTTCAAGATAAAAACAAACTTGATACGGCTGAGTGTGCGATTATTTTAAGTGTCAATAAAGACAATTATGAAAGATATTTTCTCTTAAAAGAATTTCAAGAGCTTTGTAAAAAAATTGATTTAAGAGTGGATATTTTTAGTATACAAAATGCTCAAATTTGTATTTTAAATCTTTTTAAATCAGGTTTTATTTCAAAGCAAGATTTGCTTAAGGCTCTAAAAATTTTAGAAAAAATTTCAAAAAATACCGAAATGCTTGATTTTATTTCACAAGAAAAAGTTCAAAGTATAGATCAAAAAGCTTTATTTCAAAATGATTTTAAAGAATTAAATACCATTAATTTAGAGCTTCAAAAGCTAAGTTTTGATGAAAATTTAAAATCAAGACTTCAAAAAACTTTGGAAAAATTTCAAAATTTAGAGTTTAATATAGCCATCACTGGCGTGATGAATGCAGGAAAATCAAGCCTTTTAAATGCTCTTTTAAAAAAAGATTTTTTAGGCGTTTCAAACATACCTGAAACAGCTAATTTAACAGTATTAAGTTATGGTAAGAGCGAAGAAGCAAAGATATATTTTTGGGATAAGAAAGAATGGCAAAATATACTTGAAAGTTCGCACTTTAATGCAGATTTAAAAGAATTTATTGACAAGCTGGATAAGAGTGTAAATATAGAGGATTTTATCAAAGTTAAACCTTTAATACAAAATATCGCACTTTGTGAGCTTAAAGATTTCAGTTCAGCTAAAAATAAAATTTCAGCTTTAATTAAAAAAATAGAAATTAAAAGTCATTTAGAATTTTTAAAAAATAATATTTCCATAGTTGATACTCCAGGACTTGATGATGTTGTAGTTCAAAGAGAAATTGTTACAAATGAGTATCTTAGAGAAAGTGATTTTTTAATTCATTTAATGAATGCTTCTCAAAGCTTGACTCAAAAAGATGCAGACTTTTTGGTGCATTGTCTTTTAAATTCAAGGCTGAGTAAGTTTTTAATTGTTTTAACTAAAGCGGATTTGTTAAGCAAAAAGGATTTAGAAGAAGTCATTGTTTATACCAAAGAAAGCTTAAAATCAAGACTTGTGGATTTAGATGAAAATTTGGTGGAAAAGATTGATTTTTTATGTGTGAGTGCTAAAATGGCAAGTGATTTTTATAAGGGTTTAGCGCCTAAGGAAAGTTTGCAAAAAAGTGGTATGCAAGAATTTGAAAACTATCTTTTTAACGAGCTTTATGCAGGAGAAAAAAGTAAGATTGCCTTAAGAGCTTACAAAAAAGAATTACATTTAGAGCTTAAAAATATTCTAAGCGAATATGAAATGCAAAATCATCTTATTAAGGAGAATAAACAAGGTGTAAGCGAAGAAAATCAAAAACTTTTACTTGAACTTCAAAAGCAAAATACCTTGTTAAAAGAAGCACAAGATGAAATTTCAAATTCCATTGCAAAACTTAAAAATATAGATAGTGGCATAGATAATCTTGTTTTACTTTTGGCTAAAAAATTAAAAGAACGCTTGATAGATGAGTTTAAATATTTGAAAAATAATGCACAAAAGCTTAATCTTTCTCGTATTTTAAATATAGTTGATATTACTACAAAAGATGGAATTAATGATATTTTAAGAGAAATTAAATTTGAAAATATTAAAAAAATCGAGGAGCTTAAAACAAATTTATCTTTAAAATATGATTTTTTAAAATATGATTTTGACAATGGTTTTGAAGGTTTTAAAGATGGAATTTCAAAAAATATAGATAGTATTTTTCAAAGCGAAAAATTTGCACTTTTAAGATTGAAAATTGAAAAATTAAGCAATCTAAAATCAGATTTATACGAGCTTGAAACGAATTTAGATACGGTTATTTTTGATACTTTTAAAGAATTTAAAATGAGCGAAATTTTAAATTCTTTAAATATCAATGGAGCATTTTTTGAGTTTTTAAATGATAAATTAAAACATTATGAAAAAAATCAAAAATCAAAATTAGAAAGTCTTGAAAAAGTTTTACAGAGTCTGAAAAATCAAGATATTAATATTTTAAATTCTTTTGAAGAAAATTTAGAAAAAATTGAAAAATTAAAACAACTTGAAATGGGGCTTTTAAATGCAGATTAGTCTTTTAAACGATTTTATAAAAGCCTATGAAAATACTTATAGTGTGAGTTTTGATGATAGTTTTAAAGGTCGTATTCAAGAGCTTTGTAAGGAACTTAATGAGCCTTTTATGCACGCAAGTTATGCTTTAGAAAATGAATTGAAAGAGCTTGTGTTTTCTTTAGATAAGAATGTTAATATTGCTATTATAGGACAGTTTTCAAGTGGTAAATCAAGTTTGCTAAATTTGATTTTAGGGCGTGATTGTTTGCCTACGGGTGTTGTTCCTGTTACTTTTAAACCTACTTTTTTACGCTATGCAAAAGAATATTTTTTAAGAGTAGAATTTGAAGATGGAAGTGATATTATCACAAATATAGAAAAATTAGCCTTTTATACGGATCAAAGAAATGAAGTAAAACAAGCAAAAAGTTTGCATATTTTTGCACCCATTCCTTTACTTGAAAAAATCACTCTTGTAGATACTCCAGGTTTAAATGCAAATGAAAATGATACTTTAACAACTCTTGATGAGCTTAAAAATATTCATGGGGCGATTTGGTTAAGTTTGATTGATAATGCAGGTAAAAAAAGTGAAGAAGATGCCATAAAAGCAAATTTAGAACTTTTAGGGGAAAATAGCATTTGTGTATTAAATCAAAAAGATAAATTAAATACAGAAGAGCTAGATAATGTTTTAAATTATGCAAAAAGTGTATTTTTAAAATATTTTGATAAGCTTATTGTCATTTCTTGTAAAGAAGCTAAAGATGGGCAAAGCTATGAAAAATCTAATTTTCAATCTTTGCTTGATTTTTTAACTCAGCTAGATACAACAGCTTTAAAAGAAAAATTTGTTAAAAGAAAAATTTTAAATTTATGCGAAATTTTAGAAGATGAAAACCAACTTTTTGTAGGTATTTTTGATCGTTTATTAAATCAATTTCAAAGTTATGAAAAGCATTTACTTTTAGCGTATGAAAATTTTTTAAAAGAGATTGAAATTTTAAACCATCAGATTTTAGAACAGCTTAAAAGCATTAGCGAAAGAATTTCTAGTGAAATTTTTGCAAGTGTTAAGGAAAAAGATGCTTATTTTTACAAAGAAAGCAAAGGATTTTTAAAGAAAGATTTATACACAAGATATGATTATAAAGCGCCTTATATTTCAAGTGACGATGCTTTTTTGGCAATGTTTTATAATTGTGATGTGATGAGTAAAGAGTTTAAAAAAATCAAAAATGAACTTTATAAATCTTTTGAAGAAATCAAGATGAAATTAAAAGACTTTGTAAACATACTTGAGAGAGAAATTTTGCTTTTTAAAGCAGAATTTTCAAACATACAAAAAGATCACATTTTCCAAAGTGATAAAAATTTTAGTGAATTAAGAGCTTTTTGCAATGCAAGTGATGAGTACTTTTTGAAAGATTTTAAAGAGCTTTTATTTAGAAGTATTTTAGAGCTTGATTTATTTTTTGAAAAATTAAATCTTAAGGCTTTTACAAATTATGAAAATGCTACGAAACTAAGCCTTGCATTTTTTAGTCGTAAAATCAATGAAAGCCGTGTTCTTTATGAGCTTGATAGTTCTGAATTTGTACTTTTTTATCCCAAAAAAAGTGAAATTTATGAAAGAGTTTTAAATGAATTAAATGTTTATGAGTTTGAAGCTTTGCTTATTAATAAGCCTATTTTGACAAAAATTGCAAAAAATTTTTTAGAACAAATTCAAAATTTAATCCAAGAAAAAAATAAATTTTTAGATCTTAAAAAAGCAGAACTTCAAAAAAGAAGAGCACAGATTTTAAATGTTAGAGAAAATATAAAGGAAGATTAATGAGAATATTTTTAGCTTTATTTTTATTTTTTAATTCATTATTTGCATTAAGTGAATTAGAAGAGGGTTTAAAACTTTACGAGGCAAATAAATTTGATAAAGCTTATGAAATTTTTAAGAATCTTTGTGAAAAAGATATTTCTAAAGCTTGTTTTTCTTTAGCTTTTATGCATGAGAGTGCTAAGGGTGTGAGCAAAGATTTAAATCAAGCTTATAAATTTTATGATAAAGCTTGTAAATTAGGTTTAGCAAATGCGTGTTCTAATATGGCTTTGCTTTTGCAAAATCAAGGTTATAAAAATGAAGCTCTTTTGGCTTTTAATAAAGCTTGTGCTTTAGGAGAATCGTTAAGTTGTAATAATATAGCTTTATTTTATGAAAAAGAAAAAGATGGACAAATGGCCTCAAGTTTTTATAAAAGATCTTGTGATTTAAAAAATGCAAGAGCTTGTTATCAGTTAGGATCTTTATATGATAAAGGAGAACTTGTTAAGGCAAGTGTAAAATCTGCCCTTGCTTTTTATTCTAAATCTTGCACTTTAGGTTTTGGTGAGGCTTGTTATTTGTTAGGACGCTATAATCAACTAGAAAAACAAGATCTAACAAAGGCAAAAAGATATTTTGGCATGGCTTGTGATCAAAAACATCAAGAAGCTTGCGCAGCTTATAAAGAACTTAATTCTAAAGATATAGAGCTTTATTAAAAGTTCTATTTTTATTACTTTCAAAGATATTCTTAAATAAAATTAAGAATAACACAAAATTTATCGCTTTTTAAAGTTAAATTTATATTAATAGGACTAATATAGTCTTGTTTAAATTATTATCAAGGAGAAGTAATGCAAGACAATATTATTGATCGCAGAAGCTTTTTTAAACTAGGGCTTCTAGGTGGTTCTGTAGTAGCAGCTAGCACTATAGGTGGCGGTGCTGTTTTAAAGGCAGCAGAACTTACGCATTCGCATCAAGCTTCACAAGGAAAATCAAATAAAATTAGAGGTAGAATGTTTTTTCAAACTCAAACTGAATTTGATACCTTAAGTGCAGCCTGTGAAAGAATTTATCCTAAAGATGAGCAAGGAGAAGGAGCTATAGGTTTAGGCGTGCCTTATTTTATCGATAATCAGCTAGCTAGTGCTTATGGTTATAATGATAGAGAATATATGCAAGGGCCTTTCATGGAGGGTAAAGCTGAACAAGGCTATCAAACTCCTATGCAACGCAAAGATATTTTTTTAGAAGGCGTGCATGCTCTTGAAGAAAATGCTCAAAAGCGTTATAAAAAATCTTTTTCTTTGCTTAAAGGTGGAGATCAGGATAAAATTTTAAGCGATTTTGAAAAAGGAAAAATTCAAACTACGGGTTTTAAATCTTCTTATTTTTTCACTCTTTTAAGAGATATGACAGTAGCTGGAGTTTTAGCTGATCCAATTTATGGCGGAAATGATAATAAAAATGGTTGGAGAATGATGCAATATCCAGGCGCACAAATGAGCTATGTGGATAAAATTGCAAGTGATGAATTTTTTAACATTGAACCTATGGGTTTAGCAGATATGGAGAGTTAAAATGGCTGAAGTATTAAAAAAAGTAGATGTGGTAACAGTTGGAGCAGGATGGACTGGAGGTATAGTGGCTGCAGAGCTTACTAAAGCAGGTTTGAATGTACTTAGTTTAGAACGCGGACATATGCAAAGTACTGAAAATTTTAATTTTATCCATGATGAGTGGAGATATGGGATTAATTATGGTTTGATGCAAGATTGCTCAAAAGACACTGTGACTTTTCGCCATGATCCTAGTGGTTTAGCCTTGCCTTATCGTAAAATGGGTTCGTTTTTATTGGGTAATAATGTTGGCGGTGCAGGGGTGCATTGGAATGGTTGGACTTTTAGGTTTATGCCTTATGACTTTGAAATTCAAACCCTAAGCAAACAAAGATATGGTAATAAATTAGGTAATGATTATACCTTGCAAGATTGGGGCGTGACTTATAAGGATATGGAGCCTTATTATGATAGATTTGAAAAAACCTGTGGGGTATCAGGTGAACCAAATCCTTTAGCGGAAAAAATGGGAGCTTTTAGATCCAGTCCTTATCCACAAGAACCTCTTGAAAATACTAAAATGCTTAAACGATTTGAAAGTGCAGCAAAAAGTTCAAATTTACACACTTATCGTTTGCCAGCTTCAAATTCTAAAGGTGGCTATACAAACCCTGATGGTCAAGATTTAGCTCCTTGTCAATACTGTGCGTATTGTGAGCGTTTTGGTTGTGAGTATGGCGCAAAAGCAAGTCCTTTAAATACAGTAATTCCAAAGGCTATGAGCACGGGTAAATACACCATACGTACTTATAGCAATGTAACGCAAATTCTTAAAAAAGACGGAAAAGTAACAGGGGTGAAATTTGTCGATACTAGAACGATGAAAGAGTATATCCAGCCTGCTGATATAGTTGTGCTTACAAGTTATATGTTTAACAATGCTAAGCTTTTAATGGTAAGCAACATAGGTGAGCAATACGATCCAAAAACAGGTAAAGGAACTTTAGGTAGAAATTATTGTTACCAAATGAATATGGGCACAACAGCTTTCTTTGATGAGCAATTTAACACCTTTATGGGTTCAGGTGCTTTAGGAACTACGAGTGATGATTTTAACGGAGATAATTTTGATCATTCTAAGGAAAAATTCCTTCATGGAGCTATGATTTATAGCGTTCAGCTTGGAACTCGCCCTATACAATCAGCCCCACTTCCAGCAGGAGCTCCAACTTGGGGTGCTGAATTTAAAAAAGCATTAAACTATAATTTCACAAGAGCTATTACCGTAGCAGGACAAGGTGCTTCTTTGCCTCATAAGAATAATTATTTAAGTCTTGATCCAACTTATAAAGATGCTTTTGGTATGCCACTTTTACGCTTAACTTATAATTTCACCGATCAAGATAGAGCTTTGCATAAATTTATTACAGATAAAACAGCTGAGGTAGCAAAAAGAATGCAAGGAGTAAAATCAATCAAAAAAGGCTCTTATCTTAAGGATTATAGCGTTGTACCTTATCAATCTACTCATAACACAGGTGGAACAACAATGGGTGTAGATAGAGAAACTAGTGTGGTTAATACTTATTTACAACACTGGGATGCGGATAATCTTTTTGTTGTAGGAGCAGGAAATTTCCAACACAATAGTGGATATAATCCAACTGATACTGTGGGAGCTTTGGCTTATCGCTGTGCTGAAGGTATTTTAAAATATCATAAAAGTGGAAAAAGCTTAGCTTGATAATAACTTGAGAGTTTTTAAAAACTCTCAAGATTATAAATTTTTAATTTTTTCCGATATAGTATAATATCAAGGAAGGCAAAAATGATTAATGGTATAAATTCTTATTTAAACTACAATTATACAAAAAGGCAAATGGAGTCTGCTCTTGGAGGGTGGTATGCAAGATGATTACTTTAAGTTCTTTTAATAGATATTTTGGAAATAATCCTCTACAGACACTTACTAAAATTAGAGGTGAAAATACAACTGATGCAAAAATAAACAAATTGTTTTTTAATACTACAGAAAATCTTATGAAAGGAAATTCTGCCACAGATATTTTTAATAATAATAATGACGGTGAAGAAAATATTAATACAGGGCAAATACACTAACAAAGATGGCACTATTACTAAAGGTGGGCTTTTAGTAGCTATTATAAATGAGAATATTTATACTAGAGAAGGAGAAGCTACGCGTTAAGGAAAAACTGAAGGCTTTGATAACTCTATGAGTGGTGAAGAAGTCAAAAAAGCTTGGAATGATAGAAACTATAATTTAAAGCTAGATAAAAATAGTATAGTTCAAGGTGCGGGTATTGTCGATACAAATAATGAAAATATAGAATTTACACCTTTAATTGAAATAATGCAAAAAGAGCAAAAAGAATTAATAAAATACTTGCAGAAAAAACAAAAATTGATATCATAATTTAAATCACATTAAAAGGTAAAAAATATGAATACTATAAATTCGAGTTTAAGCATTTTTGGAATAAGTACAACAAATAACTGGAATTTTGGCGATAAAAATACCGCTCAAATTCCAAATGATAAAAACAAGTCAAATGTTGCAAATTTAGATGAACTTCTAAAATCTTACAAAGATTATTATGATGAACTTACGAAAGAAATTCCTATCGCTAAAGGCTCTATACAAGATCAGATTTTAAAGGGTGAATTAAGCCAAGAAGATTTTAAAGAAATTGAAGATTTTAAAGCAAAAAATAAAGCTTCGGTGCATTGGTTAGATGAAGACTTACAAAAAGAATATGTAAAAATTTATCACACAAGTATGAGTGTAGAAGAATTTAAACAAAAATGGTTAGATCTTTAAGCCAAACACGAAGCTAGATTTGGCGAAATTGCCGAGAAAAGCAGAAAAGATATTGAGCAAGAAATGCAAACTGCACAAGAACAATATAACAACCAAAAAGAACAAGAAACAAAAACTTTTAAACCTATACAAGCAGAAAGTAAAAGCGAAACTTACAAAGATGAAGTAAAAACAAATTTTTGGCAACAATTTTTAAAAGTTCAACAAGAAAATGGAATGGATGTTTTAGAAATCTTAGAAATACTGAATAAGCAAGGTATAGATATAAAGGCTTGAAAATGCAAAAATTTAATTATAAAAAGGATAAAAAATGTTAAATATTTTACATGAATTCAAGTCATCGTTTTCCATAAATGTATACCCAAGGAAGTTCATCAAATATATGATACTTTAAAGCTTATGGAATAGCAAGAATATACAAAAAAATTAGAAGCCAAAAAAGAAGAGAAACAAAGTAATACTACAAATGTGGATAAAGCAGATAATAAAAAAGATAAATTTTTTTAGATATATCTGTTTAATTTTAAAACAAAGCTTTATTTATAAGGAAGATTGGAGTAAATTTTTTATTTAAATTAAGAATTTTAAGATGCGATATTGAATTTAATGTCGTTATTTTGTGAGTTTTGTTGATAAGTTCTAGCGACAAAATTTTTAAAGTCTTTATCAAAATTTGAATTTTTATCGTTGTTTTTTGAATCTTTATCTGTTTTTTCTAAGCTATTTTCTGAATTTTTGTCATCTTTTTCTTTATTTTCTTCTTCTTTTTCTTTGGCTTCTTCGGCTTTAAGCTTCATTGCTTCAGCTCTTGCTTCAAATTCCATTTTTGTAGCATTTGCTGCAACTTTATAGTCTTGTGGGCTAGGATCAGCAGGAGCCATAGCTGCTGCTACGATTTGTCTTGCATTGGCTATAGTTTCTTCTGGTGTGTTTCCTTTTTGCATGCTGATAGGAACTTCACCCGCTGTAGCATACATTTGATTATCAGGGCCTCTTGTATAAGTAAAACTTGCAGCACCTGCTAAGCCGCCGCCCGCTGCTTGATGTGCAGCTTCATGAGCCTTTACATTTCTATCGATACTTTGGAGTTCGCGAACTTGAGCTACTTCTTTTTGGCTTAGCTCTACGCCATTAACCATTTGGGTTTGTTCACCATTTTTTTCTTTATCATCTTTATTTTCGCTAAGATTTTTTTCATCTTTTTGAGTGGAATCAGATTGATTTGTTTTATCAAAAGAAGGTTTGCTAGAGTAGTAATCATAAGAGTTATAACTTGAACTAATTTGCATTTATCCTCCTTTTTGTTTTTTAAATTTTAGGAATTTTAACGCATTTTGACTTAAAAATTTGATAAATTTTGTAAAATAATCATAAATACAATTTCAAAGGAATGTAATGATTTATGAAAATGATTTGATTTATATAGAGAAAGAGGAGGCTCAAGTGCCTTGGCTTAAAATTTTTACTAAAGAAATTTATAAAGAATTTAGCGATTGTCCTTTAGAGTTGCAAAAGGAACTTTTTGAAAAAATTTTACTTTGTGAAAAGGCTATGATAGAATTTTACAAACCTGAAAAAATCAATATCGCCTCTTTTGCAAATTATGTGCCAAGGGTGCATTTTCATGTTATGGCAAGATTTAAAGAAGATGCGTTTTTTCCAGAGTGTATGTGGGGAAAACAGCAAAGAGAAGTAATAAAGCTTGATTTGCCTAAATTTGAAGAATTTGTAAAATTTTTAAATAGTAAAATTTTTTAATTTTTATTAATGATTTATTATGTTTTATCTAATAAAATTTTTATATTGAAAATTACTATAAAAAAAGGAAAAAAATGAAAAAAGTTTTATTAAGTTCATTGGTTGCGGTGTCTTTGTTAAGCACAGGTTTGTTTGCTAAAGAATATACTTTAGATAAAGCACATACAGATGTAGGTTTTAAAATCAAACATTTACAAATTAGCAATGTAAAAGGAAATTTCAAAGATTATTCTGCGGTGATTGATTTTGATCCTGCGAGTGCTGAGTTTAAAAAGCTTGATGCAACTATAAAAATCGCATCTGTAAATACAGAAAATCAAACAAGAGATAATCACTTACAGCAAGATGATTTTTTCAAAGCAAAAAAATATCCTGATATGACTTTTACAATGAAAAAATATGAAAAAATCGATAATGAAAAAGGCAAAATGACAGGAACTTTAACTATAGCTGGAGTTTCTAAGGACATCGTTTTAGATGCTGAAATCGGTGGTGTAGCTAAAGGCAAAGATGGAAAAGAAAAAATAGGATTTTCTTTAAATGGAAAAATCAAACGCTCTGATTTTAAATTTGCAACAAGTACTTCAACTATTACTTTAAGTGATGATATTAATTTAAACATCGAAGTTGAAGCAAACGAAAAATAATTTTTTAGTCTAAGAGTCTTGCTCTTAGACTTTGTAAATTTTTATCCAAATTTTCTTCACTTTCTTGCCAAATCAATTTAAAATCTGGTTTAAAATTTTCATTTTCTAAATTAAATTCCGTGTTTTTCAAGGTGGATTCTAAAAAAGCAAGATGATTTAAAGCTTGATTTTTATCATTAAAAATTAAAATAAAATCATTGTCTACGATGAAAATTTTTGCTCTAAAGCGTTTTAAAATTTTTGCAATTTGTTTTAATATGAGTTTGGCATAGCTTTCTTTGGTATCTTTTAGTTCATTAAAATGAAGCAAGGCAATGATATAGTTGTTTTTTCCTTTTGTAAAGCGTGTAAGGCTTTTTTCATTGGGTAGCTTTGTTAAGGTTTCAAAAAAAGCTAACCTATAAGCGTAATTTAAAAGATAAAAACAAAAAACCAAGCTTGCAAATTCAAAATATCTTATTCCTGCTCCTTCTTGAAATAAAAACTGAAAATATGCAGCAAAAAATGCGATAATAAGATAATATTCTTTAGTTTTAAAGGTTTTGATAAAAACAAGCATTAATCCGACTAAAAAAAATAAAAACCCTAATTCACTTACAGGTTTAAAAAAATCTAATGCAATAAAATGAAATTCTAAACCAGCGCTATTAAAAGTAGTATTTCTAGGTAAAATGATGCTTAAAACGCCTATAAAAATAAGGGTTATAATTGAAGCAATATTTTTTTTATTTAAAATTAAAACATGATGTTTTCCAAGGCAAAATAGAGTAAAAATCATAGGTAAAAATAAAGCCACAAATAAATTAGCTTGAAAAAAACTTGTATAAAAATAAGGTAACTTAGCTCCTAATAATACTAAAGTCAAAAAGAAAATTTTTGAATTTTTAAAGTAAAAGGATAGCACAAGTGCTGAAATTTCAAAAATAAAGCTCAATGATATTAAAAAATCTAATAAAAACATTTCAAATCCTTGATTTTAATAAAAGTGATAATTGTATAGAAAAAAGCTTAAAAGCGGGTTTTATTTAAATTTAGCAATTTCATCTTGTATGGTTTGTTCTATATGAAGTAATTCTTCATGAGTTTTTTTGCTATTTTCTAAAAGTTCATCAAATTTAAAGCCAAGCATAACAATACGATATAAATTGGGTTTATATTTTCTCCAATTATATAAAGTGCTAACATCAATGTCTAGTTCATATGCCATATCACGCTTGCTCTTTTTTGTCATTTTTTACCTTAAAAATTTAGCCTTTAAAAGATTTTACATTAAAATTTCTTTATTAAAAACACTTGAAATATTCAATTTTTTATATAAAATATATTTAATATTTCAATATTAATTAAGTGATAGTGTGGAATAATTCGAGATATTTTTTAATTTTCAAGGAGAAATGTATGGATTTTAATTCAGTTCTTTCTAATATTGGTGATAAGTTACCAAGAGATGGTTTAGCAGCAATTACGCTAAAAGAAAAATTTGAACGCTTAAGCGAAGAAAGAAAAAAAGATGTGTTAAATCAACTTCCTATGCTTAAACTAAAAAGCCCTGCTTTGGTGTTTTGGGTAGGAACTTTTTTATTTGGCCCTTTTGGAGTAGGGCGTTTTATGATAGGTGATATGGTTTTAGGTTTTGTGCGTTTAGCATTTGTGATTATTCCAATAATTTTTAATATTGTTGCAAGTGAATCTTTGCAGAACATAGCATATATATTAGTGCTTATGAATTGGATAGTCAATTGGACTATTTGGTGGATTGTAGATATGTTTTTAGTAGGTAAAAAACTTCGCAAACAAAATTATGAAAAAATTGCAAATATCATACAGTGATGATTATTTTATTTTAAAACTAATGAAAGAATGGAGATGAAAATGAGTGAAAAATATACACCTTTTGAAGTAGAGCCTACTTTACTTTATGAGAAAGATACTTATAAAATTGTTGCAGGAAAAGCATACACAAATAAAGATGAAAAATTTTGCATAGGCTTAAAATCAAATGGTTTTCCAGTAAATTCTTATCTTATATTTCCTCCACAGCTTAACTTAGATTTATTAAAAAGTCTTTTAGGGGAAGATGGTGCTAAAAATGATGAAATCATAGAATTTATTAAAATAATAATGGAGAAATAATGAAAAATATTTTATTAAGCTTGATGTTGGTCTTTTTATTTGCAGGATGTTTTAATAATAAGCCAAAATGCGATGATGAAGATGTTAAGCTTACGCTAAAAAGTATTTTAGATGATGATGAATGGGTTTATGTTGAGTATGGTTTAAATGAACAATCCTTAAGGGCGTTAAGGATAAATTCCAATGGTATGGATATGAGGGATTTAGAGGCTGCATTATCTACTGATACGCTTGGAGTTTTAAGGGCGCATTTTAAACCTTTACTTGATTTGAAAGATTATGCTAATGAAGTGGTTTATACTTCTTTTGAAAGTTTTATAACCAAAGATAGCAAGGATAAAAAAACTAGTTTTTGTATGGCTAGTTTAAAATTTACTTATCCACAAATGCCTAATGAAATGCGAGAAAAATATTCAAGAGGTGCTTTAAAAGGAATTTTATTTGATGGAGGGGAATATGAAACTCAAATTTCTTATAGTGCTAGATTTAGCGATGATAAAAAGCAAGTTTTTGTAGAACTTTTGGATTATTAATTTATTTTGACAATGAAATTTTATTTTCATTGTCTATATAAAATTTGTACTCAATTAATTTCAAGTCTTTTTTTGATACAATTTCTTAAAAATTTTTATAAGTAAAAAATTTAAGGAAAATCATGGTTGAAGTAAAAAATCTTACTATGCGTTTTGCAAATCAGCTTTTATTTGAAAATGTGAATTTAAAGCTTGTTAGAGGACAAAGATATGGACTTATCGGTGCTAATGGTGCGGGAAAATCGACTTTTTTAAAAATTCTTTCAGGAGAAATTGAGTCAAGTAGTGGTGAAATAGTATTTGATGAAGGCTTGAAAATCGCAGTTTTAGGACAGGATCAATTTGCTTTTGAAAACTACACCATCAAAGATGCAGTGATGTGTGCAAATAAGCGTTTATATGAGGCCTTAAAAGAAAAAGAAAAGCTTTATATGAGCGAGGAATTTACCGATGAGATCAATGAACGCTTAGGTGAGCTTGAGATAATAACGGCCGAAGAAGATCCAAATTATGATTGTGAAACACGTTGTGAAAAAATTTTAAGTTCTTTAAAGATTAAAGATTTTGATGCTTTAATGAGCACCTTACAAAGTGCGGATAAATTTAAAGTCTTACTAGCTCAAGTTTTATTTTTGGGTGCGGATGTGCTTTTTTTAGATGAGCCTACAAATAACCTTGATTTAGAGGCGATTTCTTGGCTTGAAAATGAACTTTTAAGACATGAAGGGACTTTGGTTGTCATCTCTCATGATAGGCATTTTTTAAATAAAATTTGCACAAGAATTTTGGATGTGGATTTTAAACAAATTCGTGATTTTGCGGGAAATTATGATGATTGGTATATGGCTTCAACGCTTTTGGCAAAACAAGCTGAGCTTAAACGTGATAAAACCTTAAAAGAAAGAGAAGAATTAGAAAATTTCATTCGCCGTTTTAGCGCAAATGCTTCTAAGGCAAAACAAGCCACAAGCCGTGCTAAGGCACTTGAAAAACTAGAGCTTGAAGAGATTAAAATTTCAAGCCGTAGAGATCCTAGCATAGTTTTTAGAACCAATCGTGAAATAGGTAATGAAGTTTTAGAATTTAAAGGTATAGGCAAGGCTTATGATAAACAATTGTTTTCAAATTTGGAGCTAAAAATAGAAAAAAATGATAAAATCGCTTTGATTGGGGCAAATGGTGTGGGCAAAAGTACTTTGGCAAAAATCATCGCCCATGCTATAAATCCAGATAGTGGATCTATACATCTTGGGGCAACTATAGAGCTTGGATATTTTCCTCAAGATACAAGTAATTTAATTTGTGAAAATTTGAAACTTTACGAATGGCTTATGAGTGAAAAATTTAAAGATCTAGATGAAATCCGCAAGTGTTTAGGTAGAATGCTTTTTAGTGGCAGCGATCAAGAAAAAATGGCAGCAAGTTTAAGTGGGGGCGAAAAACATCGTTTAATGCTTTCTCGTTTGATGCTAGAGCGTCCAAATTTCTTGCTTTTAGACGAACCTGATAACCATTTAGATCTTGAAAGTATTATTGCATTAGGCGAAGCTTTGTATAATTTCAAGGGTGTAGTGCTTTGTATCAGTCACGATAGGGAGTTAGTTTCTGCTTTTGCTAATAGAATTTGGCATTTAGAAAATGGTAAGCTTACAGATTTTCGTGGAACTTATCAAGAATTTTTAGGAGAAAATGATGGCTAAATTTAGAATTCAATACAGCGCAGGTTTTGGGCATTATACACAAAATCACAAGGGTTTTGGGCCTACGATTTATATAGAAGAAGTGGTAGAGTTTGATAATGGCAAGGATTATTTTGACTATATAGATTTTTATAAAACTTATTCAAAGAGCGATGATACTTATTTTCATATCAGTTTTTTAGAAGATAGACCTCTAAGCGATAAAGAAATCACCATTCGCAATGAATACCGCAAAATGCGTGATGAAAACTGTAAAAAAGCCAAGGAGGAATTTATAGCCAACAATGAGCTTGATGTGGAGCATTTGCCTACTCATCATGATTAAAAAACATTGATCTTACATAAAAAGGAACGCTTTTTGCTTGTATAGTTTTTGCATATTTTGAAAGGAGAAAACTATGCAGGTAAATTATAGAACGATTAGCTCGTATGAATACGATGCTATTAGTGGTCAGTATAAACAGGTGGATAAACAGATTGAAGATTATTCTTCATCTGGAGATTCTGATTTTATGGATATGTTAAATAAGGCGGATGAGAAGTCAAGCGGAGATGCTTTAAATTCTAGCAGTAGTTTTCAAAGCAATGCGCAAAACTCAAATTCAAATTTAAGTAATTATGCTCAAATGTCAAATGTTTACGCTTATCGTTTTAGACAAAATGAAGGCGAGTTGTCTATGAGAGCTCAAAGTGCTAGCGTTCATAATGATCTTACACAACAAGGTGCAAATGAACAAAGTAAGAATAATACTTTGTTAAATGATTTATTGAGCGCAATTTAATCAAAAGCTCCATTTTGGAGCTTTTATATTTACTTGCAAGAATTTATAATTTCTCTATTTCAAAAGGTGCAAAATTTTTACAAAAAATTTCAAATTCTTGCTCCTCTTTTTCATTTAATTTGATATGTAATATAGCTTTGCAATCCTTAAAATCTTTTGTGAAATTAAAAGAATAAGTTTTTAAAAAATGTTCAAAACGATTTAAATTTTTTAAATCAATAGCAATGGTTGTATTTTTTTTCAATTCGAATGAAAGTAAAGAAGAATTATTGATCACGGCATTTGCCACATCGCTATAAGCTCTTACAAGTCCCCCTGTACCAAGTTTTATACCGCCAAAATATCTTACAGTGATTAAAGCCGCATTGATAAGATCATACCCCCTTAGAACATTTAAAGTTGGCATTCCAGAAGTTCCTTTAGGCTCTCCATCATCACTTTTATCTTCTACAATTTGATTAAAATCATTTAAAACACGATAAGCATAGACAAAATGAACAGCTTTTGGATGCTCTTTTTTTAGTGTTTCTATTAAAAATTTAAAATCTTTAAAAGGGCAAAGAAAAGATAAGAAAGTAGATTTTTTAATATCGATTTGTGTTTGAAAAATTTGATCAATAGTTTGCATTTTTGCCTTTTTTGTTTAAAATTATACTTATAAAAACTAAAATCAATTTGAGTCTTAGGGGTTATAATATGCTAAAAAAAATCAAAAAATTTCGAGTGATAGAATTTATGATTTTATTTTCAAATCTATTAAAGATGGAAAATTAAAACCTAATGATAGAGTTAAAGAACAAGATTTGGTAGAGCAATCAGGACTTAGCAGAACTTCTATAAGAGAAGCTTTGGGATTGTTGCAAAATGGTGGAATTTTGGTGCAAGATGGTAAAAATGGACTTATTGTTGCAGGACTTGATTTGATTTCTATTACGAAGCTTTATGAGATCAGGGAATTATTAGAGGGTGAAGTTGCTAAACTTGCGACATTACACGCTTCTATGACCGAAATTGAAATTTTGGTCAATATTTTAAAAGTTCAAAAAAATATTAAAGAGCTTAATGAACTTAGGGCTAGTAATATTTTATTTCATCAGACTTTGTATCGTTGCTCAGGAAATCATTATCTTTTTAAAATTATGGAAAATTTGGATCGTTCTTTATTGCTTCTTGGTGATGGTACTTTAGCCAAGGAAAAACGTCCTAAAGAAGCTTACGAGGAGCATTTAGCTGTTGTTAATGCTATTAAAGAGAGAAATGCTTTAGAGGCAGAAAGATTAGCAAAATTTCATATTTAACAAGCTTGTAAAATTCGTTTAGATAATATACTTAAAAAATAATTTACTATTCTTAATTTTTAAATCTACTTAATTAAAAATACATAGATATTGACACTTGCAATCCAAATAAAAAATATTAATTTTTTATTTCAACTTTATGTGTAGTTTTGTAATTTAAAAAATACTTTTGAATACAAAAAATATTTTAGGACTAAAAAATTCCTAAAACTAGTTTATAATGAAAATAAAAAAGGAGGTTATATGGCAAGAAGGTGTAAGGGTGATGCTAAAACCATTTTTAGCGTTGCTAGCGGTAATTTTTTAGAAATGTATGATTTTGCGGTTTATGGTTTTTATGCTGGATTTATTGCTAAAGTGTTTTTTCCTGCTCAAAATGAATTTATTTCTTTGATGCAAAGTTTTATGGCCTTTGGAGTTGGCTTTTTAATGCGTCCTATCGGAGCTATAGTTCTTGGATCTTATATGGATAAGCATGGTAGAAAGAAAGGTCTTGTTGTAACTTTAGGCATTATGGCTTTTGGAAGTTTAACCATAGCCTGTTGTCCTGGCTATGAAAGTATAGGCATTTTAGCTCCTATTATTGTGGTAATTGGAAGGCTTTTGCAAGGTTTTAGTGCTGGAGCTGAAATAGGTGGAGCAAGTATTTATTTAGCAGAAATTGCACCAAAAAACTTACGCGGTTTTTATGTTTCTTGGCAAAGTGGATCTCAGCAAATTGCTACCATATTTGCGGGTGCTTTGGGTATACTTTTGCATTATCTTATAGGTGATGTTATTATGCAAGCTTGGGGCTGGAGAATCCCTTTTATCGTTGGATGTTTGGTTGTACCTTATATTTTTTACATAAGAAGAACTTTGGATGAAACACCTGAATTTAAGGCTAAAATTCACCAAGCCCCAAAAACCTTTGGAGCTATTTTCAAAAGCATTAGAGAAAATATACCTATAGTGATTTTTGGAATCATGTTTGTAATGATGACAACAGTAACTTTTTATTTTATCACTTCTTACACTCCAACTTTTGCCAATAAAGTTTTGCATTTTAGTAAATTAGAAAGCTTTATGATTACTGCTATTATAGGACTTAGCAATACTTTTTGGTTGCCATTTTCTGGCTTTCTTGGAGATAAAATAGGAAGAAAGCCTATTTTATTAACCATGACTTTTTTAGGTGTTGTCAGTGCTTATCCTATGTTAAATTTTTTAACAAATAATATTTCTTTTGCCAATTTGGTTTTAGTGGAATTATGGTTTAGTTTTATTTTTGGTGCTTATAATGGGGCTATGGTGGTTTCTTTATCAGAAATCATGCCTAAAAATGTAAAAGCTTTGGGTTTTTCTTTTTCTTATTCTATAGCGGTGGCAATTTTTGGAGGATTTACCCCTGCTGTTTCGACTTATTTGATAGAAAAAACTAGCAATCCTGCCTCTCCTGCATTTTGGCTTACCTTTGCAGCCATTTGTTCTTTTGTGGCTTCTTTGATTATTTTTAAAAAAGGTGGAATTTATGAAAGACAACAAAAAGGAGAATGAAATGGAAATTGATATAGTGGTTATAGGCGGGGGCAATGCAGCTCTTTGTGCAGCTATAGCAGCAGCTAGTAAAAAAGAAAATATAAAAATAGCACTTTTAGAAAGTTCTCCAAAAGAATGGAGAGGAGGAAATTCTCAACACACTAGAAATTTGCGTTCTATGCACGATGAGCCTACGGATGTCTTGACTCAAAGTTATAGCGAGGATGAGTTTTTTGAAGATGTTTTTAAGGTGACTAAGGGGCAAACTAATGAAGAATACGCTCGTTTTGTCATTTCTCGTACTCCAAAGGCGGTAGAGTTTGCTAAAAAATATGGAGTGCGTTTTCAACCTTCCATGCGAGGAACTTTGCACTTAGGACGCACAAATGCTTTTTTCTTAGGGGGTGGAAAATCTTTAGTCAATGCTTATTTTAATGCGGCAAAAAATTTAGAGGTTGAAATTTTTTATGAATTTGAAGCTTTGGATTTGATGGTAGAAAATGGATGCTGTAAGGAAATTTTGGTTTTGGATAAAAAACAAAATCAAGAAGTGAAAATTAAAACCAAGGCTGTGATCGTTGCAAGCGGGGGATTTGAGTCAAATTTGGAATGGCTTGAAGAAGCTTGGGGACAAAGGGCTAAAAATTTTATCATCCGTGGAACTCGTTTTAATCAAGGTAAGATGCTAAAGGCTTTAGAGAAAAATCACGCACAAATTATAGGCGATCCCACTCAAGGGCATATGGTTGCTATTGATGCAAGGACTCCAAAATATGATGGAGGCATAGCTTCAAGGGTGGATTGTGTGTCTTTGGGTATAGTGGTAAATAAAAAGGCACAAAGATTTTATGATGAGGGTGAGGATTTTTGGCCAAAGCGTTATGCAATTTGGGGGCGTTTGGTGGCAAATGAAGAGGATCAAATCGCTTATTCTATCACTGATTCTAAGGTGCAAAAATGCTACATGCCTTCACTTTTTGAACCCATAGTGGCCAATTCTATTGAAGAATTAGCCTCTAAAATGAACTTAGATCCAAAGGCTTTAAAGATGACTTTAGATGAATACAATCAAAGTGTTGTAGAAGGAGAATTTGATCACACTATACAGGATAATTGTCACACTCAAGGTTTAAAGATAGAAAAAACACATTGGGCTTTGAAAATAGATACTCCACCTTTTTATTGCTATCCTTTGCGTCCAGGTGTGACTTTTACCTACATGGGTGTGAAGGTGGATAAAAATGCAAGGGTATATCAAGAAAATGGAGAACTTTTTAAAAATATATTTGCAGCTGGTGAAATCATGGCAGGAAATATTTTAACCCAAGGCTATGTTGCAGGTTTTGGTATGAGTATAGGAAGCGTTTTTGGGCGTTTGGCTGGAGAAAATGCACTTGAGTTAGTAAAGGATATGAAATGAAAATTACAAAAATTTATGAAGAAGCACGAAAATCTTGCATTATATGCAATTCTTGTCGTTATTGTGAGGGGCTTTGTGCGGTGTTTCCAGCTATGGAAAAAAAGCGTGAATTTTCTTTAAAGGATATGGATTATTTGGCTAATTTATGCCACCAATGTTCTGAATGTTTTTATGATTGTCAATACGCCCAGCCACATGAATTTAATGTTTTGATTCCTAAACAATTTGCAGCTCTTAGGCAATACAGTTATGAAAAATACGCTTTTCCTAATTTTTTAGGCTTAGCTTTTAGGAAAAATGCGGTTTTAACCAGTATAGTTTTAATCCTTTGTTTATTTTTTGGATTTTGGAGCGCGAGTGCTTATGAGGGTGAAGATGTTAAAGGGAATTTTTTTGCTATTGTTTCTTATGATTATATGGTGAGTATTTTTGTTACGGTTTCACTTTTGGTGCTTTTAGCCCTTGTGGGCAGTGTGGCAAAATTCTATCATGCTATAGAAATAAAAAATCTCAATTTTACTGTTTTCATAAAAAGTTTAAAAGATGCTTTAAGCCTTAAATATCTAGGCGGACATAAAAATGAGGGTTGTACTTATCCTAATGAAAAGCGTTCTAATATAAGAAAAATATTTCATCATTTTACCGCTTATGGTTTTTTATTTTGTTTTATAGCGACTTCTTTAGGGGCTTTTTATCATCATTTTTTAAATTTAGTAGCCCCTTATGATTTTACCCAACTTCCTAAAATTTTTGGAAGCTTAGGAGGGATTATGCTTTGCATAGGAACTTTGGGACTTTTTGTTTTAAAAAGCGTAGCGGATAAAAACATAGTAGATAGTCAAAGTATGGACATGGATTATGTTTTTATTTTCATGCTTTTTTTAGTAAGTTTTACAGGGCTTTTACTCATGCTTTTAAAGCAAAGTTCTTTTTTGCCTTATATACTTTGGTTTCATTTAAGTTGTGTTTTGGCTTTTTTTATTATGATGCCTTATTCTAAATTTGTGCATATGTTTTATCGCTTTGTCGCACTTTTAAAATATAATAGCGAGGAAGAAATATGATATAATAATGCCTGTGTTTAAGGCATTATTTAAATTATTTTAAAAACAAAATTATTTTTTTATAAAACCAAAATCTTTTATTGATAAATTTATGATTGTCTTTGATAAGATAAAGAAATTTAAGCGAAAGTGTTCGTGTATATAAAAAAGTTAGCACAAAGAATCAAGATTAAGATATGGAGAATTACTTCAAGATATGAGTTAAACAGATGGAGATTTGCTTATTTACAAGATAAATAGTATTTTTTGGTAGTTAGTATTGCTTTATTTTTCTTATCCTATTTTAAGATATAGTAAGTACTCGTATTTATTTTTCTATTGTATTTTTGTTTGCCTTGACTGGTTTAAAATTTTTTCAGTATTTATTAGTATTTATTTTTTATCATTTGATTTGCTTTTTAATATTTATTTTGGTTGATATTTTAAGTTTAATTTTGTAAAATTTTCATTATGGAAAAAATCAAAAATTATAAACTTATCATCATTTTACTTAGTCTTGATTTGTTGGCTTTGCTTTATGGAATTTCAACACTGAGTATTAGTGCTGATGAAGCTGATATTTATTTTGATGAGCAGGGTAAATCGCTTATTTTTTCCCATAGTTTGCTTTATTATATATCTCATTTTGGAACTTTTATTTTTGGGCAAAATGATTTTGGTTTAAGGCTTCCTTTTTTATTTTTTCATTTTTTAAGTTGTTTACTTTTGTATTTACTAGCTTTAAAATATACTAAAACTAAAATCGATGCTTTTTTTTCTTTATTGTTATTTGTTTTATTGCCGGGTACTGTTGCAAGTGCTTTACTGGTTAATGCCGCATCTTTGGTGATTTTTTTAACCCTTGCTATATTATGTGCTTACGAATATGAAAAAAAATGGCTTTTTTATATATTATTGATTATAGTATTATTTGTTGATAAATCTTTTAATATTTTATTTTTAACTTTTTTCTTTTTTGGGATTTATAAAAGAAACGCTATTTTATTTACCTTATCTCTTATTTTGTTTGGAGCGAGTATCAGTTTTTATGGTTTTGATACAGGTGGTCGCCCAAGAGGTTATTTTTTAGATACTTTAGGAATTTTTGCTGCATGTTTTTCTCCTTTGGTTTTTGTGTATTTTTTTTACACTATTTATCGTTTGACTTTTCAGAAATATAAAAATTTATTATGGTTTTTAATGAGCGTAACATTTGTATTTTGTTTGTTGCTTTCTTTAAGACAAAAACTTTTTTTAGATGATTTTTTACCTTTTTGTGTTATTTGTACTCCTTTGCTTATAAAAACTTTAATGCAAAGTTATAGAGTGAGATTGCCAGTTTTTCGATTAAGGTATAAAATCTTTATAGAATGTTCTATAATTTTTTTAATATTTTGTTACTTTTTAATCGTCGCTAATCAATTATTGTATTATTTTATAAACAATCCAAATCGTCATTTTGCCAATAATTATCATTTTGCTAAAGAATTGGCGCTAGAATTAAAAAAACAAGATGTTTTAGAGCTTGCAACAGCCCCAAGTTTGCAAAAAAGATTGCGATTCTATGGAATAAAAAATAGCAATAAGTTTTATTTAAAAGCTTTAAAACAAGCCGATAAGCATAATATGGACAAAAAAATTGTTAAGGTAAAACTTGGAAAATATGAAAAAGTATATCAGATTTTAAACTATGATTAAAGCTTTTAATTTGTTAGAATTTGTGTTTATAATTCTCATTTTGGGTATAGTTTTTAATTTAGGCAGTCTTTACTTAAAAAAAAGACAATCTACTAGAAGGTGCAATACAAATTCTTAATGATATTCAATACACCCAAAGTTTAGCCATGATACAAGAAAGTATAAGAGTTGATGAGTTGACTATCGCAAAAAAAGAGTGGTTTAAAAGTAAGTGGCAGATTTATTTTATAAAATCAGCTGCCACAGGTTATGATCAAACATATACTATTTTCTTGGATAAAAATGGCGATGGAAATGCTAATTTAGGTAAAACTGAAATCAATATAGATAGAGAAATTGCTGTTGATGTAATCAATCATAACAAATTAATGAATTCAGGTCAAAGTGGAGTTATTAGTAAAGATGATGAAAAAACTACACAAAGATTTAATCTTACAAAAAGATTCGGAATAGAAAAGGTTGAATTCAAAGGATCTTGTTCAGGATTTACTAGATTAGTATTTGATGAAATGGGCAGAGTGTATTCTCCGTTAAAAAATGCCAATTATGCATATGAAAAAACTTTAGCAAAGAATAATTCAGATTGCATTATACGTTTGTTATCAAAAAAGCATACTCTTTGTATCGTTGTAGATACGCTTAGCGGTTATGCTTATATTCCAGATTTTAAAACACTTAAAAGTCAATTTGTTAATATAAAAAATAAAAATTACGAGTGCTCTAAAATATAGCCCCCATTTTTCAACCCACCAAATACTTATATAAATACTTACACAAATATTTATACTATTTAA